>CAJWFB010000067.1 GCA_913031645.1 uncultured Cellvibrionales bacterium
CCCACACTTTCGCCCGCTAGCATAAAGTCACCTTTACGAAGAGTACCTTGCTGTACAAGAGCAGTGGCAACAACGCCTCGGCCTTTATCAATTCTTGACTCAACGATCACGCCTCGAGCAGGCACATCGACAGGTGCCTTCAATTCGAGCAGCTCAGCTTGCAACAACACCGCTTCGAGTAGCTCCTCAATACCGTCACCGGTCTCTGCAGACAATTTGATAAACTGAATGTCGCCGCCCCATTCTTCAGGTATGACGTCTTTTGCTCCCAGCTCACTGGTCACTCTCTCGGGGTCTGCACCCTCTTTGTCCATCTTATTAATGGCGACAACTAGAGGGACACCAGCTGCTCGAGCATGTTGAATAGCCTCTTCAGTCTGAGGCATAACCCCATCATCAGCAGCGACCACCAAAATTACCACATCAGTAGCCTGGGCTCCACGTGCACGCATAGCGGTAAAGGCTGCGTGTCCCGGTGTATCTAAAAAGGTCACCATGCCTTTTGGGGTATTCACATGATAAGCACCAATATGCTGAGTTATGCCGCCGGCCTCTCCTGAAGCAACATGGGTTTTCTTGATTCTATCAAGAAGTGAGGTCTTGCCGTGATCGACATGGCCCATGACCGTGACGATCGGCGCACGGGCCTCTCCATCATTAACACTTTCAATGTCTTCGAACTGCTTGGCCAATTGATCTTCAACCGTATTTTCAACAGCCGCCATCGGTTGATGTCCAAGCTCTTCAACCACCAAAAAAGCAGTTTCTTGATCGATCACCTGATTAACATTGGCCATCACACCTAGTTTCATCAAGCCTTTTATGACTACCCCAGACTTTAGCGCCATCTTGGCTGCTAGATCTCCCACGGTTAGCTCTTCAGGTATAGCAACCTCAAAGGTTTTCTTCTCAACTGGTCTTGTAAAAGTGTGTTTATTATCCATCTTAAGCGCTTTGCGCGAGGCTTTAAGACGGTTTTTACCAAATCTATCATCGCCATCATCGAGCTGTAATCGAGGCTTTTTCTTACCTACCTTACCCAGCGGTTTCTTGGCTTTTCTCGCCAATTTATCATCATCATCATTGGGCTTATCGTGTCTGCGGGCCTTATCTTGAACCGGCTCGGCAGCCACAATAGGCGCTTGTTTTGTAGTCTTTCCGGCTTTCTTAGCTTCTTCACTGGCAAGCACAGAGGCTGCTTCAGCCGCCTTACGAGCTTCTTCATCAAGTTTTTCTTGGGCTTTTTGCTCGGCTGCTCTACGCACATCTTCTTCGGCTTTGCGACGATTTGAAATCGCGGCAATCCGTTGTTGTTCAATATTATCGGTACCTGAAGCTCTTCTGGTGGCAGGAGCAGCCACTCCAGATGTGGGCTCTTCAGACACCGTCGCTTGCGCCGCTGCTTCGAGCGCCGCTTGCGTTTCTAATTCAGCTTGCTGCTGAGCCGCTAGCTCGGCTTCTTCACGTACTTTAACCTCAGCCTCAAGATCAACTTGCGCCTGCAAATCTTCGTCACTACGCTTGATATACGTTCGTTTCTTGCGAACTTCAATATTGACAGTCTTGCGATTTCCGGACCGTAAAGTACTGACCGTCTTACGCCTGAGAGTAATTTTCTTGGGCTCACCCGAATTTTCGCCATGCAGGCCTTTAAGGTAGCCGAGCAGAGTCTGCTTTTCATCGTCAGAGACACTGGCCTCAGCCGAATCATGGGAGAGGCCGGCCTCTTTCATTTGCATTAGCAAACGATCGACAGATGCCCCCACGGTTTTTGCTAGTTCAGTTACTGTAACTTCAGCCATCGGTTATCCTCTATTACAACCCGATTAATTATTCGCTTTATTCTTCTGCGAACCAAGGTGCACGTGCAGTCATTATTAATGCTGCCGCTTTTTCTTCATCCATACCCTCTACGTCCATAAGATCATCAACGGCCTGTTCGGCCAGATCTTCCATAGTAATGATACTTTTTGCGGTCAATTTATAGGCCAAGGACTTATCCATGCCTTCCATTGTCAGTAAGTCTTCCGCAGGCTCAACATTAGTCAGTTGTTCTTCACTTGCCAGCGCGCGAGTCAGCAAAGCATCTTTAGCCCGTGCACGCAGCTCTTCCGCAATGTCTTCATCAAAGCCTTCAATAGCACTCATCTCTTCTAGGGGCACATATGCAACCTCTTCAAGACTGGTAAAGCCCTCTTCGACTAATACCACAGCTACATCTTCGTCAACATCGAGTGCTTCCATCAAACTTTCAACATAGTTAGATGACTCAGCCTCCTGTTTCTCTAGAGCGTCTTCAGTAGTCATTACGTTGATCGTCCAGCCGGTTAGCTCAGAGGCAAGACGTACATTTTGTCCACCCTTGCCAATGGCTTGCGCTAGATTGTCAGCATTAACCGCAACATCCATTGAGTGTGAGTCTTCATCTACAATTAAGGACTCAACTTCAGCAGGTGCCATCGCATTGATGACCAACTGAGCCGGGTTGTCATCCCAAAGGATAATATCAACACGCTCATCATCTAAATCATTTGAAACCGCTTGCACCCTCGCACCACGCATACCGACACAGGCGCCTACTGGATCTATACGCGCATCTTTACTTTTTACAGCAATTTTGGCTCGCTGGCCGGGGTCTCTTGCAGCACCCTTAATCTCAATAATGCCTTCAGATATTTCTGGAACTTCGATCATAAATAACTGAACTAACATATCAGGAGTTGCTCGTGAGACTAACAACTGTGGCCCTCGAGTCTCTTCTCTAATACCCAGCAAAATAACGCGAGTACGATCATTAATACGGAAGATCTCTCTGCCTACCAGCTCTTCGCGGGGTAACATCCCTTCAGCATTATCGCCAAAATCCACCACAATATGGTCTCGCGTTACCTTTTTAACCGTGCCATTCAATAACTCACCAACGCGATTCTTAAATCGATTAATAATGATTTCACGCTCAGCATCTTTTACTCGCTGAACGATCACTTGCTTGGCGGTTTGGGCAGCAATTCGACCAAAAGCTATGTTCTGAACAGCCTCTTCAAAGGTATCACCCACCTTCAACGTTGGATCTTTTTCAATCGCTTCTTCTGTAGTGAACTGAGTACCCAGTTCAGCCATAACATCGTCGGCAACCACATCCCACCAACGGAAAGACTCGTAATCACCGGTCTCTCTGTCAATCACAACGCGAATATTGGCACCCTCTTCGTAGCGCTTCTTAGTCGCCGTTGCCAGCGCCTGTTCAATTGCCTCGAAAATTATACCTTGGCCCACACCCTTTTCATTGGATACGGCCTCTGCAACCATTAAAATTTCTTTACTCATTGATTAAACTCCACATGCCTCAAAAGCGAGGAACCACGTTAGCCTTTTCTATACCCTCAACCGGAAACAGAAACTCATGATCTGCTGCCACCAAAATTATTTCATCGCCGTCAACACCCGTCAAACGGCCCTTAAAATTGCGTCGACCCTCAAAGGGAAAGCGCAACTTAAGTGAAATATCCTCTCCAATATACTTCTCATAATGCCCAAGTTCATAAAGTGGGCGATCCATGCCTGGCGAAGAAACTTCCAATATGTACTCGCCGTTGATTACATCTTCTACATCAAGAATGCTGCTGGCCTGACGACTCACTCGCTCACAGTCCTCAATACCGATCAAATCGTTATCATTATCTTTATCGATAAAAACACGCAGCAGTTTGGTCTTGGCGCCTGACTGCAGATCAATGCCCCACAGCTCACACCCCAAGGCCTCAACAACCGGCTGGAGCAACTGCCTGATCTTACTATCGGCTACAGCCATGATATTCTCCTAACCAACAAAAAATGGGCCGTGGCCCATTTTTTAACTTCTAAAGAAAAGCCCCAATATGGGGCTCCTCGACTTGCGCCGGACCCGACGCGAAATTTCATGATAGAAGCCCTCATCCTTGAAAAGCGTTACTTTCTTCTACCCACTAGTGCAAGCATAGACAAAATCCAATCGATGCACACTACTTTTTGGTGTCAATTTATTAAAATTGGTAGCGGGAGCTGGATTTGAACCAACGACCTTCGGGTTATGAGCCCGACGAGCTACCAGACTGCTCCATCCCGCACCGACACCGTGGACCAAATAACTCTGGACCACCCTCTTCAAGAGGTCGTGCATTATAGGTAGGGTCTGCAAGTAGGTCAACAAAGCATTGCCAATGTGGAAGTATTTTAGCTAAATAAATTATTGCAGTAATTTAGAAGGCATAAGTCACCATTATTTTCGATGCTCAACAATTAACTCATAGGCTGCCTGAATCTCTTGAGTCTTTTCAGTGGCTAAATTTACCATATCTTCGGGCATCCCCTGACCGATCAATTTGTCCGGATGGTTTTGACTGACTAACTTTCGATAAGCTCTTTTAATCTGACTGTCGGAGTCTTCAGAACTGACGCCCAAAGCACGATAGGCATCTGCCAATTGATCTTTGAACGGTCTGCCACCGCCTGCGCCAGCATGGGAGCCTCTAAACTGCGACTGAGCCTTAATCATGTCAATAAATTGTTTAAATAAAGCAGCACTGAAACCTAAGTGACGCGCCACCTTAGCCAAGACATCCTGCTCTAATTGATCTAGCTCGCCATCCGCCATGGCCAGTGCGATTAAGTAATTAAGTAGCTGTTGCTTGAGATTGCTATATCTGCCACAGACGCGCATAAAATCTTGCATGGTCTCATCAATTGAGAATTCGGGCTTGGCTCCACGTTTAAATAGCTCAATAGCTTGCTTTCGGGTAACGGAATCAAGACCCATCTTGTCCATCAACGCTTCAGCTTGAGCTATTTCATCACTGGAAACGCGACCATCCGCTTTAGCCACATGACCTAATAAACTGAACACAGTATGGAAAAAAGAGTCTCTTGCCTGCTGTTGCTGGCCACCAGTGATAGGGCCAGATCGAGCGCGATCAAACTGATGACCCAAATAGATACCCAAGAGCGCCCCAAAGGGACCTCCCATTATCATGAAGCCAACCATCCCACCAATGATCTTTCCTATCATCTCTATCTCCTAAAAACGTGCTTGTATTGTAAGTGCTTGCGCGTTAATTGCATCCACTTAGAGGAAAATAATGAAAAATGATGATAGGGTACTTTTTTAATTTTCCACAGTGAACTCTCTGCCAGCATGCCTAACTTTTATAGAGACCCCATTTTTGTATCGCTAATAATGGCGCCATTACCGGTTTGGCTATGGCTATATGCAACTAAAGGAGTCACCGGCATTACTGACCTGTCGGTGCTGTTGAGCTTGGTGTTGCTTTATCCAATCATTGAAGAAATTATATTTAGAGGTTTCATTCAGCCATTTTTGGCCCAACGCTTACAGCAGCGCTGGTCTATTTTCTCACTAGCCAACGTGCTAACGAGTCTACTGTTTGTTCTAGCGCATTTTATCAATCACCCCCCAGTATGGGCGATGGCGGTGCTGATTCCTTCACTTGTCTTTGGTTATATTCAAGAACGCACCAACAATTTAGCTGCGCCAATAGCATTGCATTGCACCTATAATGCTGGCTTCTTTTTACTACTGGGTTAATCAAGGTCAGGCTTGAGTCGATACACGCTATCTTATTTGCTGATATCGTTTCAAGCCTTTTTCTGTCACATGGGTTAAGGCCACGTTATAAAAGAGAGCGACATAAACCTCTATTTTTTTGGTCTCATCACCCTCATAAAACAACTTAGCATCAGTAATCCATCCATATAAAATCATATTCAAATTTTGTATCAGCGACTCATAATTGTTGTTAACGTCTTTTTTTAAATAACCCTCTTGAATCAAGTATTTTTTGGCTCGATTAAGAATTTTTATGCGTGTGGCAGAATAGGATTTTTCTGATTCACAAATAAACATGAACTGGTTCATTAAGCTATTTATATTGAGGTAAATAAACCGGTAATCCCAAATGATCTCGAAGATCTCATTAACCAACTTAAGATAAAACGTTTCCTCAAAGATACGCTGCACAAGATGGTTAATCGCTGTGTTCAACTTATCTTGCATCTGCGTGTAGAGCGCCAAAACAATATCGTCTTTCTTTTTATAGTGATAGGTCAAATTGCCATAGCTAATATTTAAAGCCTGACTTATCTCCAAGGAAGAAACCTGATCAACACCTTTTTCGTTGAATAGCATGAGCGCATGACGGGTTATTTTTTCGTTCGTTTTCATATATGCCTAGTTTAAATTGCACATGTTTTTAATATTAGGTAATATTAACTAATAAGTTGAATAACTATACCTAAATTAGTCGCCTGATAAGAGTATGCCTCCAATGCACATTAAACCGCAAGGCCCAAAAGACTATCCCTTTATTGGAAGCATCACTAAGTTAGCCAGCGCCAATCGACTTAACTGGCTGCAATCCATGAGTAACAACTATGGTGATGTGGTGCGCTTCAAACTCTTAAAAAGAAACGTCTACTTTGTTAATCATCCTGACTTAGTCAAAGACATGCTAACGCGCAGCAGCAGCAACTATACAAAAAAGACCATCGGCTTCAAAATGGTCAAGGTTGTTCTAGGAGAGAGCACCTTTACTGCGATGGGAGATGAATGGCGCAGAAAGCGGTTATCGGTACAACCGTATTTCCACCGCAAAAAAATTGCCAACTTAGCCACCATCATGACCGACTGCATTGAAGAAATGCTAACCGAGTGGGAAACAGTCTGTGATGAGGGCAAGACCCTCCAAACCACTGATGCCATGATGCAAGTAACACTCAAAGTAGTGGTTAAAGCGCTATTTAGCACGGCACTCTCTGATGAAGATATTCAAACAGTAGCTGATATTTTTAACCCTCTGCTAGAGGCAACTAATCGGCGCGTTGTGCTGCCATTCCCATTTTTATACCGGGTTCCAAGTGCCAAAAATAAGCGGTACCCCGAGTATATCGCCCAATTAGATGACATCATTTATCGCATCATTAAGCAGCGAAAAACCACTCAAGATAAACCCATGGATTTACTGCAAATGCTAATGGATGCCACCGATGAAGACACCGGCCTGCCATTAAGCGATGAAGATCTCAGAAATGAAGCCATGACCATGTTTATTGCAGGTCACGAAACAACCGCTAACGCAATGTCTTGGCTGTGGGCAACACTCTCAAAAAAGCCAGAGATTAGAGAAAAAATAGAACAAGAAGTTGACCAAGTTCTAGGCAAAAGAACGCCTGTTGCCGCTGACTTTAGCAATCTGCCCTACTGTCAAAAAGTGTTTAAAGAAACTATGCGCCTATATCCGCCAGTACCGATGCTCCCGCGGCATATTGAAAGTGATGATATTCTAGGCAATTACACTCTAAAGGGCGGGTCCGATGTACTTTTTAGTGCTTATTTACTGCATAGACACCCTGACTTTTGGGATCAACCCGAAACGTTTAACCCCCACCGTTTTGATGCCGACGCTGAAAAACAACAGCACCCCTACGCCTACATACCCTTTGGTGGCGGACCAAGAATGTGCCTAGGCAATAACTTTGCGATGATGGAAGCTGTATTTATTTTAGCCATGGCCACCCAGCGCTTTAAGCTAAACCTCACTCCCAATGCAAACATCAAACCTTTAATTAGTCTTACCACCAGACCCAAATATGGCGTTCCTGTAACACTGCAAAGACGATGCTTCTCTCAACGTTAGCCAGCAGATACACTAGCGCTGAGAAATGCGTGTCAAATACCTGAATAGATGTTCCCGATTGGTGATGAGTAAAGATACATTAGGAGACTTTTATGATGAATAAATATCTAACGTTTTTAATTGTTAGTGTTATTTTCTGGGCCTCACCCCTATTAGCCCAAAGTGAATGGCCCACGAAAGAATGGACTTTAACAACGCCTCCAGCGGCAGGCCTTGATCCTAAAGTGCTCTCCGCACTTGATACAGACATAGAGCAGGGAAAATACGGCTATGTTGACTCTATGTTGGTTATTCGCGGTGGCAAGCTGGCCTATGAGCGGTATTATGGTCGCGATTATGGCAGCATTTACCAAAAGGAAGCGTCTACACCAGGCCCGCTAGTTGTGCGCGACCCAACCGGCCCTTATAACTACTTCAATTCTTGGTGGCATCCTTACGTCAAAAAGGGAAATCTGCACTCGATGCAATCTGTCACCAAGAGCGTGGTTTCAGCGGTTATCGGTATTGCTGTGGGACGAGGTGATTTTCCAGATCTTGAGACACCAGTTCTTACGTTCTTTAAACCCAGTACCGTAGATAACATTGATGACAAAAAACGACGTATGACCATTCGACACCTACTCACCATGACCACCGGTCTCCAATGGAATGAAGATTATCCCTATAACGATCCCAGAAACACATTTGCTATCATGGCAGTGGATCCAGATTGGGTAAAGTTCACAATGAATCGACCGATGTCATCAGAGCCAGGTGAGTCTTTTCAGTACAACAGCGGCGCCACATTAATATTGGCGCACGTATTCAATCAAGCGACCGGCATGGATCTCGAAGAGTATGCCGTTAGGCATTTGTTC
>CAJWFB010000068.1 GCA_913031645.1 uncultured Cellvibrionales bacterium
TGAAGAAGCGCCTGTTGCTGAAAAAGCTAAACCAAAAGCTAAAGCAAAAGCTGCACCTAAAGCAAAAGCTGCACCTAAAGCAAAAGCTGCACCTAAAGCGAAAGCTGCACCCAAAGCGAAAGCTGCACCTAAAGCGAAAGCTGCACCCAAAGCGAAAGCTGCACCTAAAGCAAAAGCTAAGCCTGCAGCGAAATCAGAGGACTAACCCACTCGGTTTTAACCCTGGTTTCAGAACAAGCTCTCTGAATTCTGTTCAGAGGGCTTTTTTATTTGTTGACTCAGCTCAGTGAGGTTGCAACACTCCGTGCATGGTTTTACTTAAGAAACGCTATGATTAGAATTTTGGGGATAGATCCAGGCTCGAGGCGCACCGGATATGGCGTGATAGACGTTGCTGGAAGCAAAATCGCCTACATCTCTAGCGGTATTATCCGTCTTCCAGAGGAGTCCCTTCCTGATAGGTTAAAAATAATATTTGACGGTGTCAGCGAAATTATTGAGCAGTATCATCCACAGCATATGGGTATTGAGGAGGTATTTTTTGCCAAGGATCCTCGAGCCGCATTGAAATTGGGGCAGGCAAGGGGTGCAGCAATTGTTGCCGGTGTTAATGCCGGGCTCCCGGTTGGGGAGTATTCCGCTAGAAGTGTTAAACAGGCTGTTGTTGGAACAGGGGCTGCAGATAAGCACCAGGTTCAAATGATGATCACACAGCTGCTAAAATTATCTCAGGCGCCATCTGAAGACGCAGCTGATGCTCTCGCCGTTGCTATTTGTCATGCCCATAGTATGCATACCAATGCTGCTCTATCGAAAGAGGCCAAGGGGTTTGCTCGCGGTAGACATAAATAAACGCTCGCTACATTAATAGAATTGAAAGAGATTAACGGCATATGATTGGACAAATCACAGGAATTATCGTCAATAAACTTGCACCTGATGTATTGGTTGATGTGCAGGGCGTTGGTTATGAAGTGCTTGTTTCTCTGGGTACGTTTTTTGATCTCCCTGAGATAGGCGCAGGTGTTACTCTGCATACACATTTTGTTGTCCGAGACGATGCCCAGCTCTTATTTGGGTTTTCCTCGTTGCAGGAACGAATCCTTTTTCGTACGCTTATTAAGGTCAATGGGGTGGGCCCTAAAATGGCTCTGGGTATTCTGTCAGGCATGACTGCTGGCGAGTTTGCTCATGCAATCCGTAATGACGATGTTGCAACCTTAGTAAGGCTGCCTGGAGTTGGTAAGAAAACGGCAGAAAGACTCGTTATTGAAATGAGAGATCGCGTAGATGACATTGATACAACGGCTAATGACAGTGCAGAGATTGCGATCAAACAGCCAGATATCCAAAAAGAGGCTGAGAGCGCCTTAATAGCGCTTGGTTATAAACCTCAGGACGCCGCTAAAATGATTAGCAAAGTTGAGACTGATGAAATAACCAGTGCTGAACAATTAATTAGAGGAGCTCTTAAATCGATGGTGGCTAAATAAGCGGCGCAATTGATAAATACTGCCGGTTTAATCTTGCTGTGTAGTGAAAAGTTCACATCAGCAATGTATGCTAGAAGACAAATTCGAGACCTTATCCAATGATAGAGCCTGATCGTTTAATTTCTCCTGACATTTCCGCCTCTGAGGAGCGCTATGATCGAGCGCTGCGCCCAGTAACCCTCGAGGAATATGTAGGCCAACCTGTCGTCAAACAACAGCTTGAGATTTTTATTGAAGCCGCGCGCCGCCGTGATGAACCGCTGGATCACACACTCGTATTCGGTCCCCCTGGCCTGGGGAAAACCACCTTGGCACACATTATTGCTAACGAAATGCAGGTGGACCTTAAAACGACATCGGGTCCAGTGTTGGAAAAAGCCGGAGATCTTGCCGCGCTGCTAACAAACTTAGAATCGGGTGACGTACTATTTATCGATGAAATTCATCGGCTTAGCCCAGTTGTAGAAGAAATTCTCTACCCTGCTCTGGAGGACTACCAGTTAGATATTGTTATTGGCGAGGGACCGGCTGCACGTTCAATAAAACTTGATCTACCGCCGTTTACGCTAGTGGGAGCGACTACGCGGGCCGGATTGCTGACATCTCCACTTCGAGATAGGTTCGGTATAGTTCAGCGACTAGAATTCTACTCGGTCGAGGATCTTGCCAGTATTGTTAGGCGAGCGAGTAATATTCTTAAACTAGAAATCGATGATGATGGGGCTAAAGAAATTGCATGTCGAGCGCGTGGAACACCGCGAATAGCAAACCGACTACTGAGGCGGGTCAGAGATTATGCCGAAGTTAAAAGTGACGGCTCAATTACCAAGCAGACAGCTGATGCAGCGCTAAATATGCTTAATGTGGATCAGAGTGGCTTTGACCATTTAGATCGGCGTCTATTATTAACCTTGATGGAAAAGTTTGAGGGAGGTCCCGTCGGGGTAGACAGCTTAGCAGCCGCGCTGAGCGAGGAGCGCGGTACTATCGAAGATGTCCTTGAGCCGTATTTAATTCAGCAAGGCTATTTGATGAGAACATCAAGAGGCCGCATGGCAACGCGGATGGCCTACGAGCACTTTGGCCTCAAAAGCCCAAAACGTATCCAGCAACAGATGGATATCATTGATGACTGAATTTTGTGTGCCCATGCGTGTCTATATTGAAGATACAGATGCGGGTGGCATTGTTTACTATGCTAATTACCTTAAATTTATGGAGCGAGCTCGAACCGAGTTAATGCGCAGTTTGGGCTATGGCAAGCCGGCACTTTTTGATGGACTACAGTTGGTCGTTCATGAGGTGCAGGTCAAATACCATAGTCCTGCGGTATTAGATGATGAGATTAGGGTACTGGTAGCGTTGGAGTCGGTTCGAAAAGTTACTTTATCGATGAGTCAAAATATTTTCAGGGGCGATACTCTCTTATGTGAAGGGCATGTCAAATTAGCCTGCTTAAATGTTGCCACTAAGAAGCCGGTAGCAATGCCACAAGTAATGTATCAAAAATTAATTGGCCTTATGGCCCAAGATCGGAGTTAAGACCAGTGAATGAAGAAAACTTATCAATCCTTTCGCTAATTGTAAATGCTAGTTTTCCGGTGCAAGTGGTTATGGGAATCTTGTTCATTGCTTCAGTAATGTCTTGGATTATGATTGTTCAGCGGGGAATTTTTCTCAGCCATGCACAAAGCAATTTCAAGGATTTCGAAGACACTTTTTGGTCTGGTGTGGATTTAGCGCAGTACTACCAAGAGTTGACTCAGAAGGCCAAGGATATTGGCATATCAGATGGTATTGAAAATGTGTTTAGAGCTGGATTTCGAGAATTTAATCGCTTATCACATTCTGATAAAGCCGATCCTGATGCCGTGATGGAAGGTACCGATAGGGCAATGCGTGTTGCATTGTCACGGGAGGATGAAAAGCTAGGCGTCAACTTACCTTTTCTTGCCAACGTTGCCTCGGTGAGCCCTTATATTGGCTTACTGGGGACTGTGTGGGGAATTATGGATACCGTTCGAGGTCTTGGAATGATGCAGCAGGCGACATTAGCCGCAGTGGCACCCGGCATTTCAGAAGCACTCATACCCACTGCCATGGGTCTTTTTGCTGCGATACCAGCTGTTATAGCGTACAACCGCTATGCGGCGAAAGTAGAGGGTATCAATACCAGCTATGAGACCTTTTCAGATGAGTTCTCGAGTATTTTACATCGTCAGGTTTATTCGAAATAGATTGAATTTTGGAGTTTAGCGTTTGTGAAGCTAAGAAAATCGAAACGTAAATTGGTGGCCGAAATCAATGTAGTGCCTTACATCGATGTTACCTTGGTACTGATGGTCATTTTTATGATAACCGCGCCATTGCTGATGCAAGGTGTGAAGGTTGAGCTACCATCAGCTAATTCTGCGCCGATGGACAGCACAGATCAAGAGCCGTTCATCGTGTCGATAAAAGGGGACGGTACATACTGGATTGACGTCAAAGGAATAAATCAAACTCAGCCACTGAAAACGGTAAAAGAACGAGTCACCAAAATACTTAGGCAAAAGCCACAGACGCCGATTCTTGTTTGGGGTGATACGGCGGTGGATTATGGTGCCGTGGTAAATTTGATGAGTGAATTACAGCTTGCTGGCGCAACATCTGTTGGGCTGGTGACAGAACCTGCTAGCCAGTAGTATGAAAAATTATCTGAGCTATGGTGTTGGAGCTATTGGCAGTATCTGCATACATGGCTTGGTGCTCAGCGTATTACTCATTCCTGGTGATGGCGATACTCAAGCGATCGTCATACAGCCACAATATATTAATTCGAAACTTGTTGAACTTGCACCCAAAAAGAAAGTAGTTGTTCCAAAGAAAACTAAAAGTGACGCTGCTAAAAAGAAACGTGAACGGCAGCGCCGCTTAGATGCCGCAAAGGCAAAAGCAAATGCTGATGCGCAAAAGAAAAAGAAGGCTGATCTGGATCGTAAAGAAAAAGAACGATTAGCGTTAGAGCAAGACAGACTGGAGCGAGAGCGGTTAGCCGAGTTACAGCGGCAGAAGCTTGCGGCAGAATTTGCACAGACCCTCGCTGAAGAGCAATTATTGCTCAAGGCGCAGGAAGACGAAGTAGCGGCCAACAGTTATCGACAGCTGATTTCACTGCGTCTCTCCGAGAATTGGAGTCGTCCCCCTAGTGCGCGCAGAGGTATGGAGACATTGATCAGGTTGCAGTTGGTTCCAACCGGCCGCGTGGTGGGTGTGACTGTATTAAAATCAAGCGGTGACTCAGCGTTCGATAGGTCGGTTGAGCAAGCTGCGTTTAAGGCGGCGCAATTCATTGAGCTACAGCAAATGTCACCGAGTCTATTTGAAAAGAAATTCCGGCAAGTAGACGTTTCATTTAGCCCTCAAGACCTTAGGTTATAAACAATAACGGAGATCAGATGTCCCATAAAATAAGATCCTTGCGCGATTCTTCTCAAGCGCTCCTGCTCTGCCTTGTGTTAATGATTCATCCATTAAAAGCGTGGAGTGAGTTGATCATTAGAGTGACTCAAGGAAACGATAAACCAACTATTGTGGCGGTCGCGCCCATGGTAATGTCCGGTAATCAGTTAGCAGAGGATATCAGTGCCATTATCGAATCAGACCTACAGAGAAGTGGACTGTTTAAGACTATCCCCAGAGGTAATATGCTGGCATTTCCCACTGATCCTGAGGATGTCTATTTTAGAGATTGGCGATTACTTGGTGGCGAATACCTGATTGTCGGGTCAGTTATTGCAGTGCAGCAGGGTGGGATTGAGTTGAGTTTTAGTTTGTTGGATGTAAATGCTCAAAAAACCGTATTTAAACATAGCGTTAAAGGGTCGACAAGCCAGCTAAGAGACCTTGCACATTTGGCCAGCGATAAGGTCTATAAGGAAATAACCGGTATCCGGGGAGCTTTTAGTACTCGATTGGCCTATGTCACCGCCAATCAAAAGGATGGACGTCTAGTTTATCGACTCAATGTATCAGATTCTGATGGCGCTAGAGAGAGAGTAATGCTTAAGTCCGCTGAACCGATTATGTCTCCATCCTGGTCTCCGTCAGGAGATGAATTAGCCTATGTATCCTTTGAAACGGGTAGGCCGGCTATTTTTAGGCAGAGTTTAACTACCGCCGTTCGAAAACAACTAACCAATTTTCGGGGGCTCAATGGCGCGCCATCATGGTCGCCAGATGGTAAGCAGTTAGCTTTAGTGCTGTCCAAAGATGGAAATCCTGAAATTTATATTTTGGCGCTTGCGACAAATAAGTTTACGCGAATGACTCGTCATTTTGCCATTGATACCGAGCCTACTTGGTCTCCGGATGGGAAAAGTCTGTTATTTACCTCAGATAGGGGAGGTACGCCACAAATTTATAAATTAACTGTTGCAACTAGGGCGGTTCAACGAATAACATTCAAGGGTAACTATAACGCGCGACCAAGTCTTGCTCCAGATGGGCGAACTTTAGTGATGGTTCATCGCGAATCTGGTGTGTTTCATATCGCGACTCTCGATTTGGTGACTGGTCGAATGTTAGAGCTGACGGAGACTCGTTTAGATGAATCTCCGACTGTTGCCCCCAACGGGGCAATGTTAATTTATGCGACAAAGCAGGGCGACAGAGGGATCTTGTCTGCGGTGTCGCTAGATGCTGGCGTGAAGTACTTTTTACCGGCTAAATCCGGTGATGTCAGAGAACCAGCTTGGTCGCCATTCTTAAGATAATGGCGTGATTCTAGATGTAACATTTAAATATATTTTTTAATAAGGAGCTGTAAATGAATATTTCTGCAACTAAACTGGGTCTTCCTGTTTTATGCCTGTCAGCGATACTTGCCGGCTGTAGTTCGTCCCCAGTTGATGAAACCACATCTTCAATTGAAGATACCACTGTCCAAACGGCAACTGTAGAGATGGAGGTCGAGAACACAGCAGCAATGGTTGAAGAGGTTGCCGAGCCAACTAATTCCGCAGACACTGTGTTTTACTTTGCATTTGATAAAGCAGTGCTGAGTGACGAGTCTCGGGCGGCTTTGATCGAGAATGCTCAATTTTTAATGAGTAATCCTCGGGCAATCCGTTTAGAAGGTCACGCTGATGAACGTGGCACTCGCGAATACAACATGGCTTTAGGTGAGCGGCGAGCCAACGCGGTTAAAGACTTTATGGTCTTACAAGGCGTATCCGACGCTATGATTGAAGTCGTTAGCTATGGAGAGGAACGAGCAGCTTCTTTTGGTAGCAGCGCTGCAGCGTGGAGTATGAATCGGAGAGTAGAGCTTAAGTAGAGTTCGAAGATTAGTATCTGGTGACTGGGGTCGCGCGACGCCAGTCACTGCTTTTTTAGATTAAAATAAGTTACACGTGAGTTGAAATGAAACTAGGCCAAAGCTTCTGGTTACTTTTTCTGTACCTTCCTATGGGTGCAATGGCGCAAGATCTTGTTCCCATAGTAGATGCTTCGCAAACTTCCTCATCTGATGCAGAGGATGTCGTTACTGAATACATGCCTGAGCAGTCTTCTGAGCTGATTTCTAATCGTTACGATATTATGCAAGATCTCCAAGAAGAGGTCAGAATGCTCAGGGGCCTTGTAGAAGAATTGGCCTATGAGCTGCGGCAAGTAAAACAACGCCAGCTCGACGATTATTTGGATCTTGATCGTCGTTTGGGTCTAACAAAAAACACAGGCAACTCTGCGCTTTCTGATCCTACCCTTACTGCAGACGATCTCGATACCTTAGTTGCTGATGAGGACTCATTGACAACGAGTTCTGATGAAATGACTGAAGTCGATTTGAGTGTGGTTCCAGCTATCCCACAGGTCGATTTAGCGGTCGACAAGTCACTGGTCGAAGACGATTATAGAGCGGCATCGAATAAACTGTTAAAAGAGCGAGATATTGAAGGGGCGACCGTCGCCCTTAAAATGCACCTAGAGAGTTATCCTGCAAGTCCATTTGCCGCTAATGCCCATTACTGGTTAGGTGAAATTTACTTGTTACAAGGTGATAGCGAATTAGCACGGCAAGCCTTTACAAGTATCGTTGAGAGTCATGCGGGCCATCCTAAGGCCATGGATTCAAGTTTTAAGCTAGGTAAGATATATTTTCAACTGGGTGAGCTAGATCGCGCTAAGACGCTTCTCGAAGATGCAGCACAAAGTTCTGGCGGCGTTGCCAGTAAAGCCCGTAATTTTCTAGATAAAAACTTCCCATAAAAGGGTGTCCTCCGATGTCCGATAAGGCCGTTATTTTAGTCTCTGGTGGTTTAGATTCGTCTACTGTTTTAGCCATTGCTGCTCGGCAGGGCTATGAGTGCTATACACTTAGTTTTGATTATGGTCAGCGGCATCGATCAGAACTGGACGCTGCGATTCGAGTGTCGGAGTCAATGTCGGTTGTCGAGCACAAAGTCATTAAGCTTGATTTGCAAGCCATAGGTGGCTCTGCCCTCACCGACACAACCATTGCAGTGCCCGAGAGAGAGACTGCAGGAATCCCAGTGACCTATGTACCTGCCCGGAATACTGTCTTTTTGTCTATTGCTCTGGGTTGGGCTGAGGTAATTGGGGCCAATAAGATTTTTGTCGGAGTCAATGCGGTTGATTACTCGGGGTATCCAGATTGTAGGCCAGAATATATTGCCAGCTTTGAAGCAATGGCCAACCTAGCCACACGAGCAGGCGTAGAGGGGAATCATTTATCAATTGAAGCTCCGCTTATTGATATGACTAAGGGGCAAATTATTCAGGCCGGATTAGAGCTTGGGGTGGATTATAGCCAGACAGTGTCTTGTTATCAGGCGAGTTCTGATGGTGTGGCTTGTGGCAAATGTGACAGTTGTCGACTGCGTGCACAGGGCTTTTTTGAGGCTGGGGTAAAAGACCCGACCCGATATCAAAATAACGCTTGAATTTTGTTATCTGGTCAGTATGATACGCACCTCCTCTGAGGGCCGTTAGCTCAGTTGGTAGAG
>CAJWFB010000069.1 GCA_913031645.1 uncultured Cellvibrionales bacterium
GTGCTCTTTGACTATGACTCATTTCTTTTGGTACTTTTTATGAATGTCGTTTTAAGCGGAATTTTTTGTTCACTCGCAATCTTGCTGTTCTTTAAAACATTGCTGATGTCTCTTGCCAATCGACTGCTCAGACTGAAATCTTTAAAAATTTATGTTGCCACAAACATCATCCTTGGATTAATACTGGTCAGTTATGCGGTTACTACCATAGATTGGTTTTATTACACTGGCAGATTGACGTTGTTTGTCGTTGCCGTTTTGGCCGTTGCTGAAGGGCTGTCGATTGTTGTTTCTGGCGATGAAAAATACAAAAGCATACTTCGCTTTTGTCTCCAACGATACTGGCTTATTGCGATTCCAAGTATGCTTTTGTTGTTGCTGCTGGCCTTGTTTTTATTGTCACGGTCCTTTGTTGGGCCGATGCCTGAAGTCGCAGGCTGTCAGTCTGGTAAGGCGCTTTCGGTTTCATGTAATACCTTAAATCCGGAAGATTTGGTGCTTACTCCTGACAAAAAATTCATTGTGGTCTCAGAGTTTGGCGGTATCGAGCCGTTAAGTAGGCCAAAAGTCGGGCAGTTGATTCTTTTAGAGGTTGAGTCCAAGGCTCGTTTCCCAGTGAGCATAAGCTTTGCCGAAAATACCTGGGGCGATAAACAGTGTAGGCGTTCAGAAGATCAGCCTATGGGGCCGCATGGGATTGACCTAGTACAGCGCGATGATGGGCGATTTCAGCTGGCGGTAGTGAGTCATATACCGCATGAATCAGTAGAGATGTTCGAGTTATCTAAGGGGTCAGATCAAGAGGCCTGGATGTTCACATGGCGCGGCTGTGTGCTTGCACCCAAAGTGAACCACATAAACGATGTAAGTTTAGCCTCTGATGGAAGCTTTTATGTGTCTCATATGGCGCCCCATGGCTTTTCAGTGGCAGACTTTTTGGTGACTACAATTACCAGAGGAAATACCGGATATGTCCTTCGTTGGGACAGTGTCACCGGCTTTAGCCAGGTTCCAGCGAGTGAAGGAGGTCAGCCTAACGGTGTAGTGTTCGACGAGTCTAACGCTACTCTATACGTGGCATTTAATCTATCAGACAGGGTTGTGGCAATAGATCTGACAGAGGGCCGTGTTTTACGAAGTTATTCCTTAGATGCACCAGACAATCTTGTGCTAAACGATGGTAGCATTTGGGTGACCAGTCTAGAGCATCAGATACTTGATCCAATACGGTGCTTAGAGACGGGTCCATGTGCGCTGCCGTTTTCGGTCACCCAGCTTGACGCCAGTAGCTTTGATGTGCAGCGCCAGTGGACGTTTAGAGGGGAGCCGTTTGGACTACCAACAGTTGCGTTGCCTTTCGCACTAGATAGCGGTGCACAGCAAGTTATGCTGGGGTCCTTTAGGTCAGACAGAATTGCTTTCTTTAATTTAGATACTGAATAGTTCTATTATAAAAAAAGGGCGACTCATCAGAGCCGCCCTTTTTAGTACAGATAACGTTTCGGTTAGATTAAAATCCTTTGCGCAGCGTCAATCCATAAGTGCGCGGTGCATTTGGGTAGCCAGAGAAGCTTCCTGGCGCTGCCGTTGTTGGGAAGGCAGTGATTAGAGATTCATGGTCCGTCAAGTTACGACCCCAGAGGATAACGCTCCAATCATTGGCGTCTGAAGCGAGCCCTACACTTGCGTTAAAGTTGTCGGTGCTACGTGCTGCGATTGAAAGCGGAATCAAGTCTGCAACTTTGATTTCATCTTCATAGACATATTCAAGTCTAACAAAACCATTGATTGAAGCAGAAACATCGAAAGAGTAGACCGCGTTAGCATTGGCACTTAACTCGTGCACACCTGTGGGTGTTAGGCCTGAAAGATCCGTAAAACGTTGTCCTGCTGGGCACTGATATTGTGCGCCTGCAAGACCAGTGGTATCGCATGCACCTTTCAAAAACTCATCATAGACAGGGTCCAGTGCTATTACTGACAAGCGTAATACAAGATTTTCCGAGGCAGCAAACATGCTATCAAACTCAATACCTTTATGAGTTTGCTCGCCTGCATTTACAAGGTTGAAGCCGGTTCCGGTAAAGGCATTAGACTGAAAACCTTTGATCGATTGATCAAACAAAGCGATGTTGACATAACCATTGTCAAAGGACTTCTTCATACCCAATTCTAATGAAGTTGCTTCTTCAGGGTCTGCTGAGCGTAGCTCACGAGCATCGACAGTCAAGTTGACAGAAATCGCTTTAAAGCCTGTTGAGTGACTAACATAAAATGTAGTGTCTTCATTTGCAGAATAAGCAAGACGCAGTGTATGAGTTAGATCATCTGAATCAAACTCACCTGATTCATCAGCATTAGGATAGTTGGTGAAAGGTTTGAAGAACTGTAAACCTGTTAAAGCACCAAGGCCAGCTGCTTCAAAAGGCAAAGCTGCGAACGCGTCAACAACAATAACATCAGAGACAACATCTTTTTTGTCATCAGTATAGTTAAGACCAAATGTCGCGGTTAAGTTATCAGCAAGATCGTAGTCAACTTGACCAAAGAACGAACTTGACTTGTTTTCCATCGTGTAAGCTGCCTGCTGTAGTCCGGTACCCGGTAGGTAAAAAACGTCAGAACAGGCTACACCATTAACAAAACAAACGCCGAAGGCTGCGCCAATATAATTAACACCAGATCCACCGACTGGTGCAAGAACCGCTTCAGCGGCAGGCCCAAAAGCCGCTGCTAAACCCGCTGTCACAAGAATGTCAGCAAAGGGGTACAACTGTGTGCCAAAGGTAACATTGTTAAATTGATCAACATCCAGCTCTGCATAGTAACCACCGACCATCCACTGCATAGGGCCATCACCATTTGAGGTCAAACGAACTTCTTGACTAAAGGAATCAAACTCTTGATCTGCTCTGTTTTCAGCCACTAAATCGGCAGCTGAGAAATCAGCATCAAAAGTAGTCTCAGAGGTTTGATTTCGTTTAGCTGTGATCGAGGTGAATGTTGCGAAGTCAAGATCCCAATCAACTTGCACCGACAAACCCTTGCCGGTTAGCTGATTGCGAGGTCGCTTAGTACCATCGGCACTGTCGTTCTGGTAAGACTCTCTTGCAAAGGGATCGATGGCCGCATACCCATATCCGTTTGCCATAGCTAGACCCGCAGTTACTTGCGAAGTGAATCCATCAACCAGAGATGATGCAACACAGCACTCTTCATCCATGGAGTTATAGTCAGCAATGACTCGTACTGTGAGATTATTAGAGGGTTCAAGCAAGAGCTGCGCACGAATCGCAGAGCGATCACGGCCATTTAAGCTACTGCCATCCGTTAAATTGGTGGCATATCCATCAGCTTGGTTGCTGCTAGCTGATAATCTAAATGAAGCAGTATCAGTTAGAGCATTGGTAACGGTTCCTTTGAGAATAGTTTGACCATAGCTTCCAACGGTTGCTCCTAGACTGCCGCCAAACTCTTGTTCTGGTAGTTTGGTCGTCATGCTGATCACACCAGCTGACGCATTCTTACCAAACAGTGTTGACTGAGGGCCGCCGAGTACTTCTACACGTTCGATGGTTGGTAAATCAGCCATAGCACCGGCAGAACGAGTGCGGGCAACACCATCAATATAAACGCCAACCGCAGGCTCAATACCCGGATTGTTCGCGCCATTTCCAAAGCCACGAATGACAAAGTTAGTCTGTGATGTTTTCTGTAGCTGACTTACGCGTAATGTAGGAACAGCGGACTGTAAATCGATTAAGTCGACAATAGCAGACTGTTCGATTTGTTCGCCAGTAGTCACTGTGACTGAAACTGGAATATCTTGCAGAGTTTGTTCGCGTTTGTTGGCTGTTACGATGATTTCATCGATCTGTGCCTGGGCTACACCGCTTAAAAGCAGAGCGCCTGACGCAATCAGAATTGTCTTTCGCCGAAAATTAAATATATTCATTGATTTCTCTCGAGGCTGTTGATTAAGAAGCTCCCCGTTAAAATTTATTGGGGAGTTGATGGTTCAATTTTTCCGAGGGAATTATCCTACAAAATACAAAAATGTATAGTAATTTCGTATGAATTAATGACTTATAAGTATTGGGGAAATTAGTGCTGATTAGCTAGTTATTTCTCAAGACGTTGTGAAAATAGGGCTTGAAGAGCAATAGTGTTTTGGCTGGTTGAATTAACTTAAATATGACAGCGCAATAACCTACTTTTTTATATGATAAAGAATAGGTTAGCGCTGTGCGTTATTTGATCAATTTATAAAATATTACCGTTGGTATTTGATGAGTAATTTATCTCTTTTTCTTGGGCATATATTTACTTTAGACAAATCACCTTGGATATGGGGTAACGCCAATACCCGCTTATCCATAACCTTGAACCACAGCCAAGGAACATAGGACAACATGTACATTCCAAAATAGCCGTTGGGTAATTCTGGAATATTGTCGAAGTTACGTAGACTTTGGTAGCGCCTAGCGGGGTAGGCGTGATGGTCTGAATGTCTTTCTAGATGAAACAGGACTACATTGCTAACAATATAGTTGGCATTCCATGAGTGATGCGGTTTACAGCGCTCATAGTTACCATTGGACTTCTTGTCGCGCAGCAAACCATAGTGCTCGATGTAGTTGGCTAAGGTTAACTGTGACCAGGCCCAAAAGTTATGCATGATTAAAAAGGGCACTAATATCCACCCGAAGTATACGATTAGAGAACCCTGAAAAAGAGCGCTCAAGGCATAGGAATGTAATATTTCGTTATGGAGACTTATAAAAGACTTCCCATCTTTAGCCAGTCTCTCGCGTTCTAGTTGCCACCCGCGCACAAACGTTCCAGATATTTCTCGCACAGCAAAGGCATATAGCGATTCCCCTAAGCGTGAACTAGCAGGATCTTCTGGCGTTGAAACCAAACTGTGGTGACCCCGATTGTGTTCGACTGAAAAGTGGCCGTAGGCGGGTACTGCTAGTACGATTTTGGCTAACCATTTTTCTAATGTCGTATTTTTATGTCCCAACTCATGTGCGGTATTAATACCAATACCGCTGTAGCTACCCGCGACGAGAGCAACCACCAATATAGTCATAACACTCAATTCATGGGTTCCTACTAACCAAGCAAACGCAAACAACACAATAAAGTGCATGGGTACTGTGAGATAAGTGAGTATTCTGTAGTATCGATCTTCCTCGAGTTGAGGGACTAGCTCCTCAGGAGGATTATTGGTATCTGCACCGACCAGCCAATCCAGCAGAGGAACAACGATATAGCTCATCCCAAGAGGAATCGCTAAGACTGCTTGGATACCTGTTTGTGTAAAAAGGTAAATAGCGCCCAATGGCATTAGTGGCCATAGCATCGACATAAGCCATAGGTATCTCTTTTTATCGGTGTAGGTTATTTTCCCTTTTGAGGGATGATTTAAGGAGTAGGTTGCCATAGTCAGATCTCTTTTTAGTCGTTATTTATATACCACGTTAATTAGATGGCCTTCGCAACGAGTAAATCATGGGAGCCGAAAATAGAAGCGTTACGCTTTAACGGCTACTCATTTTACATTACGAGTATAACCTCTAAAGCTATTGTAGGACTTTTGAGGAGATGCTAGGATTCTATTACGGTCAACATAGGACTCTTTAATAGTCAAAAAGGGGTTCTTTTCCGGTCTTTTACGCTCATTCTCAGGTAGATTTTGGACTTAATTATGAATTCATTAGCTCTCCCAGCGTTCTTTAATCTGTTGTCACCGCACGGCATTACTGAGGCTGAAGTACTTGTTAAATCGGGAATCGATCTCTCTGACTTATCCCAGCCAATTAATTTGAGTGCCGATCAACTAAATGTTATCTGTGCCAATGCTCTCAGGCTGACTGGTGATAAAGAGCTGGGTATGAAGCTGGGTATGCATTTGGACTTAGTGTCACTCGGTATCTTTGGCTATGCGCTAATGACCAGTGAGACCCTAGCCGATGCAGTTAATTTGTTGTTGCGATACAACCAGGTATTTTGGCCAAGCATAACTATTAATTTAGAATCTCAAGGGAGTAGTGTTGATTTAACCGCCAGAGGGCCTCATTTGCCAACCTACCTTGAACGTTTTTATTTGGACACATTTTTTGCCGCGGTAGCAACTAATCTCCGTATCTTAACCGGCATTGAACGTGTGCCCTTCAGGCTCAAACTTGATTACGGTTCAGTAGTAGATAAAAGTAATTACTACGCTGTGTTCGGCCCGTCGTTAGAATTTAAAGCTGACCGCAGTATCATGACTTTTGATGAGCAGACGCTATTAACGCCGATCTCGAGTTCTAACCCATTCGCCCAAGATATTTTTCAGCGAGAATGTGATCGGATAATAGCATCGGACAACCATCTTGGATTGGTCAGTGAACGCGTAAAACAGATACTTATTGGCGCAAACTTAGACTTTCCGTCGACAGCTGAAGTCGCCAATAAACTTCATATGAGTGAAAGTACGTTGCAGCGGCGTCTCGCAAAAGAGGGCTGTAAATTTCAGCAGCTTCTCGATCAAGTAAGGTATCGACTTGCAATGGAGTACTTGCAAGGGACTCATTTGCCGGTCACTGAGGTAGCCTTGCTACTGGGCTACAGCAGTGCAGCGAACTTCCGACGCTCGTTTAAACGTTGGAGCGGCGTTACACCCGCTGATATCCGGCAGATACCTTAGGGGTTTATTGTTCAGGAATCCGACGATCATGTTAGTTAGATATAGAGTTGATGATAGGTGTTAAAAAGTCTGCATCGCTCCAGTCTAAGGGTGGTAACGTGGCATGGTAATTACTCTCTGATCGGATAGTGCCAGTTCCTACTTTTTCGTAGCTACTGTTCCGAACAATAACCAGGTCATACTGAGGGTACACATAAATATTATTTTGGTGCAATCCAGCTGAGTAAAAATAGCCATAAGACGGCTCAACCCACCATTGTAAAGCATAGTAAGGATTGTCTGTTCCTTGAGGCACAGTTGTTGATTCTGTGACCCAAGTCTGACTGACAACTTGATCGTCGAGCCATTTACCGCCGCGGGCATAAAGAAGACCAAAACGAGCGAAATCCCTGGTGGTTGCGTCAATGCAACAGTAGGTCATGGCATGGCTCAATTCGTCTGTCCACCACTCTCCAGTCATACCAATTTTTGAAAACAGATGCATATCAGCGTAATCAAGTACATTTTGTCCAGTTGCAGCCTCGAGAATGCCGGCAAGCAGCATGGAGTCTGTGTTTTGATAGGCCCAATTATTCGTTCTGGGCGTTGTGTCTGGTGTTCTATTGAGGGCGTATGCCAATTGATCCCCGTTGTCTCCGCCAGAAGTGTAAATGTTTGCATCACCATCGGTAGCTTCAGCCAGGCCAGTGCGCATCTCTAAAATGGCTCTGACGCTAATCTCTGATTTGTCTGTATTCACCCAGGGCGCAAGATAATTTTCAGCAGGAATATCAATCGAATCGATATAGCCTTGATCTATGGCTATGCCTATCAGGGCACTGGCAAAAGATTTTCCCGTAGACCAGCTCGTCGCTAAACTTTCTTTGGATTCTCCACTGGCATAGCGCTCCCCCACAATTACCCCATGCCGAACAATCACCACCCCTTGTGTATTACGCGTGCTATTAAAAGCATAATCTAATGCTTGATTAATACCAGATTCGGCCATGTTGACACTTTCCGGAGATTGAGTTTCCCAAGTGAGGCCGGGAAAGGTATTTTCATCAGCGTTACTAGTGGTCGCCGTGTTTGAAGCTACCTCTGCCGAAGGGCTCGAATCTCCTCCGCCACCGCATGAGGATAAGAGTAGGGCGAATAAGACCAAATAGTAATATTTCATAATTTCCTGTCTAAGTAGCTAAATGATTTATTTATCGTGTTGGTGGTTAGATGTCGAATGTATTCAACGCTAAGATCGATGTGCTGATTGTCCGGCTAATGATACAAAACGTGAAGAACGCCGTATCACGAACACACCATAACAAAGATACAAAATTGAGTGCAATCGAAACCACCCTTTAATGTTCACGAGCTGTCTCGTATTGTCGAGATGGCTTGGGAAGACAGAACTCCTTTTGACGCCATTGAACTCAGCTTTGGGGTCAATGAGTCTGCAGTGATTAACATTATGAGATCTCAGATGAAGCCGCGCTCCTTTCGGTTGTGGCGGAAGAGAGTGACCAGTAGGAAAACTAAACACATTGCGTTGCGTTCTGCTGACGTCAGCCGCGGCTATTGCCCGACGCAGTACAAACAAAGGTAAGCGAGTCCCTCATGAGAATATTAACAGGATTAACGGGTCTAAGAATATTTTTGATTCTTTGTGCAGGCAGCGTTTTTGGCGATGCTATGGAGAGAGATATTATGATAGACAACTTTGATGCCGACTCGATGGTCCGCTGGAACTATGTGAGTGATCAGGTGATGGGTGGGGTATCTGAGGGCTCCGCTAAAA
>CAJWFB010000070.1 GCA_913031645.1 uncultured Cellvibrionales bacterium
GGTTCATCTGGCAATAAAGGTTCTGCATCCAATCGATTTCCCGCGCCAAGCATCACCCCTATCCACCGTGTTTCCTCTTGGCTCTCTAGAGCAATTTTTAACATAATAGTGAGGGGAATCGACAGCAACATACCAACTGGCCCAAGTACCCATCCCCAGAGCACCAAAGAGACAAACACCACTAAGGGCGAGAGATTGAGTCCGCGACCCATCCAACGTGGCTCAAGCACATTACCCATAACCAAGTTGACCACAATAAAGCCAGCCAGCGTCAAACTCGCTTCAAATAAACCCAGTTGCACCAGCGCTAGCAGTACCGCTGGGACGGCGGCGATAAATGAGCCTACGGTGGGAATAAAGTTAAGTAAAAATGCGATTAGTCCCCACAACACAGCGTAGTCGACGCCGAGAATAGTCAGCCACAAGAAGATGATTAAACCAGTCAGCAAGCTAATAGCTGCTTTGATCGCTAGGTAGCTATGAACACTGTCTGAAAAGGTATCCAACCATTGTTGCGAGTCACCTCTACCTGTAGCACTGCGTAATTTTTCACCAAAACTCACATTTTCTGCCAAGATAAAAATCACCGTTATCAGAATCATGACTGCATTGGTCATGACATTGCCGAAGGATGCTAGCGTAGTGCCAACCACACCCATTATCGCACCAGGGTCAAAGCTACTACTCCATTGATCAGGGTCAATAGCAATGCCTCTCTGACTCAACCATTGCTGCATGGAGGCACTCATTGCGGATAACTTGGCAGAGTAAATAGGTATATCCTGGCGGAAATTATCCACCGAGGAGCCAATTACAGCCGCGAGAAGCAGTCCAACCGAGAACACTAATGCAACCACCAAAAAGATGGCCACGCTACTGGGTAAACGATAGTCTTTTAGCCAAGACAGCACCGGAGAGACAATCATGGCAATAAACACTGCAAGTAGAAACGGTACTAATAGTGGCCCAGCCATCTTTAGTCCAGAGACGACGATGACAAAGGCGGCAGCAACCACCAGAAAACGAGAAAATGAAGATGTTTTTTCTATCATCGACCTACTCCACAACAGCTCTTAAAATTTTATCAGACTTAGTGCCCGTTAGAACACCACTATAAATTGTCGAAACAGAGATCGCAAAGATTAGCGAGCCTAATTAAATACTCTGGTATTAGGCATAGTTGTTGGAGGTTTTTATCTCTCATATGGCGTCCCATAGCTCATACACTTTTTTATATAGTGAGTACAGCATACGCTCTTAGTATGAAGTGCTATACACAAATATATCTTTTAACTATACTCCTCGTCTCCACCGTTATGTGGACATTCTCAGGGCGGGGTGAAAGTCCCCACCGGCGGTAATCCTTGACGTTAAGGTAGCCCGCGGGCGCTTCAGGCAACTTTTGCTTGAAGGACAAGCAGATTTGGTGAGATTCCAAAGCCGACAGTTAAAGTCTGGTTATGAGAATAAGGTTTAGACTTCAAACGAGCATTGGCTCGACCTTTGAAAGCACGTTGCTAGCGCAGTTGCGCTTGTGGATGCGTCTTCCCTTGTTTGCCCTCAATCCAATTTACAGGTGGCTTAACAGTCCTCTTAATTAAAATTGATTTGAGCTTTTTATGACTAAAACTAGCAGTGAAATAGTATCCCGTGGACGTATTGCCTTCGTTCAAGCCACTTGGCACAAAGATATCGTCGATCAATTACGTGATGGGTTTTTTCAAGAATTTAATACCTTAAGTGACAAAGAAGTCAGCTACTTTGAACTACCCGGCGCCTATGAAATACCCCTGTTTGCCAAAGCATTAGCGGAAACGGGTGACTATGCAGCAGTCATTGCTGCCGGTTTAGTGGTTGATGGCGGTATTTATAGACATGAATTTGTCGCGTCTACCGTTATAGATAATCTGATGCGTGTGCAAATGGATACTGGCATGCCCGTTTTTTCAGCCGTCCTAACGCCCCACCATTTTCATGCCGGTGAGGAACATCAACAATTCTTTAAAGAGCATTTTGTGCATAAGGGGCGAGAAGTCGCTCATGCATGCGCGAACACTCTAGAGGTATTGAGAAAACTTACCTAAACAAGACCTTTATCTACGGGAACAACGTAAATTTCAGAGCCCTTATTAAGGTCATCGCAGTAATGCCGGCAAGGTGAAAAGTCGGCCAGCACCTGCATTGGATGAATTTAGCCCAGCGAAGGAGGCAATAGAAGTTAAGGGCCTATGTTATCAGGGATACGGCCATATAATACTTAAAAAGTGAATACTCACTTTTTCTTAGGTTCGGACATTAAAACTGATCGGGATATTTTGCTTGAAAGCCGCTGTAATAGGTCTTAATTGCGATTAGGTCGGCCTCACTGTTACCCGTCGGCTGGTAAAGATCACCGATAATAAATTGCCGGCCTTGAAAGTCTAAACTGATCAAGAGAATAGGACAATCGAGTAGTTTCGCAATCCGTAAGAATCCTGTTTTCCACCGACTAACCTTTGCGCGAGTTCCCTCTGGTGCAAGACCAATGGCGACACCATCTTCGCTGTTAGATAAATCAGCCACGTATTGAACAATATCCTCTGGCTGTTCGCGATTGGTTGGTATACCGCCCAACCAACGCATGAACCAGACGGCGCCTGGCTTAAAGATAGTATGTTTACCCAGCCAGCGGACTCTTAAGTTAAGACCAAGAACAGCAGCCATAGCAAACACAAAATCCCAATTGGATGTGTGGGGAGCAGCAATAATGAGCACTCGCTTAACATTAGGGATATGCCCCACTACGTGCCAACCAAACACAGTTAAAACCGTTCGGCCGAACCACCGTGTCAGAGCGCTTCTATTAGCTCGTAAATGTTGTGGGACTTGCTCTTGCGTTACGGAATATCCACTAGAACCCATTTTTCCATCCTATTTTTTTAGACTAATTGGCGGTTTAATCATGTCCTTAAACCCATAAAAGTGAATATTCACTTTCACTATAGCCCATTAAATATATCAAAACTGGCTTGGAAATTTTCCATGGAATTGATTGTAGTACTGTCGAATGCTTGATAAATCAGAATCATTGTCGCCACTGGGATGAAATAGCTCTCCAATAAAAATAATTTTCTCTGGATAATTTAGCCCTACCATTAAAATAGGACAATCCAGCGCTTTGGCAATGCGTAAAAACCCAGTCTTCCACTTATCGACTTTTTTGCGAGTACCTTCGGGAGTCAAACCAATGATGACACCATTTTCTTTTTCTGCCAAACGCGCGACATTATCAACAATCATTTTGGGGTTTTTACGGTCAGTGGGGATACCGCCTAACCACTCCATAAACCAGGTGATCCCAGGTTTAAAAATACTGTGCTTTGCCATCCAACGCATGCGTAAGTTGAGGCCCAAAATTGTGCCCATGGCGAGTACAAAGTCCCAGTTAGATGTGTGAGGTGCTCCGATTAGAATAAATCGATTGAGATCGGGAATAGTGCCCTGGACACGCCAACCCAATAGTTTGAGCACCGACCGACCCAGCCATCGAGAAAAGGCATTGCGAGTACCTCGCAGGTGCACTGGCACTTGGTCTTGCGAAACGATCGGCGAACTTTTTCTCATAGCGAACCTCTAAAAATCATCACAGTTAAATCTTAATGTTCGCGCGTGGCACGGAATTTAATCTCAGGATAACGTTCCTCGGAGAGAGAGAGATTGACCCGAGTCGGCGCCAAGTATGTTAAGTGGCCACCCCCATCTAACGCTAGATTGTCTTCAGCTTTATTGCGAAATATCTCCATTTTTTTGCTGTCATCTGACTCTACCCAACGCGCGGTATGCACATTGACTGGCTCATAGATAGCGTCAACACCGTATTCCTCTCTCAAACGATATGCCACAACATCAAACTGCAATTGACCGACGGCACCCACCACAATGTCATTATTACGGAATGGAAAGAATACCTGGGTACTACCCTCTTCTGAAAGCTGTCGAATGCCGTTTTGCAGCTGTTTCGCACGCAGCGGATCTTTGAGTCGAATACGTTTAAATAGCTCAGGAGCAAAGTGAGGAAT
This sequence comes from uncultured Cellvibrionales bacterium, assembly GCA_913031645.1. Classification (GTDB taxonomy): domain Bacteria; phylum Pseudomonadota; class Gammaproteobacteria; order Pseudomonadales; family Porticoccaceae; genus HTCC2207. Next base: position 4,059 of record CAJWFB010000070.1, read on the forward strand.
ACCACTGAATTTGAGTGCTTCACCATCAGTAAAGGTATCGCCAATCTGAATTGAACCATGATTGTGTAAACCAATAATATCGCCTGCAATTGCCTCTTCGACGGAGATGCGCTCGCCTGCCTTAAAGCTGAATGCATCGGATACACGCACATCCTTGCCGAGTCGCACATGCTTCATTTTCATACCCTTGGTATATTTCCCAGAACAGATACGCAAGAAAGCAATGCGGTCACGATGCTTGGGGTCCATATTGGCCTGAATTTTAAACACAAAACCACTAAATGATTCTTCACTAGCAACAACTTCCCGCTGTGCGGTAAATCTGGGTTGAGGGGGCGGTGCCCAGCGCACAAAGTCGTTTAACATCTCACGAATGCCAAAGTTACCCAGCGCAGTGCCAAAAAATACCGGTGCTAGTTGGCCCGATAAGAATTGCGCCATGTCAAATAGGTTAGTAGCGCCCCTTACAAGTTCAATTTCTTCAAGTACATCATCTACATAAGCACCAAGCGCTTCTCGTGCTTCTGCAGACTCCAGCCCCTGAATCTGAATATCGTCAGAAAGTAGATGACCCTTACCCTGCACGTAAACATGGATGGTATCAGTATAAAAATTGTACACACCGCGAAACTCTCGACCCATGCCTATTGGCCAGTTGATGGGCGCGGCTTTAATCTTCAGAACGCTTTCAATTTCATCGAGTAAATCAATAGGGTCACGAATGTCGCGATCCATTTTATTGACAAAGGTCAGAATTGGGGTGTCACGCAATCGGCAAACATCCATTAACTTTATCGTTCGCGCTTCGACTCCTTTTGCACCATCAATCACCATCAAGGAAGAATCTACTGCCGTTAGTGTGCGGTAGGTATCTTCAGAAAAGTCTTCGTGACCTGGCGTGTCTAACAAATTAACCATGCAGTGATGATAAGGAAACTGCATGACAGATGAGGTCACCGAGATACCACGTTCTTTTTCCATCGCCATCCAGTCTGAGGTCGCATGACGATCGCTCTTGCGGCCTTTTACAGTACCTGCTACTTGAATCAAATTGCCAAGCAACAATAACTTTTCAGTGATGGTCGTTTTGCCGGCATCAGGGTGAGAGATGATAGCGAAGGTGCGTCGATCGGCAGCTGAGTGGCTCATGGGAATAATGGATTCGATTAAAAGGTGCGCAGTATAGCCTTGCTGCAGCGATCGGTCAGCTAATAAAACAGCTCTATTTAAACCAATCCCAACCTTTGAATGTCGCGTATACTGAAAATCTAAAGAGTGACGGACTGCGCCAAGTCCTTGGGATATAAAGTCACCCCTTTAAAATTAGAAAAATTGCACCCTCAGGAGCATTAGGAATGCGGTATCAAGGCCAAACCGACTACGACCATAAGGGCCCAAGTCCCCGTCGTGGTGTATTGCTGTGTAATTTAGGTACGCCCGATGCGCCTCAAACAACAGAACTAAGACGCTATCTAAAAGAATTCCTCAGTGACCCAAGAGTGGTGGAAGTACCGCGATTGCTTTGGTGGCTGATCCTCAACCTCGTTATTTTACGTATCCGGCCACGTCGTTCTGCCAAGCTTTATCGCAGTGTTTGGAGCGACGGTGGCTCCCCCCTCTTAGTCAACAGCCAGGCGCAGGTAGATGGGGTGCAAAAGATATTATCGGAAAAATATGGTGATGAAGTTCCAGTTGTGTTGGGTATGCGCTATGGCAACCCGTCAATAGAATCGGCCATTAGCAAACTGTCAGAAATGAATGTGCGAAATATCACCGTATTGCCGCTGTATCCGCAGTATTCCGGCGCCACCACTGGGTCAACTTTTGATGCTGTTGCTGAAGTCTTTAAACGAACTCGCTGGGTGCCGCAGCTGAATTTTATTGGTGGTTACCATCAATCTGAAGCTTTTCTTGATGCACTTTGCGCCTCTATTAAGCGCCATATGGATACCCATGGCCAGCCAGATAAACTGGTTATGTCCTATCATGGCACGCCGCAGAGCTATCTCAAAAAAGGTGATCCCTACCACTGTCTGTGTCACCAAACCAGTCGTTTAGTGGTTGAGCGAATGGGTTTGGATGCTGATAAGGTCATGACCACCTTCCAATCAAGATTTGGTCGTGAGCCATGGTTGCAGCCCTATACTGACAAAACACTAGAGGCCATGCCGGCAGAAGGGATCAAGCATGTTGCTATTATGTGCCCAGGCTTCTCTTCGGACTGCCTCGAGACGATTGAAGAAATCAATATGGAAGCACGCGAAAGCTTTATTGAGGCTGGTGGCGAACACTTTCACTATATTCCCTGCCTCAACGATGATCCGCAACATATTCAGGCTCTGGCAAGCATTGTTGACAGATATCTGGTTGATTAATTAACACGTTTCAGCCAATTTGCAAGAACCTGACTGCAAATTTCGTCTGTGCACTGGGTCGCTATTGTGTCTGCCCTTGTTGTGCCCTGATTAATAATAACAATTGGTTTATTTTGTTGTTGGGCCCATAGGCAAAAGCGATATCCCGAATACGTTGTTAACGAAGAACCAACCACTACTAACCCCTGAGCATTACGCATTTCGCGCTCAGCATCGGCCAACCTATGCACAGGCACTGAATCGCCATAGAACACCGCGTCGGGCTTCAAGATACCCCCACAATATTCACAGTCAGGAATTTGCATCGCAGAATAATCAAGCTCATCAATATCAGCGTCACCGTCAGGGGCTATAGCTCCGCTCAGTGCTGCATAATCGGGATTGTTTTCCTCCAGCCATTGCTGCAATGGCTGGCGGGGAAACTTAAGCTGACAGGACATGCAGGTCACGGTATCGACGCGCCCATGGAGATCGATCACTTTTTGACTACCGGCACGCTGGTGTAGTCCATCGACATTTTGAGTGACCAGACAGCCAACATAGCCAATTGCCTCTAAATCTGCCAATGTGTTATGAGCAACATTCGGCTTGGCTGATGCCATAAAACGCCAACCGACCATATTGCGCGACCAAAATCGTTGTCTGGCACTGTGATGCTCAATAAACTCTTGGTGCTTTACCGGCGGTTTTCGCTGCCACACTCCATGGCGGTCACGATATGTCGGCACGCCAGATTCTGCGCTTACGCCAGCACCCGTGAGCACCAACCAATGTGTGTGCTGAATTAGTTGGTCTAAAACATTTATCACTGTATTTCCTTAATCAAACGATGAGCTACACTGCTTTTTTTGACCATACATTAAATATTACTGGTTTAACCGCAAAATAGGGAATTATGTTGGGGCTACACGTATAATGGAAGAAATTCGATACCGAAAAAATTTGACTTATTAGCGTGCATTGCATTGAAAACGATAGATATTAAAGCTTATATAAAGGGCGTTGGTATAGCCGCCTCAGACGCCTCAAAGATTTTGGCCAAAGCGTCAACGCGTGCCAAAAATAACGCCTTATCAAATATAGCATTGGCGTTAGAGGCTAACCGCGCCAATCTTATTTCTGCGAATGCTGCAGATATGCACAACGCGCAGATCAATGGCTTAGACACCGCTATGCTGGATCGTTTGGCTCTCAATGAATCACGGATTAACGCAATGATTGAGGGACTCAATCAGGTCGCGGCACTGCCTGAGCCGGTCGGCCACATCACAGACCTTGAATCTCGGCCGAGTGGTCTTGAACTCGGTAAGATGAGAGTTCCCATAGGCGTGATTGGCATCATTTATGAGTCTCGTCCCAATGTCACTATTGATGCGGCGAGCCTGTGCTTAAAATCTGGCAACGCTGCTATTTTGCGCGGTGGTAGTGAAGCAATTTTATCCAATCAAGCGATTGCCTCTTGCATTGATCAAGGGTTACTTGAGGCTGGACTGCCGAGCACTGCCGTGCAAGTTATCACGACTACAGATCGAGAAGCCGTTGGGGAGTTGATCACCATGACTGAGCATATTGATGTAATTATCCCACGCGGTGGTAAAGGCCTGATCAAACGACTCATTGCCGACGCTCGTGTACCGACGATTAAACACTTAGATGGCAACTGCCATGTGTATATTGATAGCGATGCCGATCACGGCAAAGCGATTGATATTGCTCTTAATTCTA
>CAJWFB010000071.1 GCA_913031645.1 uncultured Cellvibrionales bacterium
GTACCTACTGCGATATTCCTACCCATCAACAATTTTCTCGCGATGAGCTAATTACTAATCTCGTAGGTTTCTTTGCCTCTGAAGATCGATGCTATGAGCTTACTAGCGACGTTCTTTGCAGTGACAATGCCATCGCCTTCCAGTACACAATGTCCTCTAACAATCCTAAATCTGAAAGTTGGAGTGGGGCTGAGTTTATTGCCTTAAAGGGTGATGGCGCTGTACGAATTACTGACTACTACGATCCCATGCATTCGGTCAGTTCACTTTCAGCGGTGACCGACAAAATTAATGCGCCTAAATATGCAAAATCTGGGCTCGATGTTCGGCAACTGGAAAACTATAAACACCAATTAGCTGACCTAATGGATCATCACAAAGCCTACCTTGACCCAGATCTAACGCTTCCAAAACTAGCGGCTATGGTGGATTGCTCGGTCAATCATCTCTCCCAAGCGGTGAATTCTGGGTTTAAGATGAGCTTTTTCGATTTTTTGAACAGCTACAGAATCGCCGAAGCCAAAGCGATATTACTGTGCCATGATGCAATATCCCAATCAATATTGGATGTCTCTTTTGCCGTTGGTTTTAACTCCAACTCCGCTTTTTATGCAGCCTTCAAAAAAGCTACCGGACAGACGCCAGCGCAATTCCGTCGATCAGTCCAGCCTATTTCTCGCTAGCGCTCCTTTGCCTGCTCTGGTGATTAGAATAGGTCAGGATTATTTTTGCCGATAGGGTAGGATGTTTGCGGTAGTCTTATTTGGGATAACATTACCATTATATTAATCAGCAAGTCGAGGTCTTGGTTACGCAATGATGACGCCCCAATCACACACTAGCTCCTACTATGCAGCCAGCATTAATCAGACATCAGATTACCCTCAGCTTGAGGGTAAAGTAAGGGCGGATGTCTGTGTTGTGGGTGCAGGTTTTACAGGTATATCCACGGCGCTCCATCTTGCTGAACGCGGCTATAATGTGCATATTGTTGAGGCTAACAAGGTTGGTTGGGGTGCGTCTGGGCGCAACGGTGGGCAGATGATTGGCGGTATTTCTGGTGACAGTAAAATGGCCTCCACCCTCGGCTCAGAGGGCGAACGTAGACTCTGGGATATGGGTTGGGCTGGGCATGAGATTATTCGTGAGCGTGTCAAAACGTATAACATCCAGTGCGATTTAAAGTCCGGCTATGTCGATGTTGCCATCAAACCAAGGCATATCAGAGACTTACAGGCCTACTATGAGCAACTGCAGAAATTCGATTTTCCTCATGCCTATAAAATGTTATCCAAGCATGAGACTCAGGACCTTTTGGGCACAGAGGCCTACATTGGAGCACTGCGAAATAATGGTAATGGGCATCTTCATCCGCTGAATCTCTGTATCGGCGAGGCCACTGCCGCCGTGTCTCTGGGAGCAACGATTTATGAGAATTCTCCGGTACTTGAAATAAAACGAGGTGACAAGGCCACAGTGGTCACTGCGAAGGGATCAGTCAGTGCCGACTTTGTGGTTCTTGCTGGCAATGCCTACCATTTCTTAGAGCCAAAATTGCGCGGTATCTTATTTCCTGTCAACAGCTTTATTATTGGCTCTGAACCGCTTTCTGAGGCGCTGATCAATGAGATAAATCCGCAAGATTTGGCCGTCTGTGATCCTAATTATATTTTGGAATACTTCCGTTTGAGTGCTGACAAGCGTCTTCTTTTTGGAGGGCGATTCACCTACTTTGGTAGTGATCCTGAGGTCATTAAAAAGAATCTCATCCCAAGATTGTTAAAAATATATCCGCAGCTGGCTAATACTAAATTTGATTTTGGTTGGGGCGGTACAATTGGCGTAACGGCCAATCGAGTGCCACAGATGGGGAAATTAGCCCCTAACATTATCTACTCGCAGGGTTACTCAGGACATGGGGTAAATGTCACCCATTTGGCGGGACAAATTTTGGCCGATACAGTGGGTGGTACTCTGGAACGCTTCGATGTGTTTGCCAACATCAAACCGACGTGGATTCCTGGCCAACATACTTTCCGGAATCAGATGGTTGCACTCGGAATGATGTACTATAAGTTGATAGATCGCCTTTAGTTAAGGCTTCGTTAGTGCGAACCCAGTGCTTATGCGTTTTACAGGATGTGTTGAGTCGGCGAATTGCTTAAAGAGAGCATGATTTGAACAAGACAGATAAATTAATTGGAATGAATCGGCCGATAACCCGTCGAGATCTTCTGCAAGGCATGGCCCTGGCAACAACGGGGCTTGCTATGCCTCCTTTGCATACAGCCAGTGCTGCTCAGTCTCCCGCCCACCTGTTGCACAATCCATCTTATCCGCCGGCGCTAGATGGATTGAGAGGTAACCATCAGGGATCTTTTGAGGTCAGTCATGGATTAGCCCGTTACGGGCAGACAGATTGGGGCGACATCAGCCCTATTGATGATGTGTATGACCTCATTATTGTTGGTGCAGGGATCAGTGGACTTTCAGCGGCACATTTTTATGCCGCCAAACATCCGCATGCTCGCATTCTAATTTTAGATAATCATGATGATTTTGGTGGCCACGCCAAGCGTAATGAATTTGATGTTAATGGTCGCAAAATACTGGGGTATGGCGGTGCCCAGACAATGCAAGAACCCTCGGGTTACAGTGAGATCGTCAAGGGGCTACTAGAAGATCTGGATATCGATGTCAGTGTTTTTGATTCTGCTTATGACCAACATTTTTATCGGCGTCACAAATTGGCCGGCGGTGTTTACTTCGATCGCAAGCGGTGGGGCAAAGACACTTTAGTAAACTATGATTTAAGTGATTTGAAAAGTTATATTCCGCTAGATACGTCAAAGCGTTCGGCGAAAAAGGCCGTCGATGAAATGCCAATTTCTGTCGACGCAAAGCGACAGATGTTATTCCTGCTGGAGAATAACAAAGACTTAATCCCAACTATTTCTGATAAGTGGGACTATCTCAGAGCGCTGAGTTATCGAGACTTTTTAGTCAAACACCTGGGTATTACTGAGCCAGATGTGTTCGCCGTATTGCAAGATTTGGCGGGTGATTCAGGTGTCGGTATTGAGACCATTAATACCGCTAGTGCGCTTTGGTACGCTGGGCTGCCGGGTTGGAAATCAGCAGGATTACCCGAACCTGAGTCAGAAGAGGCCTACATACATCACTTTCCCGATGGCAACGCCTCTGTTGCCCGGCAGTTGGTTAGACGAATGATTCCCGCGGTAGCATCGGGTCGATCGATGAAAAGTCTTGTCACCGCAACCTTTGACTATAGCAAGCTTGATCAAGAGGATGCGCCGGTCAAACTAAGGCTCAACAGCAGTGTCGTTAATGTTGAACGCAAGGCAGCCAAAATGTCTCGAGAGAATGTGACTGTGCGCTATGTTCGTCACGGCAAAAGTTATGCAGTGCGCTCGCACGCCTGTGTCTTAGCCTGTAACAACAGCATGATTCCCTATCTTTGCCCACAGTTACCCGAAAAACAAAGACAGGCGTTGGCATCTCAAGTAAAAAGTCCCATTTTGTACACCAATGTTGCGCTCACCAATTGGCGTGCGTGGAAAAACCTGGGTATTGGTGCAGTGGCTTGCCCCACCAGTTACCATATCAATGCCATGATTGATTTTCCTGTCAGTTATGGCGATTACCGTTTTGCTAGCAACCCCGACGAGCCTGTTATTGTTCACATGGAGCGATTCCCTCATTTATCGAATGCGGGTCTCTCTGTCAGAGAACAATATCGTCAGGGGCGTAGAGAATTATTAAGTACCTCTTTCGAGACCATTGAGCGCAATGTTAGGTTGCAGTTACAAGGCTTATTGGGTGCCGGTGGTTTTAATGCCGCCAACGATATTGCCGGTATCACAGTTAATCGTTGGGCTCATGGGTATGCCTACTACTACAACGCCTTTGATGATGAAATTTACGACGATGATGACGACGAGCGTTATCCTCACATGATTGCACGCAAGCCTTTTGGGCCTATAACCATTGCCAACGCAGACTCCGCGGCTAATGCTATGCTCGAGTCTGCGGTTGAGCAAGCCTATCGCGCGGTTAACGAATTAGGGTAGGGGCGGTTTAATTTATTTGACTCAATCAACAATATTGATTACTGTTTTTATACAGAGATTAAAAGGGTTTTAACAATGGATATAGGTGTTCCGGTAAGAGATCTTGGCAATATAAACATTGCGCCGCTGCGTGACGCTATTTTGGCGGTTGATGATCAAGCGTGGTTTGATAACAGTCATCGCCAGACAGCCTACGATGTCCACTCCCAAACCCAATCATTAGTAATGCTGTTTATTGATACTGACCAGTGGCCAAAGGTTGCGGTCAGCGAAGAATCTGCCTGGGATTCTTTAGCCGAGACTGCCGTACCGATCATGGATGCTATTCTTGAGCAGTACTATCCACCTGGCGGTAAGATTATTCGAGCCATGGCCGCTAAATTGGTGGCTGGTGGCGTTATTAAGCCCCACACTGACAAGCATCCTTCATTCCATATCGGCCACCGAATTCATATCCCGATCACCGCGAATCCAAGAGTACGGTTTATGATCGACGGCAAACCTCATAAATTTGAGATTGGAAAGGCCTATGAGCTTAATAACCAAATTATGCATAGTGTTCTGAATAAAGGGAAAGATGACCGGATAAATTTTATCTTTGACTATGTCCCACCAGACAAGCTTGCCACCTTAGACAGTTAACCGTAAAAGCCCGCTATTCACGCGGGCTTTTACGGTTAACTATGTTTTTCCACACGCCAGCCTTGATGGGCCAGCAGAGATTCACCTGAAGCAATTGCACCCTCCTCCAGTGTTGTTGCCATGGAGTCATTCCAACGATTCAAATAGCCAAATAGCGAGATAACCCCAAGTAATTCAACAATTTCATCATCATTCCAGTGCTCGTGGAGACGAGCCTGTATGTCTATATCAACCCCATTGGGCACTGTGGAGGCGGCGACTGAAAAGTCTAGGGCAGCGCGTTCTGCGGGCGAGAAAGCCGGGTGAGTCTGGTAGTTCCAAATATTATCTAACTGCTCTTGCTCCGCTCCATAGCGATCTGCAGCCCTAATGGTATGCGCCTGACAATAACGACAACCAGTGACGTTACTAGAAACATAGGCAATCAGTCTTTTTAATGCGCTGGTCACTCGACCTTGGTTATCCATAACGGCCATATTTAAGGCAATAAAGGCCTTAGCAATTTTTGGGCGGCGCATCATAGTCAACACGCTGTTGGGGCAAAACCCCAAGGTCTCGTTAAAAAACTCTGCCAGTTCGGCAACCTCGGTATTGGCATCGGCGGGGAGTGCTGTGACTAGTGGCATGCTAATAATCTCATTGAAGTTAATTAATCACTATAAAAAAAATCAAATAGATTGAACAGCCCCATGCACTATGCCACCGTAGATTGTTACTGCTACCTACTTTACGATTAAGTCATTTATACTAATGGCATGTTCAATCAATTTTCCCAACAACTTAAACAATGGTACCCAAAACGCGACGAGCAAAAATGGGTGCTGGGGACGTTGTATAAAATAGACGGTCCCAGCTATCGCTCGCCCGGCGCTATGATGTTGTTCAACGACAGTGGTGAGCAATTTGGTCTTTTGAGTGGCGGTTGCTTGGAAGCCGATATACAAAAAAAGGCCTCTCAGGTCATGCGGTCACAGCGCTCAATGACCGTTTGCTACGATGCAAGCGATGAAGATGATATGTCGTTTCTGTTGGGCATTGGTTGTGGAGGGACAATCTATATTTTGCTGCAACCTTTGATGGCCGAAAATAATTATCTACAGCTACCTGTTATTTTGGACGCCTTGGCAAATCGTCAAACCTCTATGTTTTTGCAAAAAGTAACTGAACAGGGGGAGGTCGCTGAGTCCGAAGTCTGGCTGAAAGATAACATTAATTATAACGCAATGACTATTCAGTTGGGTCGGAAAAATGCACTGCTCACCGAGTTGAATAGTCATAAATGGCTTGTCACTGCCATTGCACCGCCGTTTCATTTGTTGATTGTCGGCGGCGGTATTGATGCTCGGCCGTTGGCCAGCTTAGCGACAACGATGGGTTGGGAGATAACCCTATGTGATCCTCGACCGGCCAATGCGCGCCGGGAGCATTTTATGCGCGTGACCACCATTCTGCGGTGCCCACCATTAGCCTTGGTTGAGGACCCCTTTTTTGGTGACTTTGATGCTGCCATTGTCATGACCCATAACCTGCAACTGGATGCTGATGCGCTAGCTGCCTTACAAACATCAGCGGTCAAATATTTGGGGTTGTTGGGGCCAATAGTGCGCAAAGAAAAGGTGTTAGGGCTGGCGGGTCTGGATAAAGACAATTTGTCGGTTCCCATTGCTGGACCAGCTGGGCTGCGTTTGGGCGGAGAGCTACCAGAAGATATCGCGCTTTCTATTATAGCCGAGTGCCAAGCGGTGGTTAATCGTAAGGACGCCAACTCAATCAGCAATCTACTATGAAGACCGCAGTTTTAATTCTCGCTGCTGGAGGCGCCACCCGGTTTGGGTCGGTAAAGCAGCTCGCGCTTATTGATGGTAAACCCATGTTGCAGCACTGTGTGGACACAGCCAGTCACCTTTCCCCCGGAGCGGTTTTTACGGTGTTAGGTAGCCATGCTGATGAACTGCGTTGTCATATTTCCGGCACTGAAATTATTTATAACCACCAATGGCAGCAAGGGCTGGGCAGTTCAATTGCCGTCGGTGTCAGCTATCTCAAAGACAAGGTCGATGCAATATTGGTCTTACTCGCTGATCAGCCGCGTATCAAAGTGGATTATCTGGAGCGTTTGGTTGCCCTATTTGAAGGCCAACATGTCGCTTGCAGCCAGTACAGTAGCCATTTAGGAATACCAGCAATATTTGGTAAATCCCATTTTAATGCTTTAATGAACTTGAGTGGTGATACAGGTGGCAAGGCGCTTTTGGAAAGTATTCGCCCGGCACCCAAGAGTTTGGCTCTGGGCGACGTTGCAGCTGACATAGATTATCCTGAAGACTTGACTGCGTTCATTCAGCAAATAGAGGTCGAATGAACCAAGGAGTCGCAGATAAACATTAATCGGTTAAAAGTGGTTTGACAAACCAACCTTAGCCGATTAGTTTGAACCCATAATAAAAATTCCTTCCAACCTACGTTAAGAGAGTCAAAAATGACCGTAATAACTGTCAATGGAACTGAACAAAAACTGCAGGTAGATCCTTCAACACCATTACTTTGGGTGTTACGCGAACAACTTCAACTCACAGGGACGAAATTCGGCTGTGGTATCGCCCAATGTGGGGCATGTACCGTGCATATTAACGGCGTCTCGATGCGCTCTTGTATCACCCCTGTCTCGGCGGTCGCGGGGCAGAATATTTCAACGATTGAAGGGCTAGCTCCCAGTGCTGATGAGCTTCACCCGCTACAACAAGCGTGGATTGACGAGCAAGTGCCGCAATGTGGTTACTGCCAGTCAGGGCAGCTTATGTCTGCAGCCGCGCTGTTGGCCACAAATCCATCGCCCTCAGATGCCGATATTGATGAGGCCATGTCGGGCAATATCTGCCGCTGTGGAATGTACAGTCGCATACGCAAAGCGATTAAAACCGCTGCCGGCGTTCAGCAGTTTGATCCTGCGCTGGTTGATTTTGTGCAGGGGGTGAATAATGGGTAAGTGGACAAGACGTGGTTTTATTAGTGCAGGTTTTATTGCCGGTGGCGGATTAATTGTTGGTGTTGCCATTCGTCCGGGCAATCGTGCAGGTGACTTTGCCAGCTATGCAAAAGGTGATGATGAAACGCTACTCCACACTTGGGTCAAGCTAGATAGCAATAACGTGGTGACTGCCATTGTCCCAC
>CAJWFB010000072.1 GCA_913031645.1 uncultured Cellvibrionales bacterium
TCAACCTCTGACTTAATTGCAATCATTGCATCACAGAATCGGTCTATTTCAGCTTTTGACTCACTTTCAGTGGGTTCAATCATGAGCGTTCCGGCCACCGGAAACGACATGGTCGGCGCATGAAAACCATAATCAATCAGTCGTTTTGCAATATCATCAACGCTAATACCTACTTCATCTTTAATCACTCGGACATCCAAAATACATTCATGAGCAATACGACCCTGACTTCCGGTATAGAGAATTTGATAATGCGCCTCTAGGCGATGGGCAATATAGTTTGCATTCAATATGGCCACCTCGGTGGCCTGCTTAAGTCCATGCCGACCCATCATACGAATATACATCCAGGTAATTGGCAAAATACTAGCGCTGCCATAGGGTGCTGCGGATACCTGAGCCCCGCGACGGTGGCCCTGCTCTGATTCCTTGGGTAAAAAAGGTTCTAAATGCTTTCCAACGCCGATGGGGCCGACACCTGGTCCACCACCACCATGAGGGATGCAAAATGTTTTGTGTAAATTTAGATGCGAGACATCACCGCCAAAGCCACCAGGCTGACAGACCCCGACCATCGCATTGAGGTTGGCACCATCAATATAAACCTGACCACCATGCTGATGAACAATGTCGCAAATTTCCGTGATTCTTTCTTCAAAAACGCCATGTGTTGATGGATACGTCACCATGATCGCCGCTAAATTTTCACTGTGGAGAACGGCTTTTGACTGCAGATCATCTACATCAACATTGCCCTGATCATCACACTTCACCACCACAACGCTCATACCACACATCTGCGCTGATGCAGGATTTGTACCGTGGGCAGAGCTTGGAATTAGACAGACTTGTCGATGACTATCACCCCGGCTCTCATGGTAACCGCGGATAGCTAACAAACCGGCATACTCGCCCTGAGAGCCCGCATTAGGTTGCAATGACATGGCGTCATAGCCAGTCGATGCACAGAGCATGGCCTCTAATTGCTCCATCATAATGGAGTAACCCTTCACCTGATCAACCGGCGCAAAAGGATGCATATTAGAAAATTCAGGCCATGTGATGGGTAACATCTCAGCGGTGGCATTCAATTTCATGGTGCATGACCCCAATGGAATCATAGCGCGATCCAATGCGATGTCTTTGTCTGACAGCTTGCGTAGATATCTCAACATCTCAGTTTCAGAATGGTAGCGACTAAACGTGGGATGACCTAAAAAATCGGTAGTTCTGACTAAATCACCAGGCATGTTCTCATTGACCTGCTCAGACAGTACTTGCGCATCTAAGTCTGTTTCTCCAACCAAAATATTCCAAAGATTGACGACATCCTTTGCTGTGCTAGTCTCATCCAGCGATACACCCAGCGTATTTTTATCAACCAGACGTAAATTGATTTCCCGCGCCTCAGCCGCTTGGCGAATAGACTCGGTACGTTCCCCGGTATTCAAGGTCAAAGTGTCAAACCAATGGGTATTTTTGGGTGTAAGCCCATTTTGACTCAACCCCTCCGCCAACACCGAGGTGAGCATATGAATGCGCTGAGCAATCCGTTGCAGGCCCTTTGGGCCGTGGTAGACCGCGTACATACCGGCAATCACTGCCAGCAGCACTTGTGCTGTACATATGTTAGAGGTCGCTTTCTCACGACGAATATGTTGCTCGCGGGTTTGCAGTGCCAAGCGATAGGCTGGCGCACCTGTGGCATCTTGGGAAACCCCAACTAGGCGACCGGGAAGGTTGCGTTTAAAGGATTCTCTGGTTGCCATATAACCAGCATGAGGGCCACCGTAGCCTAGCGGAACACCAAATCGTTGGCTCGACCCTATAGCTACGTCTGCACCCAATGAACCGGGTGACTCAAGCATAACTAAACTGAGAATATCCGCTGCCATGACCGCTAAACCGCGTTGTGCTTGAACTGTCTCAATCGCCAAACGATGATTGCGTACTTCACCACTTGCACCAGGGTATTGCAGCAGTATCCCGAAAGCTTCACCGGCGAAATCATCAGGATTACCCACTTCAACCTCAATACCGAGAGGTTCGGCACGGGTTGTAATGACTTCAATAGTCTGTGGTAGACAGTCGCTATCAACAAAAAATCTTAGCGACTTGGACTTAGACATGCGCTGACAAAGCGACATAGCTTCTGCCGCCGCCGTACCTTCGTCGAGCATAGAAGCATTAGCGATTTCCATACCGGTAAGATCGGTAATCATGGTTTGAAAATTGATTAAAGCCTCTAAACGACCCTGAGAAATCTCAGGCTGATAAGGCGTATAAGCTGTGTACCAAGCTGGGTTCTCAAGAATATTGCGCTGAATGACATTGGGTGTAACAGTACCGTAATAACCCTGGCCGATAAAGCTACGGAACACCTTATTGTGACTGGCAATCTGCTTTAGCTCATACAATGCCTCAGCTTCAGTGCAGCCATCATCAATAGCCAAGCGCTCATTCATTGCGATGGCCTCGGGAACTACCTGCTGGGTTAGCTGTTCTAGTGTTTTGCAGCCTAAAGCATCAAGCATAGCAACTTGGTCAGCTTTACCTGGCCCCACATGGCGGGCAGTAAATTCAGCCGAGTTTTCTAAATCAGCAAGCGTTCGACGCTTTTTTAACATTCCATTATCTCCAGTCATCAGACTTTGTTATTCGCTATCTTGAATATAGTGTTGGTACTGCTCGGCATCCATGAAGTCGGCTATTTCTGGTGCCTCAATGGGGGTCAGTTGCAATATCCAACCCTCAGTTTCTGGTGCGCTATTCAGCAGATCGGGCTCATCAATCAAGGCTTCATTAACCATGGCAACCACTCCATCAATTGGCACCACTATCTCACCGGCCGCTTTCACCGATTCGATGACCGCAGCTTCGTCGCCGGCCATTAGCTCACTACCTACCTCTGGCAGTTCAATAAAGACCACGTCACCAAGCTGCTCTTGAGCAAATTCGGTGACCCCGATGGTGACTAAATTGTCTTCAACTCTTAACCACTCGTGATCTTTGGTGTAAATAACATAGCCCATTTTGGACTCCTTATAGTGACGGTTAACCGCGGTAATATCGTTGTGGAACTAAAGGCATTTTTGACACGGTAATAGATCGAGGTTTCCCTCGAACTATTGCGAACAACTGGGTCCCCACCGCCGATAGCTCGGTGGGGACATAGCCCATGGCCACAGGCACTTGCAAGGTTGGCCCAAATCCGCCACTGGTAATAACACCCACAAGATTTCCCTGCTGGTCGGCAATCTCGGCACCCTCTCGTACTGGTGCTCGACCTTCCACTAAAAAGCCCACTCGCTTTTTCGTTGCGCCATTAGCTAGGTGTCCCAAGATGGTGTCAGCGCCAAGAAACCCACCCGATTTTTCGCCGCCACTACGACGGGATTTACTGATGCTCCAGCTAATAGCGGATTCGACAGGCGATGTATGCTCGTCCATGTCGTGGCCATAGAGGCACAGGCCAGCTTCTAGTCGAAGTGAGTCGCGGGCTCCCAAACCAATCCATTGGCAGTAGTCATAGGCCAGTAATACATCTGCTAGTGCCAATGCATGGTCATCTGATACTGAAATTTCAAAGCCGTCCTCACCCGTATAGCCCGACCGTGTCACATAGCATTTAATATCGTCAATCTGCATATGGCAGCCCTGCATAAAGACTAAGCTAGCTGTCTGAGGTGCTAGCTCGGCCATAATCTCCACGGCTCTTAAACCTTGCAGTGCAATTAAACTCATGTGTTCTAGGTAGTTGACCTCGCAGTGAGGTAAATGCGCTCTTAAATGCGCAATATCCTGTTCTTTACAGCCAGCGTTAACGACTAGAAAAAAGGTATCCTCGGCCCATCGAGTAATAATCAGATCGTCCAGAATACCGCCATCAGCTGAGGTAAAAGTGGCATAGCTCTGTTGGTTAATCGCCAAGGCTGCAAGATCTAAGGGCATTAATGTCTCTAGTGCGATGGCGGCATCTGGCCCTCTTACTACGACCTGTCCCATGTGTGATACATCAAAAAGTCCGGCATGGTCTCGGGTATGAAGATGCTCTTGCATAATGCCCAAGGGATACTGCACAGGCATAAGATAGCCCGCAAAAGGAACCATCTTTCCACCCGCCGCAAGATGGTAGTCATAGAACTGAGTTTTTTTGTTACCTAAACTCTCGGACATAGGTTTTATCTACCCTGAAAAGCCTACCTGTGTGTTTTAGACGGTAATGATAAGGTACCTAACTCAATATGTTAAATTAATAGCTATAATGTTATTATTTATAATATTAATGACAAATAAAGGATAAATTGATGAAAAACTTATCCATGGATCTACTGCGAGCATTTGTCTCTGTCGCCCAGCTTGGTAGTTTTACCAAAGCCGGTGAGTTAATCGGACGATCTCAGCCTGCGGTGACCTTGAAAATAAAAAGGCTGGAAGAATTAGTCGGTGAGACTTTGTTTACGCGCGCCGCTAAAACCCTTGAGCTGTCAGAGGCAGGTGAGTCACTGTATGAGTATGCCAATCAAATCTTGGCATTAAATGATCTAGCCATAAGCCAGTTTTCTAAAAGTGCTGTGGTAGGAAAAATTCGTCTGGGCATCCCCAGTGAGTTTGCCACCACTCTACTGCCAAAAATTGTCAGTCGATTTGCGAAAGCCTACCCCAACGTCACTCTAGAAGTTAACTGTGAGTTGAGTAAGCACCTATTGACCAAAGCGGGTAAAGCAAGGCACGACCTTATTTTGGCCTTAGGCGAGCAGTCGGCGGACAAAAATTCTGATCTCATTAAAAACGATGATCTGGTCTGGGTGGCCAGCAGCACTCAAAACCCGCTTAAAGTAGAAGTCATGCCTTTGATTGTGGCCGCTGAAGGTTGTATTTATCGACAGCGCGCTGTCCAATGTCTCGACCGATCTGAGTTGCCGTGGCAAATTGTATACACCAACCCAGACCTCACTGGTATTCAATATGCCATTCAAGAAGGATTAGGCGTAACTGTTTTAGCTAAGAGTACTGTTCCGAGCAACCTAAAAATACTCGCACGGTCGCCAAGATTCCCTGATTTGGGTAAGGTGGGCATCAACTTGGTTTGCGATGCGGGTAAAAGAGGCGACCAGGCCATCAAACTACTCATTGGGTTTCTCAAAACCAGTCTGGCTTAAACAAACCTTAGCTAGCTCGATATTATTGGCGAACCTGACGAAGCGCCGGTGGTATTGTTCTTGAGGTACTTCTGAAAGGATTTATATCCAGCCCACCTCTGCGCATATAACGCGCATAAACACTCAGTTCTGAAGGACTACAGCGCAACATAATATCGCTAAAAATCTGCTCGACACACTGTTCATGAAAATCTTGATGCTGGCGATAAGATACGATGTATTTCAGCAACCCATCGGCGTCAATTTGAGGGCCCGAATAAGTGATATAAAGCGATGCCCAATCGGGCTGATCGGTTACTGGGCAATTGGTTTTGAGTAAATGAGAGTAGAGTGTTTCAGTCACCTCATTTTCTGGGCTGGTTGATAGGAGAGTATTGTCGGGGTGATAGCAGTCAATACTTACCGAGCGCTGATCAAGGCAGCTGCCCTGCGGCTCTGAAATAACATAAAACCCTGCATACTCGGCAAGCTCATAGAGAATAACATCCACCGGCGCACCACAAGCAGTAGACAGATCATGGGTCAGTAACTCGACAACCGAGTGCTTAGAATCATAAGAAGTTTGAATAATTGAGTTGAGGTACAACTTAAAAGACTTGGACTCAATAATGGAATCACTGGTGCAGGGAAAGCTAAACTCTCCGATGGCCACCTGCGGCAACCCCTCTGCATTTAGCCAGGACACCTCAAAAGCGGTCCAAACATCACAGCCCACAAAGGGTAAGCTGACGCCTTGAGCGTGCTGACGCGCTTTTGAGCGCGCTATAGGTTGCAACAGCGAAGCATCGTACTGATCGCTATAAGCAGTCTCTTGGCCTAATCCTGTCTCAGAATAATCAACCATTAGTTACGTAACCTTGAACCATTCTCTAGCAAGCGTAGCGCACTAAAGAACAACACGAGTGAAAATAGTCCCACCATACCAAATGACCAAAAAATATTAATATCGGTGATGCCAGCTATCCCGTAACGAAAGGCATTAACCATATACAACACGGGATTTATCATTGACAGATTACGCCAGAATTCACTGAGTAAATCTATCGAATAAAACACCCCACCAAGATAGGTCAACGGTGTTAATACGAAGGTTGGAATTATAGATATATCGTCAAAGTTAGCCGCAAAAATCGCATTGATAAGCCCAGCTAACGAGAACATCAGTGAGGTCATTAAAACGATGGCAACAGTGATGGGCAAACTATGAATACTAAAGTCAGCAAAATACAGTGATAACAAGGTAACAATTGCCCCAACGCCCAGACCACGGCACATACCTCCAGCTACATACCCCAATAAAATAATCCAGTTGGGGGTTGGCGAGACCAGTAGCTCTTCGATATTGCGTTGAAATTTGGACCCAAAGAATGAGGAAACCACATTGGAGTATGAGTTGGTGATCACCGACATCATAATTAAGCCTGGCGCCACAAACTGAATGTAGGGCAGGCCCGACATGGTGCCAATACGTTCGCCTATCAGTTGACCAAAAATGACAAAGTACAGCACAATAGTAATCACAGGCGGCAGCAATGTCTGCGGCCAAATACGCATGAAACGTCGGAGTTCACGACGCAAAATAGTATCAAAGGCCACCCATTTTTGATAATTATTCATCGCCCTGCACCTCATTTTTAGCACTTAAATTCTTCTCAACCATATCAAAAAACAACTCTTCTAAACGGTTACTCTTGTTGCGCATGCTGATGACATCAATCTTTTGTTCACTCAAGGCAACAAACACCTCATTGATAGACTGAGTTTTCAGTACCTCGACTTCAATACAATGACCATCAACCAGTATTGTTGGATAATCCTCGATCACCGGACAATCGGTTAGCACCTGGCGAGTATCGAATATAAAGGTCTCTCGGTTTAACTGCTTGAGCAACGCCTTGATGCTGGTGTTTTTAACGATAGTACCGTGGTCGATGATCGCAATGTTACGACACAGACTCTCAGCTTCTTCCAAGTAATGCGTCGTCAGGATAATCGTCGTGCCCTGCTTATTTATCTCTTGCAGAAACTCCCACATTGAACGCCGTAATTCAATATCAACGCCCGCAGTGGGTTCATCTAACACCAGTAATTTAGGCTCATGAATAAGTGCTCGCGCAATCATCAGTCTCCGCTTCATGCCACCGGACAGGTTTCTTGAAAGGTCATTGCGACGCTCCCACAAGCCCAGCTGTTTTAAATACTTTTCTGCGCGTTGCAAAGCCACGCTGGCCACTATGCCAAAATAGCCTGCCTGGGCCACCAATATATCAATCGGTTTTTCAAACTGATTAAAATTAAACTCCTGAGGTACTACGCCAACATACTGTTTTGCAGTGGAGAAATCTTCATCAATATCATGGCCAAAAATAGTCACTGAACCTGATGTTTTACGCACCAGGGAGCAAATAATACCGATGGTAGTCGATTTGCCGGCGCCATTGGGTCCCAACAAGGCAAAAAAATCACCTTGGACCACATCCAAATCAATGCCTTTAAGCGCCTGAAATGAGTCTTCGTACACTTTTGTTAAGTTTTTTATTGAAAGTGCCGGCTGTTTCTTGTCGTTCAATTGCTTCATCCAAATTAGTGAGTGAGCGAGCTTAAAAGTCGACCGCCATTGTATAACGCAATCTGAAATAAGTACGTTTTTAGGTACTTATTAGACTAGTTACTAACGTCGCTTGAAGGCATAATAATGGTTTACAGAAAACCAA
>CAJWFB010000073.1 GCA_913031645.1 uncultured Cellvibrionales bacterium
TCTCCGTCAGGCCACTGATCAATAATGGTTTGCACTTTGATCGTACCGTAGTCAGATACTACTTTTGACGAAGTGGCCCTCGGTGTAAATCCAGTTCCCCCGCCACTGCCATTACCCACCACAACGTCTTGGAATCCCGCATCATCTTTAGAGAAACAGACCTCATTACCCTGATAATCGGTTGTACATTTTGTCTGATAAACAAATCTCAAAGAATCATCGGAACCACCAGGATCACCAGGACCCCCAGACCCATCAATATGGGCACTGATCTCAGCATAGTTATTTCTCGTTGCACCAGATCCAATAACACCATTGGTCATAGCATCACCGGACAATCCGAAAAGATAACGCAATAGCAACAAGCCATCGGTCAGCGCATCCAAAGACCCATTACCATCTAAGTCAAATAATGCCACACGGTCATCAATATATGTCCCAATAGCCTCCGGGCTGGTAACAAGCGCATCATCGGCTAGAGCACCCGCTGTCAGTGAAGCACCACCCAAACCAAACTGGTGACGCAGCACCAAAAGCCCATCAGTTAAAGCATCATCTTTTCCATTACCATCAACGTCATACTCAGATGAAACGCTCACAGATGAAGTGAAACAGGCCAGCAGAACCAGTAACAGGTTGAACGATAGTATCTTTAGTCGCATTGATGCCTCCATTTATCGTCGCCATAAGGCTATTAAACTTAATGGCTAACATATTCTGTCTGGATACTAACAAGAAAAGTGAGTCATAACTGAATAGGTAGTAGGCAAAAAAAGAAAGATTACCGTGCGCTGATACCGCATAGTCTGTAGTGTTTTGATTCGCTAAGGCAAAACGATTTGGAAATCATCATTGGACTCGCCCATGAGCGAGAAAAACGTCAGTAGCTTTAACGTGCTGCCTTCAATCGCCAACTGGTCAGACGTTATGATGTCGCTGATACCCACCTCACCCACCAGAATGTCGACAAACATCGCCTGGGTTATCTTAATGCTGGCGTCTGCTGTTTCATCAAATGCCGCCTCGCGGTGGTACATGACCGAATTTCTTAGGGTCAATACAAAATTTTGATCACGCTCAGTGAATAGTATATTGAGTCTAAGGACTTTACCTTCGGCCTTCACCGCATCTAGATTAACCGACAGCGCAGTCATAAATTCTTCTAAAGGAACCTCCTGCAGAAAGGCTTTTGAATTCACCTTCAAGAACTGTTCCTTCACCGTCCCAGTAATCAATTCGGCCGCACCGGAGAGATAAATATCTCGCCAGGGCCCGGACTCTGCTTGATAACCCATCTGACGATAAGCTTCAGCGAGCATTTCACGGGCCGGCACATTGTCTGGCTCAGCAAATACCAAATGATTGAGAACCTCTCCCACCCACCGATACTCTCCCTGAGACATCGATTGGCCTGCACGCTGCAAAATAGCCTCAGAACCGCCCATAAACTCAACGTAACGCGTTGCAGACTGGTTTGGCGGCAAGGGGTTTAAATTAGCTGGGTTGCCGTCATACCAACCAAAATAGTGCTGATACACAGCCTTGCTGTTATGACTCAATGTTCCGTAGTAACCACGAACATGAAAATTCTTGGCCAAACTCTCAGGCAGTTTTAACTGTTCCGCTATCTCGCGTGGGGTATAACCGAGGTTGGCTAAACGCACAGTCTGGTCATGAGTAAACTTATACATGTCCTGCTGCTGCTGCATTTGAGTGATAATGCGATCATGACCCCAGGTGGGCCAATGATGGCTATTGAAGAACACCTCTACATCCGCTAATCGGTCGATAGACTGACCAATATAATTGCTCCATAGCAACGCATCACGAACCTTAGCACCGCGCAATGTAAGCACATTGTGCATCACATGAGAGAGAATCTCAGCACCACAAAAGGCTTTCCACTGCGGCAGATAAAAAGTGAGTTCTGCCGGGGCTTCAGAGCCTGGCATATTAAAAAACTCAAAATCCACACCATCAACACTAATGTCCATTTGTGGCTGATCAATCAGAACAGACGGAGGCACAATAGAAAGCGACCCAAAAACAACCTGCTTACCCAAACCGCTATCGACATGACCAGTAGGAGAATGGTCCAGGGCGTTACCAAACATATAGTGACCGCGACGTGTCATCGCAGGCCCGGCAATAATATTTTCGCTAGTGGCCTCCTCCATAAATCCAACTGGCGCTATTAATGGAATACCCTGAGACTTGGCCTCTTGCGCATTGGTGATGGCTAAAATACCGCCAAAATGATCGGCATGGCTATGGGTAAAGATCACACCAGTGACCGTTATATCACCCAAATATTGCTCGGCAAACTGAATGGCTGCGCTGGTTGTTTCAGAGGTTGTAAGAGGATCCACCACAATCCAGCCATTATCACTTTTGATAAGCGTGATATTGGCCAGATCAAACCCACGCAATTGGTAGATACCCTCTTCGACCTTAAACAGGCCGCGGATATTGTTCAGCTTCGCCTGCCGCCAAAGACTGGGATTGACGGTCTCTGGCGCTTCTCCAGAGACGAAGTCATAGGACCCAGGATTCCACATGATATTGCCCTGCTGGTTAAGCAGCTCATTATTTGGTGCACGGGCGACCAAACCTCTTTGGGCATCCTTAAAATCTTGCTGATCATTAAAATCTAAACGCTCGGCCATGCGCTTGTTACTAGCGATGGTATAAGAACTGGCTTCGGACTGGCCTTTAGTGGAAGGCTCAGGGGCCTGCTCACACCCTCCAAGAAAGAGTATTACAGCTAAAACAAGGATGACGTTAAGGACGTTGAGATTACTTGGCATAGCAAGGGGCCTCGTGCGATTAGCGACAAACCAAAATTAAAATAAGTAGCCATAATTATGGCATTGCTAATGCCGTAATGTAATACGTTTAAATCTCTTGGACGTTAATTTGTGTTTAGAAAAACCGCCCCATCTAAGATGAGACGGCCCTATTATCATATCTCACTTAATTGCTACGCCACGTCACAAAGTCCTGCCACACCGGCACCACCGCCAAAACACATAGTAACAACTACATACTTTATTTCGCGACCCTTATCGTCCATCAACGCTTGCATCACCATCAATCAAACACATTAATTCGAGCCTAAACCTGCAGAGCAGCCATGGCTTTCGTGACAAACTTTTCAGTCTGCTTACCACCTGACTCCAGCGCTTGATGATGTGTGTTGTCCGAAAGTTCATCCCACTTGGCAACAATAGCGTCTGGGTTTTGGTTTTCTACTGGCATAAAAATACCATCTGTTTCATACATGTTTGCGGTGGCATACCCGCCGGCACCTGCACACAGAATTGTTCGGGTCGGCGCTTTTTCATCGCAGAGTACAAGAGCACCAGCTGTTACTGATTCAGCGGTCATCAACTCTAGCATTGCTGGTGGCAGCAGATCTTCGGTCATACGAGTCCCCGCAGTGGGCGCCAGCGCGTTAACATGGATGTTGTTCTTCCCACCTTCAAGAACCAAGGTATTCATAAAGCCAAGCACAGCCATTTTGGCCGCGCCATAGTTGGTTTGGCCGAAGTTGCCGTACATCCCGCTTGATGAGGTGGTCATAACAATACGGCCATAGTTCTGCTCGCGCATGATTTCCCACACAGCTTTGGTGCAATTGACCGACCCCATTAAATGAACATCCATGACCAATCGGAAATCCGCCAGATCCATTTTAGCGAATGACTTATCGCGTAAAATACCAGCGTTGTTAATGAGAATATCGACGCGACCCCACTTATCCATCGCTTGTTTGACCATATCTTCAACTTCGTCAAAATTAGCCACATTTGCGCCGTGAGCAAACGCTTCACCTCCCGCCGCTTCAATCAAACCAACAACTTCCATGGCCGCATCCGAGGAAGCACCAGTGCCATCACGAGCCCCACCAAGATCATTAACCACGACCTTGGCTCCCCGCTCTGCCAATGCCAGTGCATGTGAACGTCCCAGACCATTTCCTGCACCGGTGACTATTGCTACTTGCCCTTCAAAATTAATACTCATTACCTACCTCATAATAATCAATTTGTTTATGAAACTATTTAGCCATTTGAACGCTTAACCACTCGGCTACCAATGCGGGCTTATCGCCACCTTCAATCTCGACTGTAATTTCCATTTTAAAATCATACTGTCCCGGGCGTTTTTCTGTAATCTCCATGACCGTGGCATGGCAACGTATCTTGCTGCCGACGCGAACGGGAGCAACAAAGCGCACCTTATCAAAACCTTTATTCACACCCATATAAATGCCTTCGATGAGAAGATTGTAGCTCTCAGAGAAGTACGACAGCATAGACAGCGTCAGGAATCCGTGGGCTATGGTGCCGCCAAAAGGTGTATTGGCAGCAGCGACTGGATCGATATGGATGAACTGTCGATCCAGTGTACATTCAGCAAATTCATTAACCTGTTCTTGGGTCACTTCAAACCACGGTGTGGGTTCACAAACGTGGCCAATATACTGGTCAATTTCAGTTTTCTTAATCATTTGTGGCATAAAACTTTCCTCTTTTTGCTCGGGTGGATGTAAGCACCCTGTCGAGCGCTATAGATTAACTGTCAGTTCAACTGTAAAACCAAAACATCACAATTGCTGAGATCGCCAAATCTCCGACGTGGGACTTTATCACGAATACAGTTTTTTAGAGTAATGTAATATTGACTATGGAGTCTCATTATGACCATGTTTAATCAGTGATAGTAAGGGTCTGAGAAACAAAGAAAAATTTGAGGCAGAGCTCGCCACCAATATGTCTGTACGTAAGGTTTAAGCAACGTTAACCATGAAGTTTATTACCAGAAACTCTACGCAAGCTACACGCGTTGCCGTGCGGGCCCTATGCGAGGAAACTGAGTGGATAGCACATACAGAGAGGTTCGCACCAGCACCAACGGAGGGGTTAAGAGGCGGTATTGTATTGTGTTGCCTGATCTCGCTTCTCGCCAAATGGGTATTTAGCGGCCTAAGAGCCACCCAAGAGGACAAAGTCTTTGGCAGCTATCGCGCCGTTTATCTGAGTCCTAACAACCGTAGTACCTGGCTTTATTTACGCCAAATATTCTCTAAGACATAGCGCTAGTCAGCGCCTTGCATCATTTTGGTAATGACTGGTGATATTAATAACATTAACACAGAGATGCCAAGAGCAATGAAGCCAACCTGCGTATAGACCTCTATGTAACCAGCTTTTGCAGCAGCCACATTTGTCATTTGCCCACCGATGGTCTCAGCGCCAGTTGTACGTGCAATAATGCCAGCGAGGAAGTTGGATAACCCCGAGTAAAGGAACCAAGCACCCATCGTCATACCAACAATTCGCGCTGGCGCCAACTTAGTTACCGCAGACAAGCCAACCGGCGATACCATTAACTCGCCCATCGTATGAATCCAGTAAATAAGGAAGATAAAGATAACTGGGGTCAGACCCACTTCGCCAGACCCCTGCATGCCCCCCACTAATGCCAAGAAACCAAGGCCCGCCATAGCGACGCCCAACGCGAATTTAACCGGTGTTGATGGGTTCAGGTCACGCTTAGCCAGCCATATCCACAGCCACGCTACTAGCGGTGCAAACAGAAAGATATAACCCGCATTAAGGGACTGGAACACTGGGCCGGGTACCGACCACCCAAAAATTGTGCGATCAACCAGACGTGCCGTAAGCAGGTTTAGAGAGGAACCGGCTTGCTCGAACAAGGCCCAAAAAGGAATTTGAGCGAGGATAAAGTAAATAGCGGCCAACATTCGTGAACGTTCATCTCCGTGAAGTTTGATCAACGAATAACTCACCATACCCAATAACATGAGGATGCCAATAGGACCCAAAATACCGCCTACAAGCTCCTCATTCATCACCAACAACATCGATACGGCAATAATGGCGAGACCCACTAGATAGCACATCCACTCAACATTGATGAACAAGAAAACTTTTTCTTTTAGCTTTTCGACAGAGGGCGGCTCAGCCTTGCCTTCCAACCAACTCTGGCAGGACAAAAATACCAGCAAACCGATCAGCATGCCTATGCCAGCAAGACCGAAACCATACTTCCAGCCATGCACAATGCCGAGATAACCGCAGAAAATTGACGCCAAAAATGCGCCCATATTAATGCCCATATAGAAAATGGTGAAACCAGAATCACGCCGTGAATCACCAAACCCGTAAAGGGACCCTACAATCGTTGAAATATTCGCCTTTAGAAAACCAACCCCAGCAATCAGCAACGCTAAGGACAAATACAACATGGTTAGGTAGCCCTCCTCGGTCTCTACGCTCATGGTGAATTGATCTCTGGGAATCACCCCTGGTAAATCAACAGCCTGGGGCTCGGTGATAACCATATCTGTTTCAGTGAAGGTCACATAGGATATTCCGGCATCGGAGATAATCATCTGTTTTGCATCACCGCCGCGAGCATCAAGAGTAATTTGGTATTGAGTGTCGTTATAGTCCAGCAATTGCTTAGAGCCGCTGCCCTCAAAGGTCATACCGAAGTGACCCAAGGTCAACAAAATGGCTCCGAAAGTCACCGCTTTGCGGGCTCCAAGATAGCGATCAGCAAGTGAACCACCAATAATAGTCATCACATAAACCAATGCCGTGTAAGCGCCATAGAGAAGACTGGAACGTTCATCAGAAAAAAGAAAATGCTGAGTGAGATAAACGACTAAGAGACCGCGCATGCCGTAGTATGAAAAACGCTCCCACATTTCCGTTAAAAATAGAATAACCAAACCACGAGGATGCCCCAAGATGGTTTTTTCATTAAGTGGAGGAGTCTGTGTTTGCGGTGAATCCATGGCTTCAATCCCTGCGCTAGATAGTTAGTTTTGAATAATTAGGGCACCAATGCAGCCAAGCTCTAATTTTAGCGAAACCTTATCACAGTCTAACGCAGGGTGTAACCATTCCAACTCACCCGAGATACCTAAACTTTTTTAAGCCCTTTATTTAGGCGCAGACTCGGGCTGATACTGGTAGTAACCCTCAAATGGGATCATCAAATGAGCATAGGGTGATCCTTTAAACATTTGATAAGGAGCTCCAACAGTGAAGTCAGTTGGGAAATTAGCAATGGTTGCTGGATCTCTGGGCATCAGCATTAAATGCGGGCCAGACTCGATCCAATGCCCATGCTTCATGGCCATACCCTTGTCACCTCCGGGCATATTGTTATCCTCACCAGTATCACCGTGCAACATCCAAATATAAGCATCTCGCTCCATCACCGGCTTGGTGCCTGCCATATAGGCTGCGGCCCATTTAAAACCCTCAGCATCAGCGCACAGGGCAAACGCATGATGGGCAGTTTTAAAGCCGGTTTCGGGCATCGGCTTTGTAGCAGTGCACGTCCAGCCATTGCTACCCTCTCTCAGCACCTCGCCGGCACCACCAACAATAGTGGCAAAATCGCCGATAAACGACGGTGCAGCACCTGAATATGCAGAAATTTGCCATTCGGGGGAAGCGTGAGATACGCTATCATCCGCATTTAAAAACGTATTCGAAAGTAGTAACGTAGAAAATAAAACAGCTTTTAATAATAAGTTCATAATAATCTCCAGCGGTGTTAAAGGTATAACCGTATGATCATACCTGTGGGTCACAAAACTATGCATAAAAAGTATAACCTCAGTATGCTATGTGAAATTAAATAGATAAGAAGGTCATTATGAAAAATCTCAGTTCATCCATGTCAGTGTTTTTGGCGCAAAAACCAGAATTTCTCGAGTTACTTGGCTTCAAAGACT
>CAJWFB010000074.1 GCA_913031645.1 uncultured Cellvibrionales bacterium
CTTGAGATAGTCAGTTCATTTGACTTATTTTCAACCAGAGAAAGTCAAATTACCTTATCTGTATCTGCCGAAGGGGGTGCTGCACTGCTCCATAAGGCTTTGGTGCGTAGCGGTTACTTTCGCAGCCGCAGTGCTAACTTGTCGAATGCTAGTGAATATCTTGTTTTTGACTGGACTGCAAAATGAAACCTATTGAGCAACTGAGTTTGGCCATTGCGTTAGATGACCAAGCCACATTTGATAACTACTATGCGCCTAATGGCACGCCTCAGCACATGGCGACTTTTTTGCTCGAAGACGATGCTCGCAAGTTTGCCTATCTGTCCGGAGGTAGTGGTACTGGATTATCCCATTTGCTTCAGGCTATTTGTCAAACTACGGGGCTGAGTAAAACTACGGGTAGCGTTTATTTGCCACTAAAAGACTTAAATAGTTATCCTGCAAGTCAAGTTTTAGAGGGGCTAGATAAGTCGCCTTTGGTTTGTATTGATGATTTTCAATTAGTCGCTAGTTGCGAAGATTGGCAGGTACCACTGTTCAATCTATTTAATAATTGTCGTGATTCTGGAACTCGTCTAGTGATTGCGGCACATCAACCTGCCGATCAGTTGGATGTCCCTCTTGCCGATTTGTTATCGAGGCTAAAATCGGGCGTCTCCCTGCATTTACCAGCCTTTAGTGATACTGATCAACGACGGCTATTGCAATATCGATCTAATCGGCGAGGGCTATATCTTTCTGATGAGGTGGCTCTTTTTTTACTGCATCGATTGCCCAGAGATACCCATACTCTGATGCAGGCGCTGGAAACGTTGGATAAGGCTTCGTTGCGTGAGCAGCGTCGATTAACTGTGCCATTTGTAAAAGGCACCTTGGATCTCTAGCACAAACTTAAGGCGAAATTTGTCAATGTAGCGACTGTTGTTTAACAAACCTATTCGGGCGACGATTTTTACTCATTTTCCGTCATCAGTTGTTGAATAATACCCTCACTTATATTTGATGGGACAACGTTGAGTCGGACACAGATGGAGACGGTTGTATAGTAATTTGGAGGCTTAGTCTAGCGCTCTTAAAGAGGACATTTTTCGCAATATAAATAAATATTTTGAGGATCATTTAATGTATCGATGAAGCTTAAAGGCGCCAGTATTTTTTTGGCGTAACGAACAAGATTGTTATCAGGTATTGAGCTCTCTATAGGTAATGTCAGCCCGAGTCCTTGCAAGGAAGCGGCAACATTACTGTTTAGGCCAGTTAATAAGACTTCAATGGGAGTCATTTCTTTGCGGCGGTAGTCGATCTGATAATCATTTAAATCAGCGATTTCAGCAGCCACTACGATGGCATCATTGAGATCCCCTAACTGATCGATCAAACCATTGGCCAACGCTTGATTTCCCGTCCATACGCGACCTTGAGCAATTTCATGCACCTCTGCAGGCGTTGAGTCTCGACCGTTGGCAACAAGCGTGATGAAACGGGTGTAAATATTATCTACACCGGACTGGATAATACGTTTGGTTTGTTCGGTGAGAGGACGATCGAGTTCCATCATTGCTGCAATGTCTGTGGTGCCAACACCATCGGAATAGATGCCCAGCTTTGCCAGAGATTGGTCAATAGTGGGAACAACCCCCCATACGCCGATGGAGCCAGTGATAGTTGTTGGCATTGCTAGTATTCTGTCGGCCTCTGCGGCGATCCAGTAGCCTCCTGATGCAGCAGCGCTGCTCATCGAAACCACCACAGGGATACCTTGATCTTGGGTAGCATTAATCGAGTCTCGGATAATTTCAGACGCGAATGCACTACCACCGCCACTATCAACTCTCAATACCACCGCTTTAACATTCTCATCTTCGCGCAATTCTCTAAAAATCATCGCTAAGGTATCACCGCCGATACTGCCTTCCGGTTGCTGCCCATCCATGATAGATCCGCTGGCTACCACAACGGCTATCTGATCTTGACCAGTGGAGAGCCGCTTATTGACAAGACGCGTGTTGGATAGATAACTGTCCATATCGATGCTGAAGAAGTCATCTTCTTCGCCAGCTATATTCGCCGTTAAATATTGATGAATGCCTGAGCGATTGGTAATGGTATCGACCAGCCCCACCGCCTGTGATAGGGCCGCACTGTCACCTTTATATTGTTCAAGTGAAAGATGTAGATTATTAGCATATTCGTTGACAGTACCTTCATCGAGGCTTCGCAGATTTTCTATCTCAGAGGTGTAGGATTGCCATAGGTCATTGAGTAAAGCGCCTGTTTCATCACGTACCTGAGGGGACATACTGTTACCCATCAGTGGCTCCACGGCACTTTTAAATTGGCCGACGCGAAAAATATTCATGGTAATATTCAGCTTATCTAGAGCCTCTTTAAAGTAATTTCTGTAAGAACCGAAGCCGGTTATCATTACTGCGCCCAAGGGGTTAAGTATTATTTCGTCGGCGTGTGCTGCGAGAAAGTATTGTGACTGGGTGAAATAATCTGCAACTGCAATAATGGGTTTCTCAGTCGCTTTAAAGCGGCGCAGAGCGGCGCCTATTTCTTGAAGCTTACTGAGACTAGCGCCAGCCATATAGCCGGTATCTAACAGTAAATGGGTAATTCTACTGTCGTCTCTGGCAGTATCAATGGCTTCCACTATATCGCGCACCAGCGTTTCAGCATTCTGCTGACTACCCTGTGCTAGAACCTGTGCGAGAGGGTCAACATAGCTTTTTTGATCAACTAGAACACCCTGAGGCGCAAGATATAAGGCACCTTCTGCGGGCACAGGTTGGATATTATCTGCAAACATACCGCCAATGACCGAGAAAAGCACAACCACAATTAATAAGCTAAAAGCATAGCGTATCGCCGTCAATACACTGCCGATAAACTGAAAAATTCGACGTATTAAACCTGGTTTTTTGTCAGTCACTGGACTTCCTTTTAGTTGCTAAATGAGTGTTACAGAGTGTTTTTTTGTCTCAGTCTCGCGTTGGCTGTTGCTGCAACGAACAATACAACAATTAGCACTAGCTCCGCAATATCTAGGGGTCTAGGGTCTGGAACACTCAACTTATAAGTCGCTATGGCAAAGTAGAGAAGAAGTACAAAGCACAACCAAATAAGCGTGCGCAGCCTAACTTTGATAATACCTGAAATAAATACCACCAGCGGTGCAAGGGACATAAAGTAGATGACCAATGGCGCACTTTGCAACCACAGGTTAACGGTTAGCGTAATTAACAAAATGAAAAAACTATACTGTATTGCTAGTTTTGAAATAGCTATTTTTAGTTCGAGCTTCACCGATACCTTCCCAATATTGTTAGTCGATTACTGATTATTTTTGGATGTCAACTTTTTTGCGAGAACGGCTAGGCGAGCCCCCTGAGATCGACAAATCTGCACTTCTTCTGTGCTTAGGGCATCGGCCTCGACATGACTTGAGCCATAGGGCGTTCCACCGGTGGTAGTGGCTGTTAAGGCTTTCTCAGAGTAGGGCACGCCGGTAATCAGCATACCTTGATGCAACAGCGGCAGCATCATCGATAGCAGCGTTGACTCCTGGCCGCCATGAAGACTTGAGGAAGAGGTGAATGCGCCTGCTGGTTTATCAACTAGGGCGCCACTTAGCCATAGACTAGCTGTGCCATCAATAAAATATTTTAGGGGCGCGGCCATGTTACCAAATCGAGTCGGGCTGCCAATCAACAAGCCGGAGCAGTTGGTTAAGTCGTCTTCAGTGCAATAAATATCGCCATTAACTGGAATATCATCTTCAGTTGCTTCGCACACCGCAGATATGGCAGGCACAGTTCTTAATCGCGCCTCTAGACCAGCGCTTTCAATCCCCAGAGCGATCTGCTCTGCAAGCATTTTTACGTGACCATGGCGACTATAGTAAAGCACTAAAATATAGGAATTGTCAGTATCAGTATTCATCATAAGAGACCAAGTACATTTTCAGGAGGACGCCCAATTACGGCCTTAGTATCGACCACAACAATGGGCCGTTCTATTAAAATGGGATGCATTAACATGGCTTCAAATAAGTGTTGCTCAGTCACATTTACAGAATCTAATGTTAAGCGTTTGAAGTCAGCTTCATTTTGACGAATGAGTTGGCTAGGAGTCATACCTAATTTTGTCAGCACTAATTTAAGATCTGACGCACTCATTGGCTCCTTTAAATAGAGGATTACCTTAGTGTCGATATTATGGGCACGCAAAATATCCAGAGTTTGGCGTGATTTCGAACATCGCGGATTGTGGTAGATCGTCGCCATAGTAGTTTAGTTACATGCCCTTTCTTGAAAGCTCTCATTGTAAGGCTAATGACTCAAAACAGAAAGAATCTTAAATGCCCTATGATTAACGAGTCACTGTCTTGAATTAGGGTTAGTTTCGGTCAAAATTTCTCGTAAAGTGCGCTATGCTAGGGTTCTGACGCCAAGTGGTATAGGGGCGGCTTAAATCGGCTGGCATAAGGAATAAAAATGTTAAAAAAATTATTTATCATCGGGTTGCTTTTGGTTGGATGTTCCTCCGACAACGGCTACCCCACGTTGGACGGAACATCGATTGATGTAACTGCGCCTGGAAAGCTGTTGGTGATTAATTATTGGGCAGTTTGGTGTGCACCTTGCCGCAAGGAAATTCCTGAGTTAAACGAACTTGCGGCACATCATGTTGATAAGTTGGACGTGTTGGGGGTTAATTTCGATGGATCACAAGGCGAGACATTGCGCAGTGAAATTACCAAACTGGGTATTCAGTTCCCAAGTTTTATTAGAGACCCAAGGGTTACCTGGGGACTAGAACCTGTATCGATACTGCCTGAAACCTTGATCATCAGCCCTGACGGTACACTTTTACATAGATTGATAGGCCCACAGACGTTATCGTCAATAGAGGCTTTGCTGTAGTAGATTCCCCTGATAGGGTATAGACGATTGCTTACCGGACTAATACAGTCCAGCCATTAAAAAAGAAAAACTCCTGTAGAGGTAATGATGAAAGATTTACGAAAATTTTATATTGATGGTCAGTGGGTCGATCCCATTCAAAGTAATGACCTAGCGGTTGAAAACCCAGCTAATGAAGAGCTAGTGGCAACGATATCACTGGGCGCTGCGGCAGACGTGAATCTTGCTGTAGCTGCCGCTAGGCGCGCATTCCTAGGTTTTTCTCAGACCTCAGTGGATGAGCGAATTGCCTTGATGGAAAAGCTGCTACAAATTTATATGGATCGCTATGATGAAATGGCGGTGGCTATCTCTGTTGAGATGGGGGCGCCTATTTCTTTTGCCACTGCTGCTCAGGCAGATTGTGGCCGTGGTCACATCAATGCGGCTCTTGAAGCCTTGAAGCAATTTGAATTTGAGCGTCAGGTAGGCGGTACCAGAATCGTCAAAGAAGCTATCGGCGTCTGCGGGTTTATTACGCCTTGGAATTGGCCCATAAATCAGATCAGTTGCAAGGTGGCGCCTGCACTTGCAACGGGTTGTACTATGGTTTTGAAACCCAGTGAGATAGCGCCTATTTCAGGTTATTTGTTTACTGAAATAATGAGTCAGGCAGGCTTTCCTGCGGGTGTCTACAACATGGTCAATGGTGATGGGCCGAATGTAGGTTCAGTCATTGCTAGCCATCCTGACGTTGATATGGTGTCGTTTACTGGGTCAACTCGCGCTGGAATTCTGGTTGCTAAGGCTGCTGCGGACACGGTTAAGCGTGTGACCCAAGAGCTGGGAGGAAAGTCACCGAATATAATTTTTGAGGATGCTGATCTTGAGAAAGCAGTAACTGCCGGGGTTACTCACATGATGGGTAACACTGGTCAATCCTGCAATGCGCCATCGCGCATGTTAGTTCAGTCATCTGTGTATGGGAAAGCTCTGGCCATTGCGAAAGAGGCCGCAGCGAATGTAGCTGTGGATCAACCGACTAAAGAAGGTTGGCATTTGGGACCGCTCTCTAGCCGAGTACAATTTGATAAAGTCCAAGGATTGATTCATACAGGCATTGAAGAGGGCGCGACGCTAGTAGCAGGAGGCCTTGGTAAGCCAGAGGGTTTAGAAACCGGTTATTTTGTTAAGCCGACAATTTTTGCTGATGTAAACAATGATATGACGATTGCTCGTGAAGAAATATTTGGACCTGTTTTAACAATGATTCCCTTTGATAGTGAAGAGCAAGCTATTGAGATTGCTAATGACACGCCATACGGGCTATCGGCATATTTCAGCACTGGTAGCGAAGAAAGAGCCGCGCGAGTAGCGGGGAAATTGCGCGCAGGTATGGTTAGTATTAATAGCGCCTCCCAAGACTATGCCGCACCTTTCGGTGGCTACAAGCAGTCTGGCAATGGTCGGGAGTGGGGCGAGTATGGTTTTGACGATTTCCTTGAAATCAAAGGGATTACAGCATAGTAATCTGATAGATAGCTGCCCAGATTCTTATCTGGGCAGCTAGTATTATCTGGACTACTTCATTTTTTCAGTGCATCAATTTTGATCGTCAATAAATACATGATGCCCCCGGTGACAATGATGGTTATTCCCATCGCCCCTTCTTGAGGTCTGGAGACTACTACATAAATTAGCGTCCACAGCGTGACGGCTAAATAAATCAATGGCGCTACTGGGTAGCCGAAGGTTCGGTAGGCCCCTTCAATGTTGAGCTTTTTAAAGCGCAGTATAAAAACCCCAACCACTGAAAATAGCGTGTTAATACCCAACACAAAGCTTGAAAACACCAGTACAGATTCGAAGGTGGCGCTGACAATAAAAATGACCGCTAGCGAGCTTTGAAAGATAATGGCTGCAGTAGGGATACCGTTAGCGTTAACCTGACTTAAGCGTTTAAAAAATGTAAAGTCTTCACCGATCACTTGTAGGACCCTTGGTCCAGCCATCGTCATCGCACTGACGGTGGAAATGAGAAGTAACGCTAAAATAGCGCCCATAGTTTTGCCTGCGGTGTCGCCAAGGGCATGGTCGGCAACAATAACTCCAACCTCTAATTTACCTTCTAGCAGAGAAATGGGTGCAGCGCTTAAAAAAGTAAAGTTAAGTAGCAGATAAATCAGCATGACAGATACCGTACCCACCAATAGTACGATGGGTAAATTGCGCTGCGGATCATCCAGTTCGCTAGTGACGTAGGTCACTGCATTCCAGCCAGTATAGGCATAGTTCACGTAAATCAAAGACACTGCAAAGGCACCACTAAATAATAATTTCTCATCACCTGCGCTCGGCATTAGGCTTATGGCCTGTGGCGTGCTACCCCAGATGAAAATCGTAAGACAAAACACTAAAATTAAGATGACTTTGAGAGCCGTAAAGACTTGCTGGAAGCTACTGCTGGCTTGTCGAGATAAGCAGTGAATACCAGTGAGTACAACAACCAAAATAACAGCGGAACTGGTTCTTGGAAGTTCTGGAAAGACCGCAGATAGGTAGGCACCAAACGTCATGGCGGCAAGTGCAACAGGCGCAGCAAAACCCACTGTCGCAGACACCCAACCGGAAATAAAACCGGCGCAGGGGTGATAGAGCCGGCCAAGAAAATTATATTCACCGCCCGACCGCGGTAAATTCGCGCCAAGTTCAGCGTAAGTGAGTGCACCGCAAAGCGCGGTTAAGCCGCCAATTAACCACAACATCATCAGTGCGAAGTAAGATTGAATACCCAGCAGCT
>CAJWFB010000075.1 GCA_913031645.1 uncultured Cellvibrionales bacterium
AATCATTTAGTAAGTATGCGGCCTGACAGATACCTAAACCGCGTAACTAAGGCTACAATAGATACCCAATTTTTTACCTCATAGTTGCAGAGATGTCTGAGAAAACTACACATTTTGGTTATAAGACCGTCGACGTTGAAGAGAAAGCTGGCAAAGTTGCCGATGTCTTTCACTCCGTTGCCGGCAGCTACGATCTTATGAATGATCTTATGTCAGCAGGAATCCATCGCCTTTGGAAACGCATGACGATTGAAATGTCCGGTGTGCGCAAAGGGCATAAAGTACTGGATATTGCCGGAGGGACCGGGGATCTAGCGGCTAAGTTTTCACGCATTGTCGGACCAGAGGGTACCGTCGTGCTAGCAGATATTAATGATTCGATGTTAAAGGTTGGGCGCGATAGGCTTATTGACCGCGGCATTGTTGATAATGTGCAATTTTCTCAAGCCGACGCTCAGCACCTGCCCTTCCCAGATAATACCTTTGACGTGATTACCATCGCGTTTGGGTTGCGTAATGTCACTGACAAAGACATGGCACTGCGCTCGATGCTGCGGGTTTTAAAACCGGGTGGGCGGTTGCTGATATTGGAGTTTTCAAAACCTAAAAACCCTGTGTTATCCAAAGTCTATGACACCTATTCTTTTAATGTTTTGCCAAAATTGGGTAAGCTCTTTGCCAATGACGCTGACAGTTACCAATATTTGGCTGAGTCAATTCGCATGCATCCCGATCAGAGTAAGCTGCTGGAGATGCTGAAAACGGCGGGATTCGCGAATGCTGACTTCCATAATATGACCGGTGGTGTGGTCGCTCTGCATCGAGGGGTTAAACCTTAGAGATGCTTTCATTACTACGGCAAACCGCCTTGGGTGGCGCAGAGGCGCTTGTTGATACAGCCCTGGCGTATGATCCTACTTCCGCGTCTGCACTTGCCGTGCTGGAGGGTCAAGTGCTATTAATTGAGAGTACTTTGCCGCCAATAACCATCGCTGTAGAGCCTACGTCATCGGGTGTGAAACTCCATGATCAATGGGATGATGAGGCTTCAGTGAGTGTTACAGGAACTCTAGTAGCAATGGCTGGCGTGGCTTTAAACGCCAACGAATCAGTATCGTTTTCTGGCACCGGGATAAGGGTCAGCGGTAATCTTGATACGCTAAATCAGCTCAACAAGATTATGGGTAATCTGGACATCGATTGGGAGGCCGCTCTAGCTGAAATCATTGGTGATATTCCTGCTCATCTGCTCGCACAAAGCATTCGAAGCTCAGCAGTCTTTAGAGCCGACACAGTAAAACGTGCGTCCACAGGTTTGGTTGAGGTCGCACAGGAAGAGTTCAACTTAACCCCCAGTAAAAATGAATTTGAAACCATCGCGCCTGAGATTAGAAAATTATCCTCTGATGTCGATCGCCTCGCTGCGCGACTAAAAAGACTTCAGCAAACGCTTAGGCAATATGATCAAGGAACGTTAAATTCGTGATTCGATTGAGACGCATAGCTAAAATAGCCAAAGTGGTGGGCAAGTATCGCCTAGACTTGCTCTTGGATAAGGAAAAATTGCCCTTTGGTGCTCGTGTTTTTCTTGCTCCGGCCGTTCTATTTGGTCAGCCTAACGGCAGTCGCGGCGAGCGGTTGCGTAAGTCTCTCGAAGAACTCGGCCCTATCTTTGTAAAGTTCGGCCAACTGTTATCAACCCGTCCTGATCTTGTTCCCGAAGACATTAGTGCAGAATTGGCAGTACTTCAGGACAATGTGCCGCCATTTTCTTCAGCGCTGTTTAAGCAAAATGTTGAGCTAGCGCTTTCTGGAAGTGTTGACGAATTGTTTCGCAGTTTTGAGCCCGATCCGCTGGCGTCAGCTTCGGTAGCACAGGTGCATGCAGCGGTCTTGACTGATGGGCGCGATGTTGTTGTAAAAGCCGTGCGACCCAACATTGAAAAAACTATTCGCAAGGATATTGCCCTACTTTATACCCTGGCGCGATTAGTCAAAAAATACAGCGAAGACGGCGAGCGCTTGCATCCACTAGAGGTCGTCAAAGACTACGAGTCAGTTATTTTAGAAGAGCTCAATCTGCAGTCAGAGGGCGCGAATGCGTCGTTATTGCGTCATAACTTTGCAGATTCATCGATGCTGCATGTTCCAGAAATACATTGGCCGTACTCGAACAAAGACGTACTGGTTATGGAGCGAATCTACGGTATTCCTGTGACGGATATCGCGCAATTAGAAGCTGCAGGTGTTGATCTCAAAGTACTGGCAGAACGAGGCGTAGAGATATTTTTTACCCAGGTCTTTAAACACAATTTTTTCCATGCTGACATGCATCCTGGCAATATATTTGTCGATGCGACGAATCCGAAGTCGCCAACCTATATTGCTATTGACTGCGCCATCATGGGCTCTCTCTCTAGCGAAGATCAGTTTTATATGGCTCGCAATCTTCTGGCTATGTTCCAGCGTGATTATCGCCTGGTTGCTGAATTACATATTCGCTCAGGTTGGGTACCTAAAGACACCTCAATTAACGATTTTACCGGTGCCATACGTTCTGTCTGTGAGCCTATTTTTCAACGGCCGCTCAGTGAAATCTCTCTGGGACATATGCTTATCGATCTGTTTGCCACAGCGCGCCGATTCAATATGGAAGTACAGCCCTCTTTAGTGCTATTGCAAAAAACATTATTAAACATTGAAGGTTTGGGCCGCCAACTGTATCCCGATCTGGATCTTTGGCAGACCGCGCAACCTTTCCTAGAGCAGTGGATGAAGGATCGTTATTCGCCAAAGAGTATATTTAAACAGCTAAAGCGTTATGCGCCCGATTGGCTAGAGCACTTTCCTCAAATTCCACCGATGATATTTCAAGCGCTTAAATCTGCGCAGCAGAGTAATACGAATGACATCGTCAAACAGTCTACGTCGATGCCTCAGCAGACCACTGTTTGGAGCAAACCTTTAAGCGCATTGGGTTTTGGTAGTCTGGGTGGCGGTATTGCCATCGGTATCTCGCAATGGTCAGCGGCACTAGGCCAACCACCGTTGGTTAGCCTAGGCCTCGTTTTTGTAGGGCTAGTGATTTTGGTGCTTCGTAAGCCCTGACTTTAGTTACTACCCAACACCTGCCATAATTAGTGATGAATTTTTAACGGTATTTTTAGTAATGAGTTACCTCGACGACATCAAATGGGACAGTAACGGGCTATTGCCAGCTATTGCTCAAGACGCGGAAACAGGGCAGATCTTGATGATGGCCTGGATGAATCGCGAGGCACTAGAACTCACCGTCAACGAAAACAGGGCTATCTACTGGTCACGATCTCGGCAAAAGTTATGGCGCAAAGGTGAGGAATCAGGCCATATTCAAGAGTTGATCGAATTAAGACTAGATTGTGATAGCGACGTAATAGTGATCAGGGTGAATCAAATCGCCAACATTGCCTGCCACACCGGTCGAACATCCTGCTTTTATCGTCTTCTTCAGAATGGTGAATGGCAGACTGTCGACAAGGTTATCAAAGACCCAAAGGATATTTACTAATGAGTGATGTCGTTCTAAAGCAGCTCAGTGAGGTTCTGCAGGCCCGCAAAAGTGCGGCGACAGATGACTCTTACGTGGCTACTCTGCATCAAAAAGGTCTCAATAAAATACTCGAAAAAGTGGGCGAAGAATCCTTTGAAACTATCTTAGCTGCCAAAGATGCTGAACATAGCGGGGATAATACCGATGTGATTTATGAAACCGCCGATCTGTGGTTTCATACACTGGTTATGCTGTCTCATCTGGGTGAAGATGCTACCTCGGTACTTAAAGAATTAGAGCGGCGCTTCGATTTATCTGGGCTTGAAGAGAAGGCTCAACGCAACAAAATTTAACAATTTGGGAGAAATATTATGGGTTTTGGTTGGCAAGAACTACTAATTATATTAGTCATAGTTGCGCTTATTTTCGGCACCAAGAAACTACGCAATATCGGCTCAGACCTCGGTGGTGCTGTAAAGGGATTCAAGGACTCTATTTCTAATGAACCCACAGACGATCTAGACGCTGAGGACAGTGAAAAATCTGAGCAACACTCAGATGCAGACACCAAAAAAGACTAGGTCTGTTGGTTTAATGTGAATTGATGACTGGCTATGTTTGATATTGGGTTTTCTGAGCTTCTTATTATCGCAGTACTCACCTTAATTGTGATGGGGCCCGAGCGACTGCCAGAAACTGTGCGCACTATTACTCTGTGGTTCGGACGTCTGCGTCAGTTTTTGTCTGCTGCGCGCACTGAAATTGAGGATGAAGTGGGAGTCGAGGAAATTCGTCGGCAGCTGCATAATGAACAGATCATGCGTGATCTAGAGAAAACCAAAGACCAGTTGAAAGACCTAGCCAACGATCAACAGTCTATCTTTCCTGATGAAAAACCCGATGTCTGATCCAGAAACCTTAGACAGCCAACCATTCATGACTCATCTTATTGAGTTCAGAGACCGCGTGTTGCGCTCAATTGTGGCGGTATTGATTATTTTTGCCGGGCTTTTCTCGTTTAGCAACGAGCTCTATCTGTATATCTCTGAACCGATTAGAGCCTATCTCCCAGACAATCTCACCATGATTGCCACTGAGGTGACGTCGCCATTTTTAACTCCCTTTAAGCTGACATTAGTGTTGTCAATGTTCGCCGCTATGCCTTATATCCTTTACCAGGTTTGGGCTTTCTTAGCTCCAGGCCTGTATCAGCGTGAGAAGAAAATTGTTCTGCCGCTATTTTTCTCAAGCGTGTTCCTTTTCTACGGCGGCATGGCCTTTGCGTACTATGTAGTGTTCCCGCTGGTATTTATGTTTTTCACCAACATAGTGCCCGATGGCATTAGCATAATGCCGGATATTCGCAGTTACCTAGATTTTGTACTGAAATTATTTTTTGCCTTCGGCCTCAGCTTCGAAATTCCTATCGCGGTGGTAATTCTGTCATGGATGGGCGCTGTGGACCCCAATAACTTGGCTAAAAAGAGGCCCTACGTTTTTGTGCTCTGCTTTGTGTTCGGTATGTTGCTGACACCACCCGATATTATCTCGCAAACCCTGCTTGCCATCCCCATGTGGATGCTATTTGAAATTGGTATTCTGTTTGGTCGCATGGTTGCACCCAAAGTCGATCCAGAAGCACCCTTATCTGACTAATGGGTTATTCGAACAGCGCGCGTTGGATAGCGCTGTAGTGAGTGTCTCTTGCTAACCGAGAGATCTTAGCGTTTGGTACCATAAACTCAAACCCGTGATAGCCGCCGGTAAATATTTCAAACTGAGTGGCCACCCCTGATCCCTCAAGGCGCTCTGCATACTCGCGATTCTCATC
The DNA here is from genome assembly GCA_913031645.1 of uncultured Cellvibrionales bacterium. Lineage (GTDB taxonomy): Bacteria > Pseudomonadota > Gammaproteobacteria > Pseudomonadales > Porticoccaceae > HTCC2207. The sequence continues at coordinate 5,361 of CAJWFB010000075.1, forward strand.
AATAAACAAGTCAACAGACCCAACCCCAATGTAGGCCGGTGGTAGGCCATGTAAATCGCCCGCATGACTCGGCGCCGCATACTTAGATGCTACAAAGGGTTCTTCCTCTGAGGTCATCTGTCTACCCAAATAATGCATCCAGCCCTGAAGATTGGAACGGCGATTCCAAATACGTGTATCACTAATGCTAAAACTAGATTCTGATGTACTGTTATTGTCAATCATCGGGCAAAGCAGTGCTTGAAATGCCACTGACACCTCGGTCCTATCCCTTGCCAGCAGCGCAAGGCCTGCGGCTAGACCACCCCCTGCGCTAATGCCGCCTATGGCTATGCGCAATGCGTCTACCTTGAGCATGTCCGCATTATCAAATACCCACGTTAGGGCCGCATAACAGTCATTGAGGGGTACAGGGAAAGGAAATTCAGGAGCCAAGCGGTAATCTACAGACACCACCACACAGCCAATCTTTTCTACCATGCGTCTGACAGAATAATCATCACCTTCCATGCTACCAAAACAATAGCCACCGCCATGAATCCACAACAAGCCCGGGAGGAGACGTGTATGTCCTTTAGGTCGATAAACTCGTACAGCCACATCGTGGTCATTGTCCTGCGTGACAACATGATCCGAGCTTGTCACTCCAACCACCATTGGTAGAGTTGACGCTATATATTTACTGCGCTGCAGTGACACCTTGCGGGTTATCGTTAAATCAGCCCAGATATCGAACTCAGGTATAGCCTCAAGTGCTGGAATAAGCTCGGGGTCGACTCGTTTTAAATCCATATTATTATCCTTATCATGAAGTTACTCACTGCTCTAGAGTCGAAGTCTGCACCTACTTAATTTCGCCACCAATGTAAAACCACTGATGGCCAATACACGTAAAAACCGATTTCTCGTGCAATATACTTTTGGTGTTCTTTTCTTGGTAGGTGGCCTTAAATTCTACCCACCCTTCTGTGTCTTTACGACCTGACCCTAAAACGTCAAGGTTAATCCATTGATGCGTTTTCTCTGAAAGCTCACTAACGCTAAGAGTTTTTGCCATGGGCGGAAACCAGGTCTTCAACAGGTACTCTCCATGGCCACCCAACGCATAGGCGGTGTATCGTGAGCGCATTAACTGTTCGGGTGTCTCCGGATATGCTTTTGCCTCTAAATAGGGTTTGCAGCACTGAGAAAATGCTAGTTGGTTTCCACAAAAACACCACTCATTCATTGTTTTTCATTGACCTAGAGAGATTAAGTTAAAATAATACCCCAAATTGATTAAGAAGAGTCGTCCTATGCCTAGTTTAGATATTGTTTCAGACGTTGATAGCGCAGAAATTCTCAATGCTACTAACAATGCAGCACGTGAATTAACCACCCGTTTTGATTTTCGTGGCGTTGACGCAACGATTACTGTTGCTAATGATGTGGTAACGCTTAAGGCCGAGGCTGATTTTCAGTGCCAGCAATTACTTGATATTTTTGCCACTCAGTTGGTTAATAGAAAGATTGACCCCACGGTGATGGAGTATGACAAAGAGGCGCTTCACAGTGGCAAAACGTTTTCGTTAAACGTTAGCTTTAAGCAGGGAATCGCCGCGGATGTCTCGAAAAAGATGATCAAAATGATCAAAGAGAAGAAGCTTAAAGTTCAAGCACAGGTTCAGGGTGATGAGGTTAGGGTAACCGGAAAGAAGCGCGATGAACTGCAGACAGTGATGGCACTGGTCCGCGAGGCAGACCTTGGGCAACCCTTTCAGTTTAAAAACTTTCGCGATTAAATCTTAAAGCGTAATTATTCTGCACCGACAAATGTCATAGAGATGCTGTTAACACAATGTCTTAAATTTTTGTCGGTGTAGCCTTCTCCAGAAAAAATATGCCCCAAATGTCCGCCACATATGGCACAGAGTATCTCAGTGCGACGTCCGTCTGCATCCGGAACCTTGGTGACCGCACCTTCGATTTCATCGTCAAAACTGGGCCATCCGCATTGGGATTGGAACTTATGCTCAGAGCGGTACAGCGGAGCATCGCATTGCTTACACAAATACAACCCACCGTCGAAGTGGTCGGTATATTTACCCGTAAACGGACGTTCAGTCCCTTTTTGTTGAATCACGTACTGCTCTTCTGCGTTTAGCTCATTGAGTTGCTTACTCATTAACTGTTCCCATTTAATT
>CAJWFB010000076.1 GCA_913031645.1 uncultured Cellvibrionales bacterium
TTGCCGAAATTTTGATTATGCTCGCAGGCAGCTATGCTCTGATGACTCAAAACCTCAACTTCATGCTGTTGATCTTATTTTTGCTAGGTACCCAATCGGCTTTTTTTGGCCCTGCAAAATATTCTCTCATTCCACAACACCTTAATAGCGATGAGTTATTAGCCGGTAATGCACAGATCAGCATGGGTACCTTTGGGTCCATTTTGCTAGGCACTTTGATTGGTGGATGGATGGTAACACTTGAGAATGGCATTACCCTATTGAGCGTGGCTATTGTGTTGGTTTCTCTCATTGGATGGGTGTGCAGCCGGGAGATTCCTGAAGCTCCTTCAGCAAATTCTCGGCAAAAGCTTAGCCTAAATCCCTTTGCCGAAACCGCCGGAAATTTTCGTATGGCACGTGAGAACCGCACGGTGTTTTACTGCATTCTCGCGATCTCTTGGTTTTGGCTCTATGGCGGATGCTTTCTGACTCAGGTTCCGAACTTCACAGTAACCGTATTAAATGGTCACCCCCGTCTAATTTCAATTTTGCTCGGTGCCTTCATTGTTGGTGTGGCTCTGGGTTCCTTGCTATGTAATCGCCTATCGCGGGGTGTCGTAGAACCCGGCATTGTGCCGCTAGGGGCAATTGGTCTGAGTATTTTCGCCTTTGACTTGAGCTTCGCGTCAATCGCCTATCAAGAAACTCATGGCTCTCTCAGTTCGATCATGCCAAGTCAATTTTTAGGTCTAGATGGCGGCGCGCATATACTGATCGATTTAGTGTTGATTGGCATGTTTGGTGGCTTTTTTATTGTGCCACTCAACTCAATGGTTCAACAGCGAACCGCCACTAGTAATCGTGCACGTGTTCTTTCAGTTAATGCCATTATTAATGCGGCCTTTATGGTCGGTGGCAGTCTGATGGGTATTTTTTTCCTGAGTATTTTAGGCTGGAGTATAATGTCGTTTTTCATTACTGTAGCAGTAATGAACATTGTGGTTGTCGGCATTATTTTTTCCCGAGTGCCTGAATTTTTCTCAAGATTTAAACTCTGGTCTTCCAGCCGCTTTAAATTAATCGCTAAAAAGGAGCTATAAGCGCTTATGCAACTTTCATCAAAAATTCTATCAGGAATGGTACTTGGCATTATTCTAGGTTTAGTACTGAATGCACTAGGTGGTGCTGATCCTGAGAAAACACCTCTCATCGCTTGGTTTGTAGACAATATTTTTGATGTGATAGGTAAGATTTTCGTTATTTCTTTAAAATTGTTAGTAGTACCTCTGGTCTTTTTCTCCTTGGTGTGCGGCTCGGCGTCCATGGGTGAAGATGTCAAAATGGGTCAGGTAGCCCTTAAAACCATCGGCCTTTATTTAGTGACGACAGCCATTGCAGTGAGTCTCGCCCTGACCATCGCTAACATCGTCGACCCTGGCGTAGGCATCAATACCGCTGAAGCGGCTAACTTTATCGCCAAACCCGCGCCATCCTTTAAAGACGTCTTTATTGGCATTTTTCCCTCTAATCCATTTCAGGCAATGGTCGAGGGCAATATGCTGCAAATTATTGTGTTCGCTATTTTGGTTGGCGTCGCTATATTACAGGCGGGTGATTCTGGAAAAACGGTTTTGCGCGGTTGTCAGATGATTAGTGATGTCATTATGAGAATGGTGTCTATTTTGATGAACCTTGCGCCTTATGGGGTGTTTTGCCTGTTGGCGAAATTATTTACCAGCCAAGGATTCTCGGCCATTATTAATCTGGCACTGTACTTTGGCACGATAGTGTTCGTTCTATTTCTCCATGCCAGCGTTGTGTATACCAGTATATTTGCTCTACTTACCCGCTTAAATCCAATGACCCTTTTTAAAAACATGCGCCCAGCATTATTATTCGCTTTTAGCACCTCATCTAGTAATGCAACGATGCCAATCACTCTAAATGTAGCTCGCACAAGAGTCGGCGCACACAATTCAATTGCTTCGTTCACTATTCCTTTAGGAGCAACAGTCAACATGGATGGCACCGCAATTATGCAAGGCATTGCGACCGTCTTTATTGCTCAAGCCTATGGTCTTGATTTGACAATGGGCGAGTACCTAGCCGTTGTTGCCACCGCCACATTAGCGTCCATCGGCACTGCCGGTGTTCCCGGTGTAGGGTTAATTACCCTAGCCATGGTCTTGCAGCAAGTTGGCTTACCTGTCGAGGGGATTGGATTGATTATCGGTGTTGATCGCTTACTAGATATGATGCGAACTGTCGTCAATGTATCTGGTGACGGCATGGTGACCGCGGTCGTGGCGAATAGCGAAGGCATGCTAGACAAGGGTGTATTTAATGACCTGTCTGAGCAAGATGGTTCCCAACCTCTACAGTCAAACTAAACTAATCTAAGCAATGCTATGTTGCGTAGAATTTTTTGTAGTTCCACTAAAATAATTACTCTATAAAGCGTCAACGCTTTAGGGATTAAGGCGTTTTAAACACCCTAGGGAATCGCTAATTAGGTTTCTGTGGCAGGAACGAAGACCATTTCCGCCGCTGTTGAAAAAGGTTTAAATAAAATGCCCGTATTAAGTCGCAAAGGGTTAGTGACACTCATTGTCCTAGTGCTTGGCTTGCTGATGATTACTTCTCTAGCCATGCTCAAATCAAAGCCTCAGCGAGAGCCCCGCGCAAGCCGGCCTTTGCTTCCTGTGGAAGTCATTGTCGCTGCGCCTGCGCCCCTTGCGGTCACCGTATTTAGCCAAGGAACGGTTGCTCCGAAACGAGAAATCGACCTAGTCTCTCAGGTTGCCGGGCGGGTTGTGGCCGTGGCCAGTCAGTACGCTAACGGCGGATTTTTTAACGCTGACGAAATGCTGCTGCAAATTGAACCTGAAGACTATGAATTTTCTGTCACCCGTGCCAAGGCGCAGGTGGCCAAAGCTCAAGAGCTGGTGGCCCTAGAGCTCGGTCGCTCACGTCAGGCCAAACGCGAATGGCGGGAGCTTGACGACAAAACAGCAAACGCTCTATTTTTGCGGCAACCCCAATTGAATTCTGCCGAAGCCTCACTTGAGTCTGCTCAAGCCGATTTAAAGAAAGCACGCCTGGATCTTGATCGCACTGCGATTAGCGCGCCCTTTCCAGGCCGTATTCGGCAAATATTTGCTGATCTCGGACAATATGTAAATCGAGGAGCTCGCATCGCTAAGGTATATAGCACCAATATCATCGAGGTACGCCTACCACTTTCAGACAGACAGGCAGCCTTGATAGAACTTCCTACTAATTACCAAAATAGTCAGACGGTAAGTTATCCCCACGTTACCTTGCGTAGTAGCGTAGGTGAACAGACCTATGAATGGCAGGGCAGGATTGTTCGAACAGATGCCTCAATCGATATTGAAAGCAGAATGACCTACGCAGTAGCGGAAATACAAAATCCGTTCAAAGCTGATCTTTCAGTCAATCGGCCGCCACTGAATATAGGGCTTTTTGTGCAGGCGGAGATCTCGGGAAAAACTATCACTAACGCAATCACCATACCCAAGGATGCTGTCTATAAGGGCAATCAAATTCTTGTACTCAACCAAGACGATCAGGTTAACTACCAAACAATTTCAGTTATTCAGACTGACATTAATAGCATAACTGCGGTGGGTGTTACCCCTGGGACACGAATCGTGTCTTCTCGTATACCACTGGCCATCGCCGGTATGACAGTGGCGCCAAAAGAGCAGGTACTGATACAAAACCAGTTATCCGCTGAGGATACAGTGCTTTGAACGGGTCAATCCGCTGGTTCGTTAACAACCCAGTCGCCGCAAATCTGCTGATGCTTCTGATTGTCATCGGTGGTTTTTTTGGAGCTTACGGTATTGGTAAAGAGGTCTTTCCTTCAGTCTCAGTGAATTACATTACCGTTAATATGCCCTATCCAGGCGCGGGCCCAAAAGAGGTTGAAGAACAAATAGTGGTCCGCATCGAGGAGGCTATTTATAATCTAGAAGGCATTAAAAGCTTGTCATCCGAGGCTCGCAAAGGCCGCGGTTCTGTCACAGTTGAAGTTGATACCGACTATGAAATGAACAAAATGCTCAATGATATCAAGAGTCGTGTTGATGCTGTTATCACCTTCCCAGAAGACGCAGAAAGGCCAATTGTTACTGAAGTTGTGGAACGTGAAGAAGTCATCAGGATTGCTCTGTTCGGCGATGCTGATGAGCGGGTACTCAAAGAGTATGGCGAGCGTATTCGCGATGACCTTGCAGGTATGCGCGGCGTAGATTTTGTCGAAGTTTGGGGCGTTAGGCAGCCACAAGTTGACATAGAGCTCTCTGAAATAGATATGCGTCGCTATGGCATTTCTTTTAATGATGTGGTCAGTGCAGTGCGCCGCACATCCATCAATTTGCCCGCCGGAACTATCCGCGCCGATAGTGGCGACATTCAAGTTCAAACCAGAGGGCAGGCCTACTACGAAGATGACTTCAAAAAAATTCCCATAACCAGTGGCAGTGATGGCACACAGGTTACCATTGGGGATGTAGCAGCGATCAAAGATACTTTTGAAGAACGCAACGCGGTGACGCGTTTCAATGGCAAAAAGGCTATATTTTTGGCCATAAGTGTCGGTGAAGATCCGGACGTTATGGCTACAACCAAGGCCGTTAAGGATTATGTGGCGACCGGCGCTGCGTTTTTGCCGGCTGAACTTAAAATGGATACTTGGAGAGACTTTTCTGTGCTCTTTGAAGGTCGTTTGTCGTTGCTGACCAAAAATGCACTTGGCGGTTTAGTCTTAGTATTCATTGTACTCATGCTGTTTTTAAGTCCTCAATTAGCCTTTTGGGTGGCATTGGGTATAGGCATAGCCTATATGGGTGCTTTGTGGATTCTGCCCGGGGTCGGCCTGACCCTAAATATGCTGTCAATGTTCTCCTTCTTATTGATTTTAGGCATTATTGTCGATGATGCTATTATTGTTGGAGAGAGCGTCTTTAGGCATCAAGAAGAGGGACTTGACCCTCTGTCCGCGGCGCAAGTAGGGACACAAGCTGTCGCCAAGCCAGTATTTTTGGCGGTACTCAGCACTATGATTTTCTTCTCCCCAATATTTTTCCTACCCGGGCTGTGGGCAAAATTTCTCTGGGCGATACCGGCTGTAACCATCGTAGCGCTGAGCTTTTCACTGATCGAATCGCTATGGATACTACCCTCTCACCTCGCTCAAATGAAACCGAGGAAAGCGCCAACATCAAAGTTTGGCACCCAACTACTAAACGCTCGACTGGCATGCTCCAGCGGTCTTACCCATTGTGGGAAAAACGTATTTCAGCCCCTGTTAAAAAAAGCACTGCACTGGCATTATTTAACCTTAACCTTGTTCTTTTTGGCCTTAACACTCTCACTGACCTTGGTAGGTGCTGGCTACGTGAAACAGGTGACCATGCCAAATGTGGCGTCCGATTTTATTTCCATGCGTTTAAGCATGCCCGATGGACACTCAAAAGAAGCCAAGCTGGATATCATGAAGCGCGCAGAGAGCGCCGCTGATCAGCTTGCCAATGATATTGTTGTTAGAGAAAGTGTTATCACTGATCGTTTAATTGCAAACCAACTCTCATTTATGTGGGGAGATACTATTCGCCTGCTAATTGAGCTCACCCCCGAGGTGAGTGGGAAGATAGATCCGAAGCTCGTAGGTGAGCGGTGGCAGTCCATTATGGGCCCAGTGCCAGCGGCCAAAAAGGTCACTCTCGATACTACGCTAGGACCGCCGTCCTCGATGTTCTCTATTTCGCTAACTTCATCCAATGTTGATCAGTTAGCACAGGCAGCGGCGTTTATAAAAGAACAGCTAGGTCGACTATCTGGCACCAAGAATATTCGTGATGACCTGCATTCTGGTCGTGCCGATATTGATATTAGTTTATTGCCCAATGCAGACAGTCTTGGGGTCAGCCTTTCCCAAATAGCCACTCAAGTGCGTCAAGGTTTTTATGGTGCTGAGGCACAGCGTATACCTCGAGAGCGGGATGATGTGCGAGTTATGGTGCGCTATCCAAAAGATGCACGATCGCAGGTTGCCACCCTAGAAGATATGCGTATCCGCACTGTAGGGGGTGCAGAAGTTCCATTCTACTCGGTTGCTGAAGCTAGTTATGTCCCTGGATACTCGCGAATTAAACGCACTGATCGTGAGCGCAGCATACGTATTACTGCTCGGCCTTCAACCGGCAAACTCACCGTGAGCGAGATAGCCGAGGTTATTTATGGGGATGTGGCCAACGAAATGCTGGAGCTGTTTCCCGAGGTATCGATTAAGAAAGATGGTCAGCTTGAAGATCAAGAAGAATTCAATAGTACTGGACTTAAATTGTTTGGTTTGGCCATTTTATTAATTTATTCCATAATGGCGATCGAATTTAAATCCTACTTGAAGCCCATTGGTGTTTTGTCTGCTATTCCGTTTGGCATTATGGGCGCAATTTTCGGGCACCTGCTCATGGGTTTAGACTTTAGCCTTTTGTCGCTGGTTGGCGTGCTCGCTGTATCTGGGGTCGTGGTGAACGATAACCTTGTACTGATTGATCGTATTATTCAGTTGCGCGAAGAAGGCGAAGATCTCTATGAGGCGCTAGTCAGAGGCAGTGTTGAGCGGTTTAGACCCATTATATTAACGTCAATCACGACGTTTATCGGCCTTACTCCCATCCTAATGGAGACGAGTCTGCAAGCGCAATTTTTGATCCCCATGGTTGCGTCGCTGTCTTTCGGTGTGCTCTTTGCGACAGCGGTAACCTTACTATTTGTACCCTGTCTTTATATGGCAGGGGCTACTCTCAAGCAAAAACTAACTGGCCGCTCCGCGAGCATTAACATCCCAGCTAACTGAGATTTAGTAATAAGCGGTGGGGGACGTTGTCAGCACCAACGGCGATGCCACCTCCTCTCGCTTGACCACGCCGCACAGCTGCTCAACTAATTCCAGAGCAAAATCAATCGCTGTGCCTGGGCCCTGGCTGGTCACACAATTGCCATCAACCACCACTCGAGACTCAGCATCTACCTCTTTCGCCTTAATGCTTTGATAAAACTGCGGGTGGCAGGTTGCGGTCTTATCGGCTAATAACCCTTTATCACCAAGCACTAGGGCTGGCGCCGCGCAGATAGCGCCATATAACGCTGACGCATCAACTTGCGTTTTCAGTAACTGGTCGAGGACATCACTTTCAGCAAGAATCTCTGATCCAGCAATGCCGCCTGGGAGTGCAATTAAGTCCCAGATTTTTCCAGCGCAATCTTGAATGCCACAGTCGGCAACGATCTGGGTTCCTCGAGCCGCAGTAATTTTGAGGTCTTTGGACGCACTCACTGACGCCACGGTGACAGTGACCCCCGCCCTTCGCAACACATCTATTATAGTAACCGCTTCAATTTCTTCACTCCCATCGGCAACGGGGACTAAGGCCTGTTTAGTCATGTAATTTCCCTTTTTATCCAACA
>CAJWFB010000077.1 GCA_913031645.1 uncultured Cellvibrionales bacterium
TCAGATTCCAAATCAACTGATATAACCAATGTCATCACCGGAAAACCATAGCGCTCCGATGCCTGCTCATTAGTTTTATCCATAAATAAACATTGGCTAGCCTCAACCAATAGCCTCGACTCTTCGTTAATTGACACAGTTGGCAACACATCAGCAACTGTTAAACCACTCAGTAATACTTTATTGTCTTCTATTTCTTCTTGGGTGGAGGGATATCGAATTAAACCCTCTATGGTAGGTGTATGACGCGCAACCATATAAACAGTATCATCGACACGGCGGCTCGTCACGAAACCCCCTTGTATTTCGATCTGCAACTTTAATTCAGGCTGTTCTGGCGCACTAATATCATAAATATCTAGCGCACTAGTTTGACCTTCCCATGCCCACGAGGTACTAAACCTATCGCCAAAAGTTCCCCACCAGCTAGAGCTTCTCAGTGAGACGAGTTTTGATTCTTTGTTGTAGAGACCCTCAACAGTCAGATCACCTTCAACAGGGATAACACTAACCAGAGCCGCAGTGCCTTGCTTCGGATCTGTACTTAGGATTCTAATACCTCTTTGTTCTTCACTGGTATTATCTGAATCTCCCTCACTCTGATCAGTTGCAACTGGACTGACAGCCTCCATCACAAAACAACAATCCATACTCCGACTGGGCGCAATAAACAGGTGGTCACCATCGTACTTTACGACATCATGCTCGTCGACAGACGCTTCTAAGGTATAGGTAGTAGTAAAACTACGTCCGGAGTCTTCTGCTGAAGAAGCGACCTCAACAGTACCCCTTTTGTTCAAGTAGTCTTCGCCATCTTCAATAATTGATAGCGAGAATAGGTCCAAAAATTCAGCCTCATTTTCGGCCGAAACCAGCAAACCTTTGGGAGGTGGTATTGGTGATTCAACAACTTGGGGCGCGTTATTAGTGCCGCTGCCACAACTTGTCAGTAGCAGTACCGCTGACGAAAGTAGTAACTTTTGTCCCATCCGAAATAAACCCATATTTGTCATTCCCTGCAAAAAGATGTTTATTATCAGAACACCGCCAAAGCTTTTAGACGAAAAAGTCAGGTGCCAATTCGGAGATATCAAGGGCTGTATCCACCTGATAGCTATTTAAATCAGTCATACCCTCAGCCGCCAGAACTTCATCATCCACATAGAAATTACCGGTGTGTTCCCGACTGTTGCGAGTGAGGATAATGTGCGCGGCATCGGCCATGATATCCACAGTTCTTGATCGCGCTACCATCAGGTCACCGCCCAGATGGTTGGCTACAGCTGCTGTGGCTATCGCAGTGCGCGGCCAAAGGGCATTAAAGGCAATGCCGTCTCGGGCAAATTCGCTATGCATACCCAACACACACATACTCATGCCATATTTAGCCATACTGTAGGCTACGTGATTTTGAAACCAGCGCACTTCCATATTCAATGGCGGTGAAAGGTTTAAGACATGGGGATTATCTGATTTGCGTAAAAATGGCACGGCTTTCTGTGAGCATAAGAACGTTCCCCGCGTATTGATATTGTGCATCAAATCATAGCCTTTCATGGACACAGATTCGGTGCCTGCTAAATTAATGGCACTGGCATTGTTGACCAAGATATCGATGCCACCAAATGCGGCAGCAGTTTTTTCCATGGCCTCTTGCACCTGATCTTCAAAGCGCACATCGACGACTAATGGCAGTGCTTTGCCACCGGCAGCCTCAATTTCTTCGGCAGCGGTGTAAATAGTTCCACTTAAGCGTGGGTGAGGTTCAGTGGTTTTGGCGGCAATCGCAATATTGGCCCCATCAGCCGCTGCTCGTTTGGCTATTGCTAAGCCTATGCCGCGACTTGCGCCACTGATAAATAGGGTTTTACCGGATAAATCTGCCATTACTGACCTCTTAAAATAATTATGTTTTTAGTGAATGAAAACTCAGCCTAGTCCGCCTGCAGTAAGCTTGGCGGGATCAAGCAATTTTTCGAGTTCCGCGCGCGAGATGTCAGTTTCTTCCTCTGCCACATCTAACACAGCACGACCATCTTTATAGGCCTTTTTAGCAATTTCAGCGGCTTTGGCGTACCCAATGATAGGATTTAATGCCGTCACTAAAATAGGGTTGCGACCCAATGCAAGCTTCAACTGGTCCTCATTGACAGTAAATGTAGCCACGGCTTTATCCGCAAGCAACCGACTAACATTAGCCAGTAGCTTAATACTTGAGAGAATGTTGTCGGCAATCATTGGCAACATAACATTGAGTTCAAAATTGCCCGCCTGACCACCAATGGTGATGGCGGCATCATTACCAATAACCTGCGCAGAGACCATAGTGGCGGCCTCGGGAATAACGGGGTTAACCTTACCGGGCATAATTGATGAACCTGGCTGAAGCGCTTCAAGGGCAATCTCTCCGAGTCCTGCCAGTGGACCTGAGTTCATCCACCGCAGGTCGTTAGCAATCTTCATAATCGACACTGCAGTGGTTTTTAACTGTCCTGACAGCGCAACTACGACGTCTTGGGTGTTGATATGAGTAAACAAATTGTCGGCAGGTGAGAACGCTATGCCTGTCACTGCGCTTAACTGCTTGCTAAATTCAACCGCAAAGTCTGGGTGCGCGTTAATGCCCGTGCCAACAGCCGTTCCGCCTTGAGCAAGGGTTTGTAATTTCGGTAAGATCGCCTTAATGAAGAGTATATTTTGCTCAATCTGGCTAGCCCAACTGAGTAAGCTTTGACTGAGGCGCACAGGCATCGCATCCATAAGATGCGTACGACCAGTTTTAATATGATGGTCTACAGTCTTTGCCTTTGCGACGATGGCGCCATGTAAATGCTCTAGGGCCGGTAATAGATGCTCGGTGACCTCAATAGCAGCGCTGATATGTATAGTACTGGGGATAATATCGTTACTGCTCTGACCGTAATTAATATGGTCATTAGCGCCGACAGACTGGCCCAGTTTAGCGGAGGCTAAAGTCGCTAAGACCTCATTAGCGTTCATGTTTGAGCTAGTACCTGACCCTGTTTGATAAACGTCTACCGGGAAATGACTCATGAGGTCAGGACTTGCTAACAGATCTGTCACAACGTCACTAATAGTATTGGCCATGGCAGCGGGAATCAACTCTAGCGTGGCGTTGGCTTGGGCAGCAGCAGACTTAGCCGTCAATAAGGCACGAATAAACGCCTCAGGCATGGTATTACCACTGACGGGGAAATTATTAATAGCGCGTTGTGTTTGCGCCCCATAGAGTGCCGTTTCAGGAACCTGCAGTTCGCCCATGCTATCGCGCTCAATCCGAGTATTCATTACTATTCCTTAATATGCTGATCCAATGAGATTGCTTTGTTATCTTTCACGACTCACCCAAGGCACGCCGAATTAGGCGTACCATATTAGCAGAAATAGTATTTATTAATAATTAATTAGGCGGATATTCTTAATAGCGGAACCAAAAACGGCCTAGAGACTAACCCTGTATTAAACAGCCATGCTCTTTGCTAGCATCCAGAAGCCACTGCGCAATGTAGTCGGCAAAACTGCGCCGAATAGTCAGATCAAAGCTGCCATCTGCACTCCTCGACACCAACGCTGTAGCTTTAGCAAAATTGGTTTGCACGCAGCGGTTCACCGACGCACCATCTGCAGACCAGGCCTCAAAGTCATAGCTACCCGCTTTTTTAAGCACTAGCGGGACTGAGGACCCTCGCAGGTTAAGTTGGGTTTGCCCACCCGTGACGTCGACAATTGAAATATGCCCTTTGAGTGCATCTCGAAGCGCCGCCTGCAAAGTCTCAGCAGCATGGTTACTCACCACCATCCACTCATCCGGCCCCAACCAGCAGGCCATAGTAGAGCCATGGCTGTGATAGGTTCCCGGCACAGTCGGTAGGCTAAGGCCCAATATAGTTTGTATCCCAGCAGCAAAATCTTGATCAGCGGCCTTACCGCGCAGATTTAGGTAGCACCCCTGCTGTATCTCAGTCACCGTTAATCCCAGCTCAGCGTTAGCAGTTACAGTGCCGGAATACTGCCCTTTTAGATAATGCAGTGGTGACTGCATGATCATATTATTTGCCGCTAAATCAGCCATTCTGACGTACTCCTTTGGGATCATAAAATACCGAACTGACTATTTCAGCGGCGATAACACTGCCATCTGCCGCTGGGCAGTAAACTGTATCGCCCATGCGGTTCAAACCGCCTTTGACTACCGCTAGTGCAATAGAATGGCCCATATTGGCACTGTAATAACTAGAGGTGACATGTCCCTGCATGGCCATTGGGATAGCTTGCTTAGGATCATTGACGATCTGTGACCCCTCCGGCAAAACGCTGTTTGGATTCAATGCTTTAAGCCCTACCAGCTGTTTGCGGTTGTCACGCAATGAATCACTTCTTTCAAGCGATCGCTTGCCGATAAAACTAAAGGTTTTATTTTTACCCACCACCCAATCCATGTTCATATCTGCTGGGGTCATAGAACCGTCGGTGTCTTGACCGACAATAATAAAGCCTTTCTCGGCGCGTAAGACGTGCATGCTCTCTGTACCGTAAGGGGTAATATCAAATTCAGCACCTGCCTCGATCAATTTTTCCCACACATGGCGACCATAATTGGCGGATACATTAATTTCATAAGAGAGTTCACCGGTAAAACTGATGCGAAATACTCTTGCAGCAACACCCGCTACGGTACCATCGCGCCAGTCCATAAAACCGAATTTATCAGCGCTCAGATCAATGTCTTCGCACACTTTGGCGACGACCTTACGTGCGTTAGGGCCGGTAACTGTGGCGGTGGCCCAATGGTCAGTCACGGAGGTGAAGTAAACCTGTAACTCAGGCCATTCGGTCTGCTGCCAAAGCTCTAGCCACGCCAAAACCCCCGCGGCACCACCGGTAGTGGTAAACATTAAATAGTGGTTGTCGGCTAGACAGGCGCAAACCCCGTCGTCAAAGATCATGCCGTCTTCTTTTAACATGACCCCATAGCGGCACTTACCCGACGCTAACTTGAGATAGGAATTGGTGTACATGCGGGTGATGAATTCAGCCGCATCGGGGCCTTGAATATCAATTTTTCCAAGCGTGCTAGCATCTAGAATACCAACACTATTGCGTACGGCTAAACACTCACGATTGACTGCCTGATGCATGGTTTCATTGTCCTGAGGGAAATACCAAGGACGCTTCCACTGACCAACATCTTCAAATACTGCCCCCTGCTCTGCGTGCCAGCGATGGGCAGCAGTGTAACGCTCAGGGTCAAATAAATCCTTAATATCTCTACCGGCGATAGCGCCAAAAGTGGTGGGCGTGTACGAGGGCCTAAAGATGGTTGTCCCTGTGTCACTGATGCTCTGACCTAGAGCATTGGCCAATATCGCCATGCCGTTAATATTGCCGAGTTTGCCTTGATCGGTACCAAAACCAAGGGCGGTGTAGCGCTTAACGTGCTCTACCGACTCAAAGCCTTCCAGTACCGCTAGTTCAATACCACCAGCACTAACATCTAGCTGAAAATCTACAAATTGACTAGGTGCGCGGCTAGTGGATTTAGTGTGGGGAACCAAAAACAGTGTCTGCTGTGTTTGCTCAACAACCTCATTTACCGCCGGCAACGGCTGCTGCGCGACACCATCGCCAAAGCCTGCTAGATGGGCTGCTTCAGCCCCCGCAATTGAGCCCTCTAAAAGACCATCGGACAGGCCAAAGGTACCGTTACAGGCACCGGCCGAACGCTCTTGCTGTTTCGATTCGCCGGGTCTAAAGCTTACAATTTTTTCATCCCAAACAGGTTTAGCCCCGGTATGAGAACTCAGGTGAATGGCTGCGCTCCAACCCCCTGAACTGGCAATCAGATCACAAGCCAAGTTTTGTACTGCACCAACCACCTGAGTGCCCTCACTATTGAGTGGTGCAACCAGAGCGGATCGCACTCGCTTGCTGCCTTTAGCCTCTATAACGCCACATCCATCTAAAACTTGGATGCCAAGCTCTCTAACTCGGGCTACTAACTCGCCACTGGGTGAGGATCGAGAGTCGACCACGGCCACCACGTGGCGGCCAGCACTTTGCCAGTCGAGTGCAGTGCGATAGG
This sequence comes from uncultured Cellvibrionales bacterium, assembly GCA_913031645.1. Taxonomy (GTDB): domain Bacteria; phylum Pseudomonadota; class Gammaproteobacteria; order Pseudomonadales; family Porticoccaceae; genus HTCC2207. Next base: position 6,104 of record CAJWFB010000077.1, read on the forward strand.
CATTGTCATTATTAGTGGCAAGAACGAGTTTCTGTCCCGGCGCAACGCCAAAGCGATTGACATAGGTAGACACCGATGACGCTTGCATAACACCCGGTATATCATTGTGAGCAAACACTAGGGGTCGTTCAAAGGCACCGGTAGCCAGAATCACCTGTTTCGCCCTCACTCTATGCATACACTGCCGAGGCCCGCAAGCAGCCTTCAAACCTAAATGGTCGGTACACCTTTCTAAGATGGTCAAAAAGTTGTGGTCATAATAGCCAAATACGGTACTGCGCCTTAGTCTCTGTACATTACTGAGAGATTCCAATTGCGAGTTTACAGAGGCAACCCAGTGACTGGCTGAGCTGCCGTCAATCAGTTCATTAGACGCTAACAAACTGCCACCAAATTCACTCTGTTCGTCGGCAATAATGACTCTTGCGCCAGTAAGTCCCGCCTCAAGAGCCGCAACCAGACCTGCGGGGCCAGCACCAACTACCAAGACATCGCAATGCTGATTAATCTTGTCGTAGGTATCTGGATCTGCCTCTACTGGAGTTTTGCCAAGACCTGCAGCCTTACGAATAAAATGCTCATAGGTCATCCACAGCTTTTGCGGGTACATAAAGGTTTTATAGTAAAACCCAGGAGGCATTAGGCGTCCAAACAAGCCTATTATGCCCATCAAATCAAAATTAACATTCGGCCAGCCGTTAACACTCGAGGCTTCTAAGCCTTCGTATAACTCAACTTGAGTCACCTTTAGATTGGGCACTGTCGCCGCACCAGAGCCCAACTGAATAATGCCATTAGGCTCTTCCATGCCATGCCCGACAATGCCGCGAGGACGAGAGTATTTAAAACTACGTCCGACCACATTGACGCCATTGGCTAAAAGCGCAGAGGCCAAGGTATCTCCGGCAATACCTTGGTAGGATTTACCATTAAAAGCAAAATTGATAATTTGACTGGGATCGGTGCGGCCAGACGTGGGAAGACGGTTTAGTTGACTCATGCGTCTGCTCCAGTAATCTGCGGTTGAGTGCCGACCAAATAGGTCTCTAAAATTTCATAGGTCAAGGTGTTGCGCGTAGCATTAAAGTAACGCCGGCATCCAACTCCGTGGTACCACATTTCATGGTGAATACCGCGCGGATTCTTGCGGAAAAATAGGTAGTCGCCCCACTCTTCATCGGTTAGGCTCTCCGGTGCAAGAGGTCGTGCGATATG
>CAJWFB010000078.1 GCA_913031645.1 uncultured Cellvibrionales bacterium
GGGTTTTTATAAGTCCGGCACAGCATCAGATTCATCATAGTGTTGGGAATAGTAATGCTAACCTTGGGAGCATTTTCTCTGTTTGGGATGGATTACTAGGGACTCGCACTTACTCAGGTCAGAAACGGGAGTTAGAATTTGGGCTAGGGCCGGAGGAGCATGAGTCTCAAGAAAAAGAGACAGCTGGATTGGCAGGATCTGTACGTCCTTCACTGACCTAAATAGTTAGTTCTTGGGTGGATTGTGCTTGCTGGTCCAAGGGCGCCTTATATCTTCCCTGATAACGTCAAAATTTCCTGTCTTACGGTCTTCTAAGTAATGATCCAGCGTCACCTCTACCATTGGAAATGCAAGTTTATCCCAAGGGATATCATCTTCATCAAACAAGGCTACTTCTGAGGATTCAGAGGTAGGCCCGAAAACAGGCGCTTCCAGCTCAGCGCGGTAAAAAATATAAACTTGATGAATCTGTGGAATATCGAAGATCGCATAAAGCTCGGGATTGATTACCGTAGCTAATGATTCTTCAGCGCATTCTCTGAGAGCACCTTCTAGTGTCGACTCGCCATTTTCCAAAAACCCTGCGGGCAGTGTCCAATAACCAATTCTTGGTTCAATGGATCGTTTACACAATAGAATTTGATTATTGTAAATAGGCAAGATACCGGCAATAACGCGAGGATTTTGATAGTGAATTTCTGCGCAAGATTCACAAACATAGCGAAGTCTATTGTCGCCTTCAGGTATTTTTTGGGTAACAGAGCTACCGCAGCTGGAACAAAAGTTCATGAAACTCTCAGAAATTAACGTAGACTGCGTATAATGCCTAAATGCTAACAACTATTGCAAATCGCTTGATTCAATTTCCGTTAAAAAAACGGCAGCCTCATGCAAATAAGGCTCAAAATACTGCTGCAGTTCTTGTTATTTTACACGGAGAGGACAGCGATCCTAAGATTGTTCTCACTCAGCGCGCCTTTCATCTCAAAAGCCATGCCGGTGAGGTGGCATTTCCTGGCGGCATGTGGGATAACGGGGATGAAAATTTACTGCAGACAGCACTCAGAGAGGCAAATGAAGAGATAGGACTTAATCCGAGTTCAGTAATACCGGTCGCCACATTGCCCTCAGCGTCACCCAAGCGAAAAGAGGTCAGTGTTACACCATTTGTGGCGATTGGCTCAGGTGACTTAGAGCTTGCCGCTGATGCATCTGAAACAGCGGCTATTTTCAATGCGCCATTAAAGATTTTCATGGATCTAGATCAGTATAAGTATTTTGAATTTAACGCAGAGGTTGAGAATGGCGGTGGAGTGATACGATTGCCATATCTAACGTATAACGACTATAAAATTTGGGGGTTCACTCTAAAGGTGATCACCGATTTACTCAATTCGACATTAGATGCAGGTATTGAACTTAAATATCCACAGCATGCCAGTACGATGAAAGAAAAATAAAAGGTGGCATAGATGATTTATCAAATCGGTGAAGATACCCCTCAAATACACGACAGCGTTTTTGTCGCGGCTAGTGCCGATGTCATGGGTAAAGTTGTTCTAAAGGAGCAGTCGAGCGTCTGGTTTAACGCGGTGATTCGTGGTGATTGCGATATTATTGAAGTCGGAAAGCGAAGTAATGTACAAGATGGCGCTGTATTGCATGCAGATCCGGGCCAGCCGTTGAAAATTGGTGAAGATGTAACCATCGGTCATCAAGCAATGGTGCATTGTCGGGAGATTGGCGATCGCACACTGGTTGGAATTCAGGCGGTCATTTTAGATGGCGCGATTGTTGGAAGTGATTGCCTAATTGGTGCCAATGCGCTGGTTAAAGCTGGAGCAGTTATTCCAGATGGGTCTATGGTAGTGGGCTCTCCCGGAAAGATCATCAGGCAGACCGATGAAAATATGCGTGCGTTTTTATTAGCTGGAGCCTCTATGTATGTCCAAAAGGCGGCGAACATGCATTCTGATTTGAGAGAAATGAAGCGATGACATCGGAGTCACAAGTTACCTCGCCGTGCTCGTCTATATGCTCTCTTAATGAAGATGATGTATGTATCGGTTGCCACAGGACTAGTAGCGAAATTCGAGATTGGCGGCATATGCTGGGGAGTCAAAAGCGCGAAGTACTGAGGCTTTGCAGCCAGCGTAGCCAGGCGGATGATACGCCGCAATGACGTGTGTCGCAGGTTCTTACTCGTCAGGCTGTTCCGGTTTTTTCATACAGGAAACACACACTTTCTTAACCATAGTCCCGCTGATTTCTTCAGTTTCAAATCGGTAACCGGCCACGATGAAACTGACGTTACCATCTGGAATACTCTCAAGTTGCTCAAAAACAATGCCATTCAAGGTTTTAGGGCCATTAGTGGGAAGGTCCCAACCGGTTGCCTTGTTGATTTCGCGCATAGTGGCAGCCCCATCAATTAGATAACTACCATCCTCTCGGGCGATTACTTCATCATCGTTATCGGCGGTGTTAGTGGTAAAGTCGCCGACAATTTCCTCGAGGATATCTTCCAGCGTGACCAGCCCCTGCATTTCACCGTATTCATCGACCACGATGGCAAAACGTTTTTTAGAATTTTTAAAGTTAAGTAACTGGTTAGTCAGGGTTGTCGTCTCAGGGATAAAGTAGGGATCTTCAGCAAAATACTTAATGGCTTCATGCGTAATATTACCTGAGCGAAAAAGTTGATTTGCAGTGCGGCCATGAAAAACCCCGATAATATTATTTATATCGCCCTTATAAATCGGCTGACGAGAATATTCAGAGTCCAGTATTGACGTGGTTAAGAGGTCAATACTATCGTCTAGATCGAGACCTTTAACTTCATTCCTTGGAATCATAATATCTTCGACTGTCACATTTTCTAGGTCAAGAATTCCTTTGAGCATTCCCTGGTGACTAATTGATAGTTTATGACCCGAGAGATCAACCAGTGACTTAAGCTCCTCGGAATCTAAGCCGTCATCTCGATCTTTGTTAGGGTCAAAGCCAAGTAGTGATACAACGGCATTGGTTAGTTTGTTAACCATCCATACCAGTGGCGAGAGCAACTGTAATAATGGCTTCAAGACATGACTGGCTTTAAAGGCAAACCACTCAGGATTTTGGGCGGCGATAGTTTTTGGTGTGACTTCAGAAAAAACTAGTACCATGATGGTTAGAGACGCCGTTGCGACCCAGGGAGCGGCTGCTTCACCGACGTAAATTATGGCCAGCATATTGGCAATAATGGCCGCCAAAATATTGACCGCGTTGTTGCCGATCAGAATAAGGCCGATCAATCGATCGGGTTTGGCCAATAATTTCGCTGCTCGCCTAGCACCGGCACTCTTTTTGCGCTGGTGGCGGAGACGATATCGATTGAGAGCCATCATTCCGGTTTCTGATCCGGAGAAAAAAGCCGAGAGTACCAAGAGAATTGCAAGCGCTGCCCAAAGTACTAAGGGATCTGAACCGTCCAAGACTAACTTCCATCGCTAATAAGGTTGGATATGTTGAATCACTTGGCCGCTTTTGGCAACTGGCAATTTAGCATTAGAGGCTGAAATATCATCTGAGAATAAATTCGAGCACGATTTTACTGCCTACATAGCCCATCAGAATGGCGACAAAACCTACCCAACTCCAACTTATTGCCTTGATCCCCCGCCAGCCTCTGCTATGCCTTCCCCAGAGAAGTACGGCGTAGACCAGCCAAGCAACGATGCTGAGAGTCACTTTGTGCAGTAGTTTTTGATCAAATAGATCTTCATAGTAAAGAAAACCGCTGATCAAGGAGAGCGTTAACATTATTTCACCAGCCAAAATTAACTCAAAAAGAAAATCTTCCATTGTCTGAAGCGGCGGAAATGTGCGCATTAAAAGGTTTTGTTTCTTGTGTTTCAGCTGCCAATTTTGATAGCCGGTCAGCAGTGCATGCAGCGCAGCAATTGCTAGCAGACTATAGGCGAGTATTGATATCACTATATGACTCTGGATATAGGGCGACATCAGCGCGGCTGGCTTAGTGCTAGGAGTCTCTAAGGCAGCGATCAAACTCAATGCTGAAATGGGGAAAAGTAGGAGATACATGCTGTGCAGAGGCTTCTTTCTGCCGCTAACAAACACCACGAGATTAATGACAAAGGCGATTAAAACAAAAATTCTAAATAAACTCAGATCCAGACCATCGGCAACAAAGACTAACTGTACGGTGCTTAACCCATGCAGGACGATTGCACCACCAGCTAATGTCTGTAGCATTGAAGTGTTAACATTAGGTTGTTTTAGCAGCTTAGTTAAAAGGTAACAAAATCCTCCTACATAGAGGATAACAGCGGCAAAACCAGTGATTGAAGTAAACATGATTATAAAAAGTATTAAAACCTAACATGAGTGTGGCATATTCATGGCTTGGGGTGAAGAGGCCCGCGTAATTATTGTTATAATGCGGTTTGATAGAAATTAATTAGGAATGTCCAGCATGGCAATGTTTGAAAGTTTAAGCGATCGTCTTACGCTAAGTTTGAAGAAAATATCTGGAAAAGCCAGTCTCAGTGAGAAAAATATTCAAGAGACATTGCGCGAAGTGCGCATGGCTCTGCTGGAGGCAGATGTTGCGCTGCCTGTGGTAAAGAGCTTTGTTGAGCAAGTCAAAATCCGAGCTTTAGGCCGTGAGGTCAGTAGCAGCCTTAATCCTGGGCAGCAATTTCTAAAAGTCGTCCAAGCTGAGCTTGAAGCGGTAATGGGAGAGAAAAATGAATCTCTCAATTTAGCAGTGCAGCCGCCGGCAGTCGTAATGATGGCAGGTTTGCAAGGAGCAGGTAAGACAACGTCAGTGGCCAAGCTGTCTCGCTACTTAAATGAGCGAGAAAAGAAAAAAATCATGGTGGTGTCAGCGGATGTCTACCGTCCTGCGGCCATAGAACAACTGAAAACATTGGCGACGGAAGTCAATGCGGTGTTCTTCCCGAGCCAGGAAGATCAGACGCCCGTCGATATTGTGACTGCGGCTATTGCAGCGGCAAAAATGCAGTTTATGGATGTGCTGATTATTGATACCGCCGGACGACTGCATGTAGACAGCGAGATGATGTCTGAAATTAAACAGATTCATGCGGTGGCAAATCCGGTTGAAACACTGTTTGTGATCGATGCGATGATTGGTCAGGATGCTGTCAATACAGCAAAAGCATTTAATGAATCACTGCCGCTAACGGGTATTATATTGACGAAAGTTGATGGTGACGCGCGCGGTGGTGCGGCATTGTCGGTGAGGCAAATTACTGGAAAGCCGATAAAGTTTCTAGGGATTGGAGAAAAAACTGACGCACTAGAACCATTTCATCCTGAAAGAATCGCATCACGTATTCTTGGTATGGGCGATGTGCTGTCTTTGATTGAAGACGTGGAACGAAAGGTTGATAAAAAGAAGGCTGAAAAGCTTGCTCAAAAAGTGGTTAAAGGGAAAAGGTTTGATTTGGAAGATCTGCGCGACCAGTTACAGCAGATGAAAAACTTGGGTGGTATGGCAGGGATGATGGATAAACTGCCGGGTATGGGCAATATGGTGCAGATGGCTCAGCAGAATCAAGCGAGTAGTCAGTTTGATCGGATGGAGTGCATTATCAATTCTATGACACCAAAAGAGAGAAAAAATCCGGATCTTTTGAATGGTTCGCGAAAACGTCGAATTACCCTCGGGTCGGGGACGAGCATACAAGATCTAAATCGCTTGCTTAAACAGCATAAGCAAATGAGCAAGATGATGAAAAAAATGAAAGGAAAAGGGATGCAAAACATGATGCGTGGCATGGGCGGTATGATGCAGCCTGGTGAAGGAATGCCCCCGGGCGGCTTGCCTAAGTTCTAGTGCCCTGCAGGAGGCACTCACCTACGCTAACCAGCCATCTTCTGGCAGCGATTATTTTCCACTAAATTAGTTTCATTTTTAAAGGTTTTGGCGTACCATACCGCGCTTTCCGGGATAGCCACGCTTTAAATGCGGGGCATGAACAAAAAGCATCGGGTTTGGCGATAATGCCTCTCGAACACAGGATTTTTCAGATGGTTACAATTAGATTGGCTCGTGGCGGCGCAAAAAAACGCCCTTTTTATCACATAACAGTCTCAGACTCGCGTAAGGCACGTGATGCTCGATATATTGAGCGTATAGGATTCTTTAATCCGGTTGCTCGTGGAGCAGAAGAGCGTCTGCGTGTTGATTTAGAGCGCGCTACATACTGGCAGGGCCAGGGCGCACAGGTCAGTGATCGCGTTTCAGCGCTACTCAAAGAGGCTGCCAAAAAAGCGGCTTAGTGGGTTAGGATATGCCTATAACTAGCACTACAAGTATTCCGGAAATGCTAGTTGTGGGCCGTATAACCACTGTCTTTGGTGTTCGTGGATGGCTCAAGGTGTTCTCGTATACTGAAAATATTGAGACGCTATTTGATTACCAGCCCTGGTGGATTAACCTACCTAGCGGGCTGACAAAGCTGGTTGCGGATGACTTTAAAAGACACGGTGATGGTTTGATAGTGCATCTGAAAGGGGTGGATGACCGAGATATCGCCAGAGATTGGTGCCAACAGGATATTTTGGTCGAAAAAGGCTCTTTCCCAGTGTTAACGAGTACTGACTTCTACTGGCATCAGCTAGTAGGTCTTCAGGTGTTTAGCCAGGAGCAGGATGTTGAGCAGCGGCTAGGCGTCGTTGAGTCTCTGCTGGAGACGGGTGCCAATGATGTGCTAGTAGTCAAAGGTGACAGGGATAGCATTGACAGAGAGGAACGTCTGATACCCTACTCAGATGAGTTTGTGTTAAAAGTAAACCTCCCTAATCACAGAATTGACGTTGTCTGGGACCCAAAGTTTTAGGCGAAACGGATCGGTTAACAGAGGTGAAAATTAATGAAAATAGCATTGATTACCCTGTTTCCAAATAT
>CAJWFB010000079.1 GCA_913031645.1 uncultured Cellvibrionales bacterium
CCAAAGTTTCCACAGGCTAAACTGACGACAGTGTTAGCATTAGTAAATGCTGAAATTAACTCTTCACTACCAATCACAATTCCGGTTCGCACACCAGGCAGACCCAACTTAGAAAGGCTTAACACCAGCACAGTGTTTTCATTCCAATGAGGTTTAGCGTTATTAAACAGTATTCCCGGGAAAGGCAGCCCATAGGCACTGTCAATAATTAGAGGAATATTAGCCTGTCGAGCTATTTCATCAAGATGCTCAACTTCGTCGTCAGTGAGGACATTCCCGGTGGGATTAGTGGGCCGAGACACACACAGCGCCGCAGTTTGTTGATTAATTTTGAGTTGCGAGAAGTCGATGTGGTACTTAAATAAATTATTATCGAGTAATTCAATTTCTGGTCGGGTTGCCGTAAAGAAGCGATCGGTCAAGCCAATATCCGTATATCCAATATACTCGGGCGCTAAAGGTAAGTGTACTGAGCGATGACGCCCATCAGCCATTTGCCCAGCCAACATATTATAAAGGACAAAGAATGCGGGCTGACTGCCATTGGACACGGCAATATTTCTCTCGGAAAGATTCCAACTAAACTGCTTCTTTAGTAGCGCAGCTATCTCTATTAAAAACTGCTTGTCACCTTGAGGTGATTGATAAACACCCATAAGCCTATGTAACTGCGCGGGATCTTGCAGGACTGACTCCAGTCGTCGCTTAAAAACCGCTTCAACGTCGGTTATCCGACCAGGATTTCCTCCACCCATAAAAATCATTTCAGGATTTTCGTTTAACGCACTACCCAAATCATCCATCAGCTCGACGATACCTGTCGGCCCTGCAAACTTTTGCCCAAACTGGGATAATTCCACTTGTTACTCCGTTATGCTTGTTACGCTTGCTACGCTATTAGATCTACGCCATATATCGAAAGGTGAAATTAACCCGAGGATCTTCAAGTTGCTTTACCTTCGCTACGCTATGTTGCCAATGTTCTTGAACGCCTGCCCCCATAAGCAATAGAGAACCATGAGGCAGATTAATCTTAACCCTTTCCTGTGACAGATTGTGTCGCAATTGGAATATCCGTTCGGCGCCAACACTGACGCTGGCGATCAAGGGCTCGAAACCCAAGGACGCTTCATCATCAGCATGCCAATCAACGCTATCTTTTCCGTTCCTATAGTAATTAACCAAAGCTCGGTTAAAGGGTTTGCCAGTCTCAGTCTCTACGTCTATTCGGAGCGTCTCCATCCACTGAGGAAAAGCCACTGCCTGTAATCGAATCCGAGAGTATGTATAACTGGTATTAGGGTCGCCAAACCAATTTTGCAGCCGTGGTATCGGTATTTGCTTACCCATAATGTTAATAACATCTTTGCGCCATGGGGTTTCAGCAATAGCTGTTTCCAACAATTGATCTGCGGCTTTCTGATTCAGCCAATTTGGCCAAAAAACAATCTCGCTAACACGATCATCGCACAAAGGTAACGGGATAATTTGTTGATCAAATAAATCCATAAACTCGGGGCTCGATCTCCAAATCAATGCCAAAATCGGCGAATACTTTCTTTTGTATAGTTGCGGCTAAATCCAAAATGTCTTTGGCATTATTACTGGCCGGACAATCATTGTAATTGACCAAAACTAGTGCCTGATGTTTGTGGACCCCCGCAGAACCATGCCTAACACCTTTGAACTGACAGTGCTCAACCAACCACCCTGCTGGCACCTTGACGGCGCCACCATCCTGTTCATAACCTGGGATATCGGCACCATCATCCAGATGCTTCCCCTGAAGCTCAATAAATTTAGTCGCGGGGATGACAGGATTTTTGAAAAAACTACCGACATTAGCGAGCTCCTTTGGATCAGGGAGCTTTGAGCGCCGAATACTGCATACCGCCTCACTCACCATAGTCGCAGTAAGTGGCTCTTGCCGATCGAGAAAATAACCTTTCAGCGCGGGGTATGCAAGATTGATAACGGGTGACGTCGATAAACGCAAGGTCACTTCAGTAATAAGGCATTTATCTTTCAATGATTGTTTAAAAACACTATCCCGATACGAAAACTGACACTCGTGATTCGTTAATGTGAATAATTCGCCAGACTCTAAGTCAACGGCTTTTAATGAGACCAAAAGATCACTGAGTTCAACCCCATAAGCGCCGATATTCTGTATGGCAGCAGCACCCATATTACCGGGGATCAGCGATAAATTTTCCAGCCCATACCAGCCTCGCTTTAGACTGTATAAAACCATCTCATGCCAGTCTTCCCCTGCACAAAAAGTCACATCGACATGACCCTCGGGGATGTCAGTTTCCTCTGTGACCATCACACCGAGTAAATCCACATAAACAACCAAGCCTTCGACATCAGAGGCCAATACTAGGTTACTGCCGGCACCCAGTGGCATGACGGATAAATTATTAGACTTGGCGAACGCTAACGCTTTTTCTAGTTGCTGATAATTAGACACGCAACAAAAGTGAGAAGCCGTCGCTGCAAGTGCCAAGCTGTTATAAGCTTGGAGACACTTATTGGTTTCTATCGTTAAATTCATAGGGCCGCTACGCCTGAGCATCAGAAGCCGCTGACATCTCGGCTTTTATATTGTCTAACAATGCCACTGAGGCATCCTCAATGAGGTCCAATACATGGGGGAATCCGTCCTCACCACCATAATAAGGATCTGGCACTTCACTCACCGCGTCGTACTCTGGCTTGCGAGAATAATCTAAAAGCAGCTCTAACTCAGCCTTGCCGTCTGGAGGGCACATATTTCTCAAGTTACGCAAATTATCCGCATCCATAGCAATAATATAATCAAACTTAGAAAAGTCCTCTACTGTGACCAACCGCGAACGCAGTGCCGACATATCATAGCCACGCAGCGCAGCAGCAGCCGCTGAGCGGCGATCGGGTGCATGCCCAAGATGCCAATCCCCCGTGCCTGCGCCGTCCACGTATATCTCATCAGATAAGCCGGCTTTATCGACCATAGACTGAAATACCGCATGCGCCGTTGGCGATCGACAAATGTTACCCAAGCAAACAAAGAGAACCGACTTTTTAACCATAATTTTCAGCTTTCAAATAATAAAAATTCTAAAACAATAAAGAAACCGCTTTTAGATCATCCTCTGTATCCACTCCACAGGGCACCTCTGCAATAGCATCTGCCACATGAATGGCAACGTTATTCCATAAAAAACGCAACTGCTCAAGGGATTCCGCTGTTTCAGTCGGCGCTACAGGCCAGTTAACAAAAGCATTTAATTGGCCGACACGATAGGCATAAATACCAATATGCCGACGCGCTAGCAGTGCGTTAATCGGTGTTTCGTTCCTTGGCCAAGGAATGGGGGCTCGACTAAAATAACTCGCTAGTCCAGCCCTATTAGCAACCACCTTTACTACGTTGGGATTATTAAAGTCTGCACTCGTGGCTATGGGCTCGCAAAGAGTCGCAACACCTGCCAGTGAATTGGCTGCTAAGTTCGCAGCTACTTGGTCAATCACAATCGGCGGAATGAGTGGTTCATCACCCTGAACATTAACCACTAGCTGGCTATCATCGAGGTTTAAAACGCTCGCCACTTCCTGCAATCGATCAGTACCCGAGACATGATCCTCTCGAGTCATACAGACTTCTGCACCAAATAGCAGCGCTGCTGACTGTATGCGTGAATCATCAGTAGCAATAACCACCCGAGATGCGCGGCTTTTGACTGCTTGCTGCCAAACCCGCTGTATCATAGGCATTCCAGCAATATCCTTCAAGGGTTTGCCAGGAAGCCGTGAAGAGGCATAACGGGCTGGAATAATTACCACAAAAGACATAGTTATCACCGATCAATTCAAAAGAATTGCCTATTATATGGCTTACTTAAAGCGTCGTCACAGGCAGCCCTGCGCAACTGAGTAGTTTGTCGACAAATTCATCGCTCAATGGCATTCGGACTTCGAGTACCCAAAGGTTGTCTGGCGCCAAATCTTTGTATTTGACCGCATCTTTCTCAGTAATGATGACAGCACATTTGTCGCTGAATTGAACATCTCTAATAGAAAGCGTCTCATGATCGTTTTTAGCGTGAAGCTCGGGTTTAAAGCCCATATCCATCAACGTGATCGCAAAACGCTCAGGATGGCCTATGCCTGCAACTGCATGCACCGACATTGAGTCTACCCACTCATCCAACGTAATCAAGTGATCTGATCCAAATTTACGTAATCCAACAGGTATAAGTTGCACATGACTGGTTTTTCCAGACTTATCCGAATCGGACATTTCATTACCGCCCCCATTACGCACCACCATGTCCATCTCATCAAGGCGCTTATGAGGTTCACGCAATGGCCCGGCAGGCAACGTGAAACTATTACCTAGTCCGCGAGTAGCATCAATCACCGCCACCTCAACATCACGATGCATTCGGTAATGCTGTAACCCATCGTCACTGAGAATCAGATCACAAGAAAAATGTTCAATCAAGCTGCGTACAGCATTGGCCCTATTTGGATCTACGACTACAGGGCAACCGCAAGAACTAGCGATTAGCAGAGGCTCATCACCACTTTCTGAGACCGGTGTACTGTGAGTTACAACGAGTGGATAACTCTGTGCCTTACCGCCATAGCCACGACTGACTACGCCCACCGAGTATCCCTTTTCATGCAGCGCTCTGACCAATGCAATAATCAGTGGCGTCTTACCGCTGCCACCCACCGAAATATTGCCAATCACAACAACCGGAGCAGCAAAGGGTGTGCCTTGATGGCGAAATTGAAGATAACCTCTGCGCAGACTGCTAAGCGCGCTAAACAGCCAAGAGATGGGTAGGAGCAGAGCGAGCCAAGCCTTTTTGTCATGCCAAGCGTTTATCCAAAACCGTTCAGTAGACAAACCTAATCCACCTGAGGTTCGTCAAACTGCTTATGGTAAAGATCAGCATAGCGGCCTTTCACTTTAATCAGCTCCTGGTGAGTTCCCTGCTCGATAATCTGACCTTTCTCGAGGACAAGTATTCGATCTGCTTTTTCCACGGTGCTCAAGCGGTGAGCAATAACAAAACTCGTCCGCCCTTTCATTAATTCCTCAAGTGCCGCTTGAATATGGCGCTCTGAATCCGTATCTAAGGCTGATGTGGCCTCATCAAGAATTAGGATAGGAGCATTCTTTAGCACCGCTCTAGCGATGGCTATTCGCTGTCGTTGACCCCCAGAAAGCATTACGCCATCATCACCTACTTGCGTATCAAAACCATCAGGCATGTCGTCAATAAACTCAGTTGCATGCGCTACCTGTGCAGCAGCTCTCACCTTTTTTTCAGACCGCCCCTGAAGCTCACCGTAAGCAATGTTATTAAAAATAGTGTCATTAAACAGCGTTACGTTCTGGCTCACGATTGCTATATGACTGCGTAGATTTACCAATGTGAAATCGTTCACATCCGTGCCATCAAGCAGTATTTTGCCTCCCGTATGATTATAAAATCTCGGTATTAAACTAACCAGTGATGTTTTTCCACTGCCCGAAGAGCCCACTAGAGCGATAGTTTCACCAGGGTTGACCGAAAAGCTAATATCTTTAAGCACTTCTTTTTTGGTGCCTTCGTAGCTGAAATTGATGTCAGAAAAATCCAACCTTCCTGTCACAGACTCAGGTTTATATGTGCCCTTATCCACCTCAGCAGGACTATCGATAATAGCGAAAATTGATTCAGAAGCAGCAATACCTTTCTGAATATCACTGTTAACTTCAGTCAACTGGCGGATGGGTTTGATCAAAACACCTGAGGCCATAATAAAAGCCACAAAGCTGCCAGTAGACATGGTATCCAAAATAAACGGATTGAGCATAAAGCCAGTAACTCCCGCAAAAGCAAAAGAAACAATAAAGATAATCAATGGATTACTCAAAGCACTAGTGAATGCCATTTTCATGTTCTGTCTTCTATTACCGTGACTTGCTTTCTTCATTCGTTGCCGCTCGCTCTTCTTGGCACCAAACATACGTACTTCTTGATAGCCATGAACGGCTTCTTGGGTGACATGAGTAACATCCCCCATAGCTGACTGAATGTTTTTACTAATTAGCCTGAATCGCTTGCTGACTTTAGCGACTATCATCCCTATCAAAGGTAATGCAGCGATAAAAAATAGAGTAAGAATCCAATTGGTATAGATTAAATATCCCATCAAACCAATAACTAAACTGCCCTGCTGTATTACTGTCTTAGTCGCTTTAGTTCCTGCTTCGGTTACCTGCTGCACATTGAAGGTAACTACAGATACTAAATGACCAGACATAGACTGATCAAAAAACTTAAAAGGAAGTAACAAAAAGCGATCAAAGAGATCCGTCCGCAATGCGTGCACAAGATAATTAGCCACATAGGCAAGGAAATAGGTACCAATTAGGTAGCCCACACCTCTCGCTGCGCTAATTAAAACTAAAAATAGGGGAATAACGAGCCAAGGTTTGTTAACCCATGCATCGCCAAGAAGTCTATTTGCCATACCACCGGTAAACCCCGATGAGGAAACAGCCGAAGTATCAGCCGCCGATCCCGTAAGTACCCCTACGATGTCTGTCATGTAGCGAAACAGATCAATAAAAGCAATTTCTGCCAGTGAATGTAGTAGTAACCCAAATACAGAAATTAAAAACGGGAACCAGTAACGAGCAACATAACCAAGTAATCGTAAATAGGTTTTTGTTCCAGAGGGACTGTTGAGTTCAGACATGCTTTAACCATTCAGCGATGTCAATCTGAAGGCTATGGTCAACATCTAACGCAACTAAAGTATCCCAGCTTTTATCTATTATCATGGCTATCTTTTATTGTCTGATTATCGGAACCCCACCACAGCGCATGGGAATGTTCACACTGTCAATTAAACCACATGATGGCGCT
>CAJWFB010000080.1 GCA_913031645.1 uncultured Cellvibrionales bacterium
TCATCGCCGCGATATTAATGGCATCGATTCCCGACGAGCAGTAACGATTAACCGTTAAGCCTGGGACATGATCGGGCCATCCAGCATAAAGTAATGAGGCTTTTGCTATATTACCGCCTTGTTCACCCACCTGTGTTACGCATCCGAGCACTACATCCTCAACGTGATTTCTATCCAGGTGGGTACGCTGTTCGAGGGCATCGTAAAGTGCTTTTAATAATTCAAAGGGGGTTAAGTCGGTAAGCCCACCATCCGCTTTGGCTCTGCCTCTTGGCGTCCGGATCGCATCATAAATAAACGCCTGTTTCACGGATTAACGCCGACAATAAAACTCACACAGGTGGTGGTGCTTCCGCCCAAATTGAACGTCGCCATATTCTTGGCCCCAGCAATTTGATAGTCACCTGCCCGGCCTGTCACTTGCTTTGCACAGTCCAATAACATGCGCACCCCTGTCGCACCAACTGGATGACCTAAACCGAGGAGGCCCCCACTAGAGTTAATCGGGAAATCACCGTCCATTCCAATGCGTCCCTCCTCGATGGCTTTCCAACTCTCTCCGGGTGCTGTTAGACCAATATGATCTATCGCCATATACTCTGTAATAGAAAAACAATCATGTGTTTCTAAACCGTCAAGATCAGTCACATGAGAAAAGCCTGCTCGACTCAGAGTATCGATCATGAGTTGATTAACATGGGGAAATAAAAATGGCTGCCCAGCACTCAATTTCAACTTGCTCTCTAAGCTTAGTGCGGCCGACCGATGCCCCCAGCCTTTAATTATTGGAATATCTGAAAGCTTCAGATGATGCTCTGCGGCATAGGCTTTAGCCGCCTTTTCACTGGCCAAAAATACACAGGCAGCGCCATCAGTAATCTGACCACAGTCCATCTTCCGCACTTTGCCTTCAATAACAGGATTGAACTGATCACTGTCGGTATAGCACTCTGGCGGAAAGCTCCACTGTCTAGTTTGGGCATTGGGATTACGGCGGCCATTATCAAAGTTTATTTTTGAGATAGCTTTTAGATGATCACAATTAATACCGTAGCGCACATCATATTCATTAATTATTTGATCGAACATAAAGGGCCATGGAAAATCACAATCAGTTGCCTCAACACCCTTCCATGTTGCCGCACCTAGATATTCAGCGCCGGTTTGACCATCAACATTGCGCATATATTCCAAACCTAACACGCAGGCCAAATCATAATGGCCAGCTTCAATGTCTCGCATAGCACTTAAAACCGCTATCGAGCCTGATGCACAAGCCGCCTCATGACGACTGGTTGGAATGGCAGATAATTCAGGATGCGCCTCAGCAAAAAAACCACCTATTAGCCCCTGACCTGTAAATAGATCGCCTACAAAATTACCCACATGCCCAACTTCGATTTGATCTGGACTAATGCCAGTTGATGTAAGCGCTTGGTTCAGCACCTCGCAGAACATATCGTAAATAGACAAATCCTCTCTGGCCCAATTACGCGCAAAATCTGTTTGAGACCCTCCTAGTACATAAATAGGTACACTCATGAAAGATTCTCCTGTTGACGTTGACTAACGCTGTCCTCCAAGGCAAAACGTTGTACTTTGGCCAACGGATTACGCGGTAAACTATCAAAAAACTCTATTCGCTCCGGTAGCTTAAATTTGGCCACACCTAGTGCACTTAAGTAGTCTGTTAAGCCTGTTAAGCTCATTATTTCGATGTCAGGTTCCATGACGATGCACGCACATATTTTCTCGCCCAGTTCATCATCTTGGTACTTACACACCGCAGCTTCCGCCGAACCTGGAAGACCTTCCAGTAAAATATCAATCTCTGCTGGGGAAATTTTCATGCCCGCGCGATTAATAATATCTTTACAGCGCCCGGCCACTCGGTAAAACCAAGGTGGCTCTCCGCAAATCTCAACTAAGTCGCCGGTATGAAAGTAGCCATCGTCTCGAAATAGCGCCGTATTATCAGTGCAGAGATAACCATCAAATACTGTTGCCCCAGCAAACAGTAACTCACCTATCTGTCCAGATCGCGTAATCACTTCGCCAGTACCTGTGTCTATCACCTTGCTGAGTAGGGCTTTGTTGGCATAGGAATCAAAATGATCAATACCACAACCCAATCTCGGAAACATGGTCGCTCGCACCTCGCTGTCAGGTGTATGCATTGGCGTACAGAACAAACTAATACCTTCGTTAGATCCATAAAAATTAATCACATCTAAGCCATAATTTTGACTGAATGTATCAATCATCCAAGGTGCCAAAGGTGCTGAACCAGAACCAATCGAACGCAAGTGAGAAAAATCAAATTGACCCCACATCTCTGGGGATTTAGCCAGTTGATTGAGCAGTAAGGGCGGTGCCAGCGTGAAGGTAATCTTTTCATTCTGTAACTGAGTCAGATATAGCCCTGGATCCATGGGGTGATGCAGAATAATACTGCAGCCGGTCATAAATGCTGGAAACAAAAACCCACCAATTGACGCCATGTTAACTAAAGGAAAGACATTTAAAAAACGATCTCCGTTTCGATAATTTCCGGCCTCCGCGCAACATTTTGCAGTTGCAATCCACATATTATGGGATCTGGGAACGCCTTTCGGAGTACCTGTGGTTCCTGATGTCCAGCAAATAGTAATAATATGATTAGCATCTGCTGGGTGTGTTTGCTGATAACGACGTAACTGTGATTGGCAAACTTCGTTCGAGGCACTATTAATCGTTAACTTGCCACCAAATGTTAGAACTTTTACATGATTATCAAGGCATAGTTGAGCATTTTTGGCCAGTAGTAGATCTCTAAAGTAGCCAATAGTAATTATTGCCTGAGGAGAAATCACGCTACTAATATGGCTTAATTCATGACGACCATATTGAACTGGAATCGGCGAAATAATGGCACCAATTTTACTGCAGGCCATGTAACAGACGACTAACTCTGCAATGTTGGGAAGTTGCACAATCACGGTATCGTCCGCACTAATCCCTGCATCCATTAACTGGCAGGCAAGTGCAGTGCTGGCATTATCAAGCTCACGGAAAGTTAAGCGGCACGCTGCATCTCCGGTTAATTCATCTCGATTAGGTTGGTCGGCAACAGCCAATAATTCAGGGTTAGCCTCTACCTGCTCCTGTAACAGGTCATGCAAAGTCCTGTTACCCCACCAATTTCGATCGGTGTACTCTTTGATCCGCTGCGGAGATGAGGTGATCATAGGCTGGCCCTGTACTCTTTATCTAACTGATCAACCACCTCAGCTATAGATTGATTATGGCTGATAGATCCGACAGATTGACCTGCCGCCCAAATGTCTCGCCAACGTTTGACATCCCCAGCGGCCTCAAGAAAATTAATCTCTCCCGGTGGTGGCATATTATCCGTGTCATAGCCGGCATTTATAAGGCTACCTTTAAGCCAGTTGGCCTTAACCCCCGTGACTGAATCTGAAGTGACGATATCTGCACCACTGGATTCAACCACCATGGCCTTGTAGTCTGTTTGAGCTAAAGATTCCTCAGTAGGTATAAACCGTGTCCCCATATACACATAATCAGCGCCGAGAATCTGCGCGGCACGAATTGCCCGGCCACTCCCAATAGCGCCCGAAAGGATAATGTCTCCATCGAAAAATTGGCGCACTTCGTCCACAAATGCAAAGGGTGAGAGTTGTCCTGTATGGCCTCCGGCCCCGCAGCAAACCAACGCCAAGCCATCGACACCTGAGGCAGCAGCGCGACGCGCAAATTCAATGGTTGTAACATCTGCATAAACTTTCCCGCCATAGGCCTGCACTGCGTTAACCGCTTCTTCAGGGCTACCAAGGGCAGTGATTACAATAGGTGCACGGTATTTCACTGCTAACTGCAAATCATCATGGCGGCGTGGATTAGAACGATGCATTACCAAATTTAAAGCCCAGGGTGCAGCATCTGAGCAATCTACAAGCGCCTCTGTAATAATTAATAGCCAATGTTCTAAAATATCGACTGTCCTAGCATTTGGCGAAGGAAATGATCCAACAATACCCGCTTTGCAACTAGCAATGACCATTTCAGGTCCAGACAACAAAAACATCGGCGCTTGAATCACCGGCAGTCGAAGATTGGTAAATGACATTAGTACTTCTCCGTATACTGAAGCCTTACTTTGTAGAATGCGACCAGTCGTAATCCAAATACTAACTAACTGCTGATACGCTGGCAAACATGCTCTTTTAGATTTCCTTAAAAAGCGATTATCAAGCTTGCATAAATAGACCATACTGAGGCATAGTTTAACAAAAGACTAGTAGAGATAAGCATTATGGACAGTAATGTCTTCGAAATTACCGAAAAATGTATCGGCTCCGCCCCTAAATTCGATAACACACAAGATTGGATTTATGAGTTAGATAACCCCTATCTTCATGGTGCCTACGCGCCAACTTCCGATGAAATTGTGGTCAATGAACTAGAAGTTGTGGGTGAACTACCGGATGACTTATTTGGTGCCTTTTATCGCAATGGGCCCAATCCAATGTTTAAGCCCAAAAACCTTTATCATCCCTTTGATGGTGACGGGATGGTACACGCTATTTATATCAGGGACGGTAAGGCGTCTTATCGCAATAGTTATATTCATACAGCTGCCCTGCAGCATGAAATAACAAAAAGTGAAGCGGTATGGCCTGGGGTTATGGGGCCCTTCGATTTTTCGTTGCCTGACTTTCCCATAAAAGACACCGGTAATACAGACATCGTTATGTTCAATGGCAAGCTGGTACCTACATGGTACAACGCCGGTATTCCCTATCAGATGAACCCACTAACGCTAGAGAATCAGGGCGTTTTTGATGTTGAGGGCCGTAGCCGCAGAAATATGTCAGCGCATAGTCACATTGACTGGAACACCGGCGAATTGATTTTTATGGACTATGGCGATAATGCGCCATTTATGACGTATGGTGTCGCTAACCCCGATGGAACATTGAACCATGAGGTTAATATTGAATTGGCGGGGCCTCGTTTACCCCATGATTTAGGCTTTACCACTAATTACACTATTCTACATGATCTGCCCTTTTTTCATGACATGAACGTCCTGCGTAACCACAATATGCGCGTGCTCAACTTTCACCGTGATATACCATCGCGGTTCGGTATCATTCCTCGTTATGGTGATGCTCGAGAGATTCGATGGTTCGATTGTGAGCCCTGCTTTATTTTACATGTGTCCAACTGTTGGGAAGAAGGTGACTGGATAACAATGGATGGTTGTCGATCGATCAACCCAATGCCAAACGCCACCAATGAGGAAGGAGCGCTATCGCATATGCTGGCATATATGCGCTTAGAGGCTAACAACTATCGCTGGCGCTTTAATCTAGTGACGGGCGAGGTGCGTGAAGGAGATATTGACGACCTCAATACCGAGTTTAATAAGATCAATCAAATTTACCAGGGTACAAAATCTAAGTACGCCTACCACCAGCGCATTCCATTGCTGGAAGAAGGCGGTCATACACTCCGCTTTAATGGGCTTGTTAAATATAACAATGATACGGGACAATATGTCCAATGGGACTATGGTGATGGTGTTTATGGCAGTGAAACGCCTTTTGCACCGGTCAAAGGCGCCAGTCGCGATAGTGTCGAAGATCATGGCTATGTCATGTCTTTGGTTACCGACAGCAATACTTGGAAATCTGAATTACAGATATTCAATGCTCAAGATATCTCCCAAGGACCCATTGCGCGAGTCAAAATGCCCCATCGCGTGCCTGTTGGTTTCCATGCTTGGTGGAGTCGCGGCGAGGATCTTTGGGGGTAAAATAACTCTTCTGTTGCCGTTAAGAAAACTGTTCAAGGAGCATGCCCGTTAAAACCACACTCAGCACTAAGGCGAGTTCAATTAATCGTGCTCTCGATGAAATTGGTGACAAGTGGTGCCTATTAATTCTTCAGGAGGTCTTCTGGGGTATTAATACGTTTAATGAAATGCTGGCCGGCACAGGTGCTTCTCGTGGCGTGCTTAGTAATCGACTCAGCTGGTTAGAGTCAATGGGTTATCTGCGCAAAGATATTATCGCAAAAGGGCAAAAACGACCTACCTACCATATGACAAAGAAGTCCATTGAGCTCTATCGTAATGGATTAATGGCTATGGTTTGGGAGCGAAAATATTTCACCACTCCAGATTTAGATTCTGTGGAATTGATCCATGACCGCTGTGGTAAGGCATTTTGGCCAATGATGGAATGCAGCCATTGCAATCAGTCAGTACTTTCGACAGATGTAAGCTTTCATAAGGGTCCCGGTGCTAAAAACGATACACGTATCACCAAAACACGCAGACGATCATCAAACCTCTCTGCCTCTGAAGACCGTGGTAAAACACTCTACAACAATTTAATTAATCTATTGGGTGATCGCTGGACCGCAAATATTATTGCGTTGGCTTTTCATGGCTTTAATCGCTTTGATGATTTCCATACAGAGCTGCCGGTGGCGACGAATATTCTCGCCGATCGGTTAAAACTATTAGTTAACGAAGGTATTTTTTATCAGCAGCCCTACCAAGTTAGTCCACTGCGTTATGACTACCATCTTACCGATAAGGGTCGAGATCTATTCCCCTATTTTGTAACACTCATGGCGTGGGGCGATAAATGGTGCACAACGGAGGATGGCAACCCCATTCTACTCAAGCACATAAGCTGTGGTGCAGATTTAAATGCCGAGGTGCGCTGCGACCAATGTGGCGAAGGGCTTATCGCGACTGAGGTTCACTTTAAGCGCTAAAGTGCCATTCAATTAACCGTGGGTTGCAACGCCCCAATAATTGTAACCCGCAAATTTAGGGGTGCTGGGTAGATACATCTCATCC
>CAJWFB010000081.1 GCA_913031645.1 uncultured Cellvibrionales bacterium
GAGCCGCGGTTTTTCCACGATAAAAATCATCGGCACCAAACTCTGCGATTCGAGCAAGGGTTTTTGCCAATTCAGGTTGTTTAAAAACCTTTGAGCTATTGATGTGTTTAAAGTAGTCATTAAAGTTGGTTTTGCCGTCAAAGCGCTGTTCCATGCTGTGAATACTGTCGACAAGAACAGGCGCAGGAAGGAAGCCATTAGCGGCTAAGTCTATGGCTGGTTTTACCACCTCATTCCAAGGTAATTTCCCAAAGCGTTTGTGCGCTTCCCAAAATCCGGCGACGGTGCCCGGCACGCCCGCAGCTTGCCCACCAATTAAAGTAATATTGTCAATGACATTACCTTGAGCATCAAGATACATGTCTTTGTGTGC
Organism: uncultured Cellvibrionales bacterium; assembly: GCA_913031645.1. Taxonomy (GTDB): domain Bacteria; phylum Pseudomonadota; class Gammaproteobacteria; order Pseudomonadales; family Porticoccaceae; genus HTCC2207. Next base: position 374 of record CAJWFB010000081.1, read on the forward strand.
CCTTAAGGGCGCTTTTTCACGATAGTCTAGAAACGCAATGTCATTATCCATCTTGACCGTCATGAAACCGCCGCCACCAATGTTTCCCGCGTCAATAAAGGTAACGGCCAATGCAAAACCTGTTGCGACGGCTGCATCCACAGCATTGCCGCCTGAGTTCAGAATGTCTTCTGCAACTCTTGCCCCATAATTGTCTGATATTGCAATGGCAGCTGAGCTGGCGTTGTTAAGTCGTTCTAATCCCATAGCTTCTTCGGGTATTTTATCCTCCGAGTCACTGCAGGCTAAGAGGCCCACCAATATGGTTGTTAATAATAGATAGCTTGTTTTTCTATTCATCTAAAAGTCGCTCGGTTTTGTAAATTTGTGCTTCCTTATTTTAACCTAATACGCCCAATTAATTCGATTAATGGAAAAGGTAAAAAATCATAAAAGCGTCCTATGTATTTTCTTTTACATCGATAATATAACGAATTAATTAACAATAAAGAAAATAGTACTAATCTAAAATAAAAGGTTATTTTTCAGTGGTTTCTTAACTATTTAACAATCTTTAAATTGCCTAGTTTTTAAATTTAACTATTTCTATTGGATACCAAATAGATTAGTATTATGGTAGGTGTAAATTAAATCTATTAATTTGTATCAAAAAAAATTTTTCTCGGGAGAAAAATATGAAACTTAAAAGTAAATGGTTGCTTAAGGGGTTGGGGCTAATCGCTTCTCCGGCCTTAATTCTAGCCACGTTTAATGTCTATGGTCAGGATTCTACAGATTCTGCAGTTGTTAACAGTCAAGACGTGGTGTCTGAAAGTGTGCAGGCTGAGTCACTAGCATTTGAGTCAGACAATGATAGTGTCGATGAAATTGTCGTGACTGGATCGCGCTTAAAGCGATCTACGTTTTCAAGTATTTCACCACTACAAATTATATCAGCGGGAATCTCGCGTGAAGCTGGATTGGTCAATGCTGCAGATATCTTACAAACCTCTACCTCTGCAGGTGGTCAGCAGGTCGACCTTACCTTTAGTGGGTTTGTTTTAGATAATGGTCCCGGAACACGAACTATTAACTTACGTGGACTTGGCGCCAATAGAACACTAGTGATGATCAACGGACGTCGCATGGCTCCAGGCGGGGCTGAGGGCGCACCTTATGCACCAAATGTTGGAATGGTTCCTGCAGGATTAGTGTCTTCATACGAGTTATTGACCGATGGAGCATCTTCGGTTTACGGGTCGGATGCTATCGGTGGTGTAACTAATATTATTCTTAAGAAAGATTTTGATGGTTTGAGGATTGAGGGTGGCGCTAGCAACCCAAAGTATGCCGGTGGAGAAAACACTAACCTCGCACTAACCTGGGGTAAAGCTTGGGATAAAGGCTTCATTGGTATGGGCTTTGATTATAATAAAGAAGAGCATGCGACCTATGCTAGTCGCCCTTGGACTAATGGCTGTGAAACGAATTATGAAGTTGGTTCAGATGGCAGCTTTAGAACTGAAGATTTGTTTTGGGAAAATGCTAGAGGCGCCAAGCCCACTGACTGTAAGTATGGTGCAATGACTGGCTACACTTCTATCCTAGAGGGCAATTTGTGGAGTGGGTTACGTTTTTACACCCCGGGTAACGGAAATGGTGGAATCCCCAACTTCTCACAATTTAGAGGTCCATATGCAGGAGCGTTCTACAATGACACTGATGGTGATGGTGTTGCAGACGTTTCATGGGGCGACTATATACTCAATGGTTCAGAGGCGAACAACAATGCTTACCTCTATCCAGATTATGAGACAGGTACGTTCATGTCTTATGGTGAATACACCTTTGACGGGGATGCCAACATAACGGCATACTTCGAAACCCTTTACTCAGAAGCAGATTATGCTCAACTTGGCCAGCCTGCTCAGTTTTTCCCAACAGTTCCAGCTAATAACCCTTACAACATTTGTAATCCTAATGCAGAGAACGGCGTTGACTGTGGTTTAGCGGAAGATGAATTCCTCTTTGGTAATGCCGGCTATACTGCTGCGTTTTTGGCAGCACAGGGCGTCACTCCAGATGTTTATTATGGATTTCTTGCTAACGGGCCGATCGGTGCTGTTGCAGTTCAACCCGTAGTATCGGTAGCTGGAGATCGAAATTCTTCAAAAGCTAACTATAAAAACCTACGTTTTGTTGCGGGTTTAGAGGGTGATCTTCCTGGTATGGACTTCGGTACTTTGGCCAACTGGAGTTTTGACTCTTACATCTCTTACTCTCGGTCAAAAGGAGAGTCGCACCGCCTTGGTATTCGAGGCGATAGATTAGACTTATCTCTGGGTGCTTATTCAGACACGAGCACGCCATGTGAAAACAACACTGGCGAAGTTTTAGAGTCTGATGTAGCTCCAGGTTGTGTCGCGGTAAATATGTTTGCACCTTCATTGCATGCAATTGGTGGTGTTGGCGACTTCGCTACCGCGGCCGAGAGAGAGTATCTGTTTGATAGTAGAGACTTTGATACGGACTATGAGCAGACTGTTGTTTCCGGAATCATGGGTGGTGACATTTACGAACTTCCAAACGGTCCAGTCCAGTTGAGTGTTGGTTTTGAATATCGGAAGGATGAGATCAACTCAATGCCAGATGCTGTTGCTAGAGATGGCTTATTTTTTGGTTTCTTTGCTGATGGTGGTGCGGTTGGTTCCAAAGACTCAAGAGAGCTTTTCTTTGAGGTTGAGGCGCCGATCTTAGCTAATAAACCATTCGCTAAAGAGTTAGTAGTGAATGCGTCTGCCCGCTATACCGATGATGAAATCTACGGCAGCAACACCACAGAATCTGTCAAAATTGGTTGGCGTCCGGTGAATTCCTTATTGGTCCGCGCAACTTATGGTACCGCTTACAGAGCACCGAACTTACGTGAATTGTATTTGGCCAACCAGACAGGTTTCAACAGTATTTATGATCCCTGTGTTGTTCCTCAAGAAGCTCTCACTGGCGGCGTAATTGGCGGCGCAGGTGGCTCTTACGACCCAGAAGCTGACCCACGTGAGCAAGAGATCTTAGATAATTGTCTGGCACAAGGCGTTGATCCTATAACCTACGAAAATGGTGGAATTTCTGTTTATAGTGTTGAGCAGGGTGCTGGGGGATCGTTAACACTTGATCCTGAAACATCTACATCTTGGACGGCAGGATTCTCTTGGGAGCAAGAGTTCTCTAATGAGTTTGACTTCGGTATCAGCTCTACCTACTACGAAGTTGATATTGACAACACTATTATTGAGCCGAGCGGCGGATACATTGTCGGCGACTGTTATGGTAGTGAGACTGGCAATAGCGCATTCTGTAACAGAATCACGCGTGATAGCGATAGTACAATTTCGTTCATTAATAGAGGGTTTATTAACCGAGATAACGAAAATGGCCGAGGTGTTGATGTCAACGTAACGTTCGCTGATGACATATCTCTTGGCGATCGTGTTGTCAGTCTAACTGTTGATGTGAGTGGCAATCGTCAAATCGAGCGTTCTACCTTATTTATTAATGATGAAGGTGGTGAAGATTACGAAGATTATGCAGAAGAGTGGGGCTTCCCTGCTTGGAGAGTTAACTCTACGATCCGCCTTGGGTATGAAAAGTGGAGGTTGCAACTACGTACAAACTGGATGTCAGCTGTTGATCAAGATCCATCAGGAATAGATGAATTTGGTGATATTTATAGTACCTTCGATGTTGGAGCAGATACTTGTCTTGGTGCAGAGTACGGTGACGTTGTTTGTAGAGATGTTGGTTTCGCATCAGCCTATATGTACCATTCGTTATCTCTCAGCTACATTGAAGACAATTGGGCTCTAACGTTAGGCGCGCGCAACATCACTAATGAAGCGCCTCCAATGGTTGATGGAAGCGAAGTATCTTCGATCAACAATGCTCCTATTGGTTATGGCTATAACCTGATGGGTCGTTCGCTCTATCTAAACTTTGCTTATGATCTCGGTTCTAACTGAGTTCAGGTAAGCCTTTAGTAGTGATTTAAGGAACCCTCTCAGATAGCTTGAGGGGGTTTTTTTATTGAAATTCATAGACATTCAAACAACGTTCAAAGTAGTCTACATGACAAGTAATTGCTCGATGTACCATAGCTCGTCGGAGAGAGATGGCAATACTCAAGCATTTGGACATGAGGCTGACATTAATATGATACAAGGAATTGGAATATGAGAGACAACTTTATGGTAATAACAGTTTTGGCTGCGATATTTTTTCTAGGCGTGCCAGCCCAGGCCGCAGAAAAAATTGAGCCATATCCACTTGAGGAATGGGCAAAGCGGGCGGATATGAGTAATGTTTCGTTATCGCCAGATGGGGAAAAACTAGCATTCCTAAAAATACCTACTAAAGATGGCAATCCAATTTTAGAAATTTATGATGCTAATGATTTGTCTGCTCGGCCATTTAAGATGAATGCCGACCCCATGGAAATGACTCGGTTCTATTGGGCCACAGACGATAGCATCATCTTTAGTGCGCGGCTGCAGGTGCGCAATAAAATTGACGGCTTCAATCAAGGAGTTTATAAGACCACTCGGGGTCTACTGACTCTTGATAAAGACCCAGAAAAGTCTAAGTGGCGGAAGATTGCGTCGTTAAGTGGCGGTGGTGGTGGTTTAATTGGTCCAATTCGAGCCAAGCCTAACAAGTTTTTAACTACTCAATATGATAAGGGCTCATATTACCCAAAATACTTTGAATACGATGTGGAAACAGGCCGTAGAAAACTGATTACTCGTGAAACACCAAAGGTGAACAGGTTTAGGTTTGATGGTGAGGGCAATCCTCAATTCGCCAGTGGTTATGATGCTCAAAGTGATGAGTTTTTGAGCTATTATCGAAAAAAAGGTAGCAGCGATTGGGAGGTGATTAATCGCTCTCACCGCGAAAATTTCGAAGCTTGGAGAGCTGTAGGTGTTGACCCTTTAACGCCTAATAATTTATTAGTGATCGCTCATAATGGTAATGATAAACCTGGGCTTTGGTCATTTAACCTCAAGACCCAAGGGTATGACGAGTTAATCTACCGTGGGGCTGAGGGTAGCATATTTACTAAAAGGCATAGTAATGGGTATACCAATTCTGATGATATTGCAGCGATTGGCTATTACGATGGTCGTGAGATTAAGTATGAGTGGTTTGATGGCGAAGAGAAGGCCATCTATGAGCAACTGATGGGGTTAGTTCCTTATGCCGATGGATTGAGAATTAGCAGTCGGTCTCGTGATGGAAATAGTCTAGTTATTTCAAACCGGGGGCCAAGAGATCCTGGGACTTATTATCTGCTGAAAAATGGCAAGTTTAGTCTCGTCGGTTCCACCAGGCCGCAGTTTGCCAGTGAAAAGTTGGCTGATGTAAAGGCCATTACCTACCAGTCGCGAGATGGCAAGAAGATCAGAGGGTTTATTACGGTGCCTAACAGCAAGCCACCTTATCCCTTGGTGGTTATGCCCCATGGGGGCCCTTTCGTTGGTGAAAATCCCAGTTATGATGAATGGGCTCAGCTGATGGCTAATCACGGTTATATGGTACTACAGCCTCAGTATAGAGGCTCGACAGCGTATGGTTTGGATTTTTACAAGTCAGCGTTCATCGATGGTGGTGAGGGTGGCTATAAAATGCAAGACGATAAAGATGATGGCGCACTGTATTTAGTGGATCAAGGTCTTGCTGATCCGGATAAATTAGCAATGTTCGGATGGTCTTATGGGGGTTATGCGGCATTAATTGCCGCTGCGCGTGAAGAGCAGATCTATCAATGTGCTATTGCCGGTGCGGCCGTGGCAGATAATACTCAGCAGTTAAATTACTATCGTGATCGACTGGAAACCTTTCCATCTTCCGGCGCAATTGAGCAGATTAAAATGTGGGAGGAAAGTATCTCGCCTATTAAAGAGGTTAAGAACGTCAATATTCCATTGTTTGTTATTCATGGAGATGTTGATCAGCGAGTCCCCCCTATGCATGCAAAAAAATATATTAAAGCACTTGAAGAGAATCAGATACCTCATAAGAAGATGTGGCTAAAGGATGCAGACCATTTTTACGGTACTCTTTTTTATAGGCATAAAATTAAGTTTTATACCGCACTTATTGATTTTCTTGAGAACGATTGCTTTGGCAAGGATAACAGCTTAGCGTCTAATAATTGATTTTCGAGGAACCCGTCACGTCTATTCTTGTTGGTCCGGTGAGCACTTCAGATGCAACCTGGCCAGCCCGCGTGGCTCGTAAGCGAGGAATTGCTCGCGACTAAAGAGGTAAACGGCTTTACCCTTTTTGAAGTTACGAATTCAGAAGTTCGCGCTCGGTTATTCGATTGTGGTGGATTTTATCGTTCTAGGAATGAAGACGGTCGAGTACAAAGTACAGATGAAATTTTGATTTAGGTAAAAAGTTGATGATTACAAAACGCCGATTT
>CAJWFB010000082.1 GCA_913031645.1 uncultured Cellvibrionales bacterium
GTCTAAAAATTCTTTATCCCACGAGCTGTCGCGAAATACCCGTTTGATCGATTTTATGAACCATCGAGACAAATAATACAGTCGTCGATTGCGCTTCCAATTCAACGGTTGCAATAAAGGCGCTAGCAAATTGAGAGTGGCGAAGGGGTAGGGCATTGCAGTGTTGTGGTTGATTAAATGCTTGATAAGTATGGCTCCGCCCATGCTTTGACCAACACCATGGAGAGGGCCTTTGAAATGGCCTTGTGCTAGGGCGGTAACATCATTGAGTTGATCAACGTAGTCAGAAAAATGACTGATCGAGCAAGGCGTACCTGCCGACAGGCCGTGACCCTGAGCATCAAAACACAGGACGGTAAGTTGGCGGCTAAGAAGATCGCGAATGAGGTGACCATAGAGACCGATGTGATCCATGTAGCCATGCACAATGATCACTGTGCCAAGACTTGCGGTGGGGCGCCAGGCCATAACGACCGTTTGATGATCTTCGGTTGTACCTGCTATTAGCTGAAGATTGGTTGTTGCCAGAGGTAGTTGATAAAACTGCAGATAGTCGGCAAAGCCGTCAATAGGGATATCCGGCTTAGCCACGGCGTCACTAAACAGCGGCATCATGAGGCGGATGCGGCCGAGAGTTTTTTTATCCAGTGTGCCTCGGTGATTACCCATCGTCAGGCCCAGTTAGAGTGTATGTAGTTTGTAACCCTGACCAGCATGCTCTCAGAAATTGATATAGTTGCACATTGCCAGCAAAGACCGGCTATCCGAACGAAAAAACCCCAGGCTATTGGCCTAGGGTTTTAACAATGACCACCATTGACCTGGTTATTCGTCGGTAGCCAAGGATATATCGTAAACGCCAGCTTCACGCGCTTGGTCAGAAATTTTAACAAACAGCTCGGTCTTAGATTTCGGATGAGCGCTAATAACCACTTTCGCTTCAGGTTTTTCAGCATGCATACGCTCGACATTGGCTCGCACCGCGCGAATATCAATTCTTCGTCCTTGAAGTGTCAGTTCATTACTTTCGGAAACCCTGAACACAATATTGGTGTTAGCCATATCCGGTGGTGGCTGGTCAGACACCGGCGGGCGACTCACGCCAAGCCCTGACTCGTTAACAAAGGAGGCTGTTACAATAAAGAAAATCAACATGATGAAAACCACGTCAAGCATGGGCGTCATGTCAATTTCGTTTTCGTCTTCTTCTCTACGTCTTTTTCCAAGCGCCATTGTTGCTAATACCTTTGCGTAGCTATTTTGTATGGGAGTCGGCATTTTACTGATATTTCTATAAAATACTAGACCTCTTACTTCCCTGTGGAATATCAATATATACTATTATGACTTTTAAAAAACTACTTAGTGTGGAGTATTTTTCACAAACCGCCATTAAACTGGAAGCTGAGGCCACAAATGCCCGAATTACCTGAAGTTGAAACGACTCTAAAAGGCATAAAACCTTATATTTCAGGACAAAAAATAATCCGACTAATAGTTCGTCAGGAGTCATTGCGCTGGCCAGTGACCCCGCAGATGTCGTCTATCGTTCAACAACAAACGGTGATTGAGGTTTCAAGGCGCGCCAAATATCTGATCATACAGCTTTCTCATGGCTCGATTTTAGTACATTTGGGCATGAGCGGTAGCTTACGGATTACTGAAACCAGCATCGAGTGGCGCAAGCATGACCATATTGAACTGCAGTTGGCTAATGGTGCAACCTTGCGATATCACGACCCACGGCGCTTTGGTTGTTGGCTTTGGAGTGCTGAGACGCATCGACAACTGCAACATTTGGGCCCAGAACCCTTGACCCCTGATTTTGATGGAGACAGGCTTTGGCAATTGGCCAAGAACAAAAAGGTTGGGGTAAAGCCGTTTATTATGGACAACAAGGTAGTGGTTGGCGTGGGCAATATTTATGCATCTGAGGCACTGTTTCGCAGTGGCATTAGACCAGATCGAGCGGCGGGTCGAGTGTCACAAAAGCGTTATAAAGTGCTAGCAGGACATATTAAAGAGGTATTAGCCGCAGCGATTGAACAGGGCGGCACAACTCTGCGAGATTTTGTAAACAGTCATGGCGAGCCAGGCTATTTTCAGCAAACGCTAGCAGTCTATGGCCGCGCAGGTCAGGAGTGCACTTGCTGTAATACAGTGCTCAAAGAGCTGCGTCTCGGTCAGCGTAGTTCAGTATTTTGCCCAAGGTGTCAGCGCTAGCAAAATATTAATTAATGATGCCTATTGGAATTTCTTAAGTAGAGCATTGGCTACATTGGTTGGCACAAATTTGGTGACGTCGCCGTCCAGCGAAGAAATTTCCCTTACTAGAGAGGAGGAAATATAGGAAAACTTTTCTGCTGGCGTTAAAAATATACTCTCAATCTCTGGGCTCAGCGCGCGATTCATATTGGCTAACTGAAATTCATATTCAAAATCCGAGACGGCCCGCAAGCCACGCATAACCGCAACCCCGCCGCAGTCTTTGACAAAATTAACCAGCAGGTAGTCAAAGCCCTTAATCTCAACATTGGGTAAATGCTGTAGTGACTCTGAGGCTAGCGCAATACGTTCATCGATATCAAACAGCGGGCTTTTTTTCTGATTGCTGGCGATACCAACAATTAGTTTGTCAAACAGCTTGGACGCCCGTTCAATAAGATCAATGTGACCATTAGTAATGGGATCAAAGGTGCCTGGATAAACGATCGTTTTCATGGGCAAACTCCACTGCTGTCGGTTGTCTGGAGGCGCATATTACTCAAATTATACGTTAGGCTCAATACGGGAATATAGCATGTAGCGAACGCCACCGGCGATTTTGTCTTTCTGTAACTGCCAATTGGGTGGCGACACAAAGCTGATGTCACTGCTGGGAAGCTCACAGTAAATGAGTGCATTGTCTTTTAACCAGCCGTTTTGCTCTAGCAGACGACAGCTTTCGGTATGCAGGCCTTGGGCGAACGGAGGGTCGACAAATGCCACATCGAACTGGGCGTTATCCCTAGAGTTAGTTAAAAAATTGGCACAGTCGGCATTAATGACGGTAAGACCAGCGCTTAACAGATCACAATTGGCCATCAGTTGTTGGGTTACAATCCTATTGTTGTCCAGCGCAGTACATTGCGCGGCGCCTCTGGACAGTGCCTCTAAACTGAGTATTCCAGAACCCGCATACAGGTCTAAGCAATTGGCGCCATTAATATAAGGTGCTAGCCAATTAAACAATGTTTCTCGAATCCGCTCACCGGTAGGCCTTAAACCGGGTGCCTCGGCAAAAGAAACGTTGCGGCTACGCCAGCGACCCCCAATAATTCTTAAGGTTGATGTCGCTCGTGAACCAGACTGTTTTTTATTAATCGACAAATTGATGCCTCGGAAGCGCGACTTTTAACCACTTTTTCTGATGTAAATGGTAGGATACACCAAAACTCCCCAACCGTAGTATGTGGATATCCATGGATTCTCAACCACCTAACAATGACGACTTGAAGCCCGCAAAACGTTCATTTTTGGATCGCTTTAGGGCAACTGCCAAAGCCACTGAAGAGCCTAATGTTCAGGAGCCAGTAAAGACCGAGGTGAACACAAAAGTATCTTTTACTGAGCGTATGCGCACTGCGTTGTCGCGCACAGGAGAGGGGCTTGGTGCGCTTTTTTTGGGGAGTAAGGCAATTGATGAAGAGTTGCTGGATGAGCTAGAAACGGCATTATTAATGGCCGATGTTGGCATTGAGACTACTGCGGCGATTATTGCCGAGTTAACTGGACAGTTGAGTAGGCAGGCGCTAAAAGATGGAGCTGCGTTAAAGTTGGCGCTGCAAGACATATTAGTCAACAGACTGCGAGTGTGCGAGGGTGAGATTGATTTTGAAGCTTGCGGCAAGCCTTTTGTGATGCTTGTTGTGGGAGTGAATGGGGTCGGCAAAACTACCACTATTGGAAAGTTAGCTAGTCGCTTAAAAAAGCAGCATAAGACAGTAATGTTGGCGGCCGGAGACACTTTTAGAGCGGCAGCGGTAGAGCAATTGCAGGTCTGGGGCGAGCGCAATCAGGTGCCAGTGATCGCCCAGCATACGGGAGCAGATAGTGCATCTGTGGTTTTTGATGGTATTCAGGCGGCAAAATCGCGTGGTTCTGATGTCATTATCGCTGACACCGCAGGGCGCTTGCACAATAAAAGTAACCTAATGGAAGAGTTAAAAAAGGTTAAACGTGTCGCTGGAAAAACAGATGACACCGCACCCCACGAAGTGCTCTTGGTTCTTGATGCTGGCACCGGTCAGAACGCAGTGGCGCAGATGGCTGAGTTTAACCAGGTGGTAGGGATAACCGGTATTGCCCTAACTAAACTTGACGGTACTGCAAAGGGAGGCATTATCTTTGCTCTGGCGGATAAATTTTCGGTGCCAGTGCGATTTATTGGTGTTGGTGAGGGGCAGGATGATCTTCAGCCCTTTAATGCCAGTGATTTTGTTCAGGCATTGTTGAGTGCGGAGAAATAGGCCTTATACCAATGATTCGTTTTGACAATATCAGTAAGCGTTATCCTTCTGGCTTGGAAGCCTTGAAGCGAGTGAGCTTTGAGCTTGAGGCCGGAGAAATGGCCTTTTTGACTGGGCCATCTGGCGCCGGCAAAAGTACCTTACTGAAATTGTTGATGCTGATGGAAAGACCCTCCTCCGGGACCTTGCTGATTAACGGGAAAAACTTAAATCGTTTATCGAGATCTCTAATTCCTTCTTACCGTCGACAAATTGGTGTGGTTTTCCAAAATCATCAGTTGCTCTCTGACCGTACTGTGTTTGAAAACGTCGCGCTGCCGTTGCATATTGCTGGTTACCCGCCATCGGAGACCGGCCGTCGCGTGCGTGCAGCCCTAGATGGTGTTGGCCTTCTAGAAAAAGAGACGCATAACCCAGTGACCTTATCTGGAGGAGAGCAGCAAAGGGTGGGTATTGCTCGAGCCGTCGTCCATAAGCCAAAAATACTGTTGGCAGATGAGCCAACCGGTAATTTGGACCCCGTCTTGTCGGCTGAAATCATGGCGCTTTTCAGGCGCTTTCAAAGCGTAGGCGTTACCGTTTTAATCGCCACTCATGATATTAACCTGATCAATTCTTTGGACCACCGGATTATGCATCTTGAGGATGGCATCTTGACGGATGATGGGGGCGCGTCCAATGGCCAGTAACCAAAACACCCGTGAACCGGTGACGCGCGGAGCCAGCGATCAGAAGATCAGGTTAGTTGATCGTTGGCGCAGCTACAAAGCTCATCATCGAGCGACCTTGTTTACTACACTGAAAAAAATGCTGAGTGAGCCCATTCAAACACTCCTGACCGTCGTGGTTATCGCCATTGCACTGGCATTGCCCTCGGTGATGTTTTTGGCATTGCACAATGTGCAGACACTCAGCAGTGGCTTCGCGTCTTCCGCGCAGATCACCGTATTCGTTAAAAAAGACACTGGCAGCCAAGGAATCACTCAACTGGAGAAAGAGCTGAAGGCCTTGCCGGAAGTGGCGGCAACAACTTACATCTCATCAGAGCAAGCACTGGAGGAATTTAAAGCCTTGTCGGGATTTGGCAGTGCGCTTCAGTACTTAGACGATAATCCATTGCCGGCAGTATTCTTGGTGCAGCCCGCGAGATCTGGTGCCGCAGAGCTCGCTCAGGCGCAGGAGTTGGTGACGGCGATTGGCGCCTTAGCGGCAGTGGATGATATTCAGGTTGACATGCTATGGATGCAACGATTGGCGACCATTACTGATGTCAGTAAAAAGTTAGTACTTGCTATGGGTGTTGCTCTTGTTATTGGTGTATTGTTGGTTATCGGTAACACTATTCGTCTGGCAATTCAGAGTCGCCGAGAGGAAATTATCGTCGTAAAGCTAGTTGGTGCAACAGACGCCTATGTGCGTCGTCCATTCCTTTACACAGGCTTGCTGCTTGGTTTGTTTGGCGCGATCGTTGCCTCTATGCTGTTATTGGGAAGCTTTTATTGGGTGGGCCACTCAATTGCTGTTTTGGCGAACTTGTATCAGAGTCAGTTTCAGCTCGCAGGACCAGGATTTTCGGGTATTTTGGGACTTTGGGGCGCCGGCGCTCTGATTGGACTAACCGGTGCTTGGGTCGCTGTGATGCAGCATTTACGCGCGATTGAGCCCAAATAGCAGAATATTGAGCTAAAGCGTGGGTAAGCGCGTAGAAAACACAATTGAGCGACTTTTTTTTAAGGTTTTGAACGACTAAACAATTAATGCTATTATGCTCGACCAGCGACTTAAAGAGGAAGTCATGAGTAAAGCCCTACAAACAATGGAATGGATGACCCCCGGCGCCAATCTGAATGCCTACATTCAGGGGACGGCGACTGTGCCGATTTTAACCTTGGACGAGGAAAAGTCCTTAGGCGAAGCTTTATTTTATGAAGATGACCTTGATGCTGCACGCAAGCTAGTCATGTCGCATTTGCGTTTTGTCGTGCATATCGCTCGATCCTACAATGGATATGGGCTGCCATTGGCTGACCTGATTCAAGAAGGTAACGTTGGTTTAATGAAAGCGGTACGTCGATTTAACCCAGAGAAAGGGGTTAGAGTAGTCTCCTTTGCGGTGCATTGGATAAAAGCTGAAATACATGAATTTATCCTCCGCAACTGGCGTATTGTTAAAATTGCTACGACCAAGTCGCAGCGTAAATTGTTCTTTAATTTACGCAGCGCGAAAAAAGAATTGCAATGGTTGTCTGCTGATGAAGCAAAGGCAGTAGCTGATGATTTAGGTGTTGATGTTAAAGA
>CAJWFB010000083.1 GCA_913031645.1 uncultured Cellvibrionales bacterium
AAAAAACTCCATTTTGCGAGTGTTTTGATGACCGTTATCATGTTAATTATTAATGCTGGCAGCATCGCATTCTAAGCTTCCAAGGCGAAAGTTATATCCTGAATATCCAAAATATGAATCTCTAATATTGTCATCAAAGGCATTTAACTTTATAGTTTTATGCCGTAATGAATACAACAGTCAAAGGAAATTACTAATAATGAAACTATTGTTTATAAGCCTACTATTAACAGCCTCAGGTGCAGTCTCTGCCCACTCGGGGGATCATCAAGGGCTGTGGCATGATCATGGCCAATTAGCACAATCTATTACTCTGTTGGCCATAACATTTGGCTTATTGGCTGCTGTTGCGTTCGCTCGGTGTAACGACCTTGCGAAGCAAAAAGTAAAAATTGAAAACGACGTCAAATCTAAAGCAACTGACTAAACAGGATTATCAAAATGTTTGGAATAAAGGAAGTAAAAGCTCACTGTGACATACCTTGCAAAATCTATGATCCGGCAACAGCGCAAATCGCTACTTTAAGTGTTATTAGACTGCTAGATCTTATCAACGAAGTGGGAGATAGTGTCGTCTCCGCCACAGACACAGCAAAGATAGTAAGGTTAACTGACCAGAAAGAAACGCATGCGGCTAGTGTAAAGCACGACATTACAACAATCTGGGGAGACTACCTTAAAGAGCCACAAATCGAAGCCTTTCCTGAAGTACATGAGTTGGTGCACACTATTATGCAGCAGGCGTCAAAATGTAAACAGAGCATCGCGCGCGAAAATGGCGATCATTTACTCGCCAGTGTGAATCGATTTGCTGAAATATTTTGGATTACTAAAGGTTTTGAAACGCAAATGGTAGTGGCGCCATATCCGCCTGCCCTTGGGGTCATTCAGCCAATACTTACTAGTGCTTGATTTATTTCGAGTCTGTGGAAATAGTATGCAACCTAGTTTAGCGTCGGGTGACTTAATACTCACCCGACGCACCACCGGTATTGCGGTTGGAGATATAGTGGTCGTCGATGTTGGGAATGGTGGAAAAATTATAAAGCGTGTTCGTGAACTCGATGCAGAAACCGTTGTTTTGGTCGGAGATAATACAAGGCTAGCATCTTCTTTTTGTGATTATCCGCATGAACGGTCTACTATTGTTGGTAAGTTATTGCTTAATCTGAAAGTTCCATTCTTGGACTAATAGCACTTGATGGGCAGCTGCGGAACAAACAGCTGATCTTGTGATAAAATTAACCATCCAAGCGTCTATTTTTTACGTAATGGATTACAAGAATTTTTAATTTAAACCCTGGAGTCAACATGAAAAAAATATTAAAAGTAGCTATCTTATTCGGTCTTTCTGGGGCGGCTAGTCTCTCCCAAGCGGCCTGTTCCTTCGACGTAGAAGTCGGTGACTATTTAAAATTCAGTGCGGCGGATATGACCGTTGAAAAGAGTTGTGAGTCTATCACTGTCAATCTAAAGCATACCGGCCAGTTACCAGCAAACATAATGGGGCACAACTGGGTTTTATCTAAGAACGCTGAAGTACAGGCAGTGGCGACTGAAGGCATGAGTGCTGGACTTGCTGCTAGCTACGTTCCGCAGGGTGATGCCCGTGTGGTGGCGTTCTCCAAGGTGATTGGAGGCGGGGAAACGACTAGCATAACCTTTTCAACATCAGGCTTAACCGCAGGTGAAGGCTACACATTCTTCTGTTCTTTTCCGGGGCACTCGTACAGCATGCGTGGCGCATTCAATGTTAATGCCTAATTGTGCAGTGGTTGTAAAAAAGGCCACTTTAAGTGGCCTTTTTTATGAGGAAATCTTTCTGATCCTACTTTTCGACAAAAGCTCTTTCGATAACATACTCACCCATATTGGAATTTCGTGCTTCTGAAAAACCTCTGTCATCTAAAATTTTGCACATATCTTTAAGCATGCTTGGACTACCACAAAGCATGAAACGATCATCCTGTTTATTTGGCATCGGTATGTCTAAGTCTAGAAATAGTTTCCCACACGTCATCATATCGGTGATTCGACCATTATTTCTAAACGGCTCCCTTGTCACAAGAGGGTAGTAAATCAATTTTTGTTTAACAAACTCGCCAAAATACTCGTGCTCAGGGAGCTCGTTTTGAATGTAATTGCTGTAGGCTAATTCTGAAATGTAGCGCACACCATGGGCCAAAATTATTCGATCAAACTGTTCATAGACCTCTGGATCTTTAATGATGCTCATGAAAGGCGCTAATCCTGTGCCTGTGCCTATCAAATAGAGGTTTTTCCCAGGTAACATTTGGTCAGTGATTAAAGTTCCTGTCGGTTTTTTGCCAATTAAAATTTTGTCGCCAGGCACCAGATGTTGTAGCTTTGATGTCAAAGGGCCGTCTTCTACTTTAATACTAAAGAACTCGAGTTCGTCTTCATAATTAGCGCTGGCAATGGAATAGGCACGCATTAACGGCTTACCTTCATGCTCAAGGCCGATCATCACGAAATGACCATTCTTAAATCTAAAACCAGCATCACGTGTGGTTTTAAAGCTAAATAATGTGTCATTCCAATGGTGGACATTGGTGACGGTCTCAGTAATCAGTTTGGCCATGTGACTATCCTTTGTAAGAGGGTAACCTGATGATGAATAATTCGCGCGCAGTATAAAAAAAATTGCTGTGTAGGTATAGCGAAATATATTGGCTATCCCCTGTGGTTATTGGCGTTTGGGTCTGATTAAAAATACGATTTTGACCTTATGCCAATCACTTATAGTGTCCACGGTGGAGCAGATTCTTGATCGATTTCGAATGTTTTGAGTGCGCCAACCAAAACGGCATGATCAATTAGCTTTAACCTGGCCAGTGATTCGATAGCCGCTAATGCAATATTTTTTCTATCCACTTCAAAAAATTCCCGCAACACAGTGCGTTGGTCGCTGCGGCCAAAACCGTCAGTGCCCAAGGCAATGAAACGTCCCTCCAAGTAGGGTGCTACAAGATGTGGCAATGCCGCAACATAGTCGGTAGCAGCGATAATGGGCATGTCGCCAGAAAGACATTCTTGTAAATGACTGCGCTTTTGCGTCTCTGTGGGCTGCAGTCGATTTTCACGCTCTACCGTTCTAGCTTCTTTAGCTAATTCGGTGAAGCTAGTGGCGCTAAAGATGTCGCTATTAATATTGAACTGGTCAAGCAATATATCTGCGGCGGCTATGACTTCATTAAGGATAGTTCCAGAACCTATCAATCTGACTCTTAGGTTGTCCGCATTGTCTCCTCGGCTTTGCAGTTTGTAGAGCCCACGAAGAACATCATTCTCAATGTTTTTCGGCAGATTGGGTTGTTCGTAATTCTCGTTCATTACTGTAATGTAATAAAATTCATCAACATCTCGCTCCATCATTTGCTGCATACCATGCTGCATGATGATCGCCAACTCATAAGCATAGGCAGGATCATAGGCCCGGCAAGTAGGGATAGTAGATGCGATTAAGTGGCTGCTTCCATCCTGATGTTGCAGGCCTTCTCCCGAAAGCGTGGTCCGTCCTGCAGTGGCCCCCAGCAAAAAGCCTCTGGCGCGTTGATCTGCAGCGGCCCAAATTAAATCACCCACACGCTGAAAGCCAAACATGGAATAGTAGATGTAGAACGGCAAAGTGGGAACATTGTGAACTGAATAGGATGTCGCGGCAGCGGCCCAGGATGATATCGCCCCTGCTTCGTTAATGCCTTCCTCTAAAAGCTGTCCATTTTTGGCTTCTTTGTAAAACATCATTGATTCCGCATCCTCGGGCTCATAGAGTTGCCCAAGAGGAGCGTAAATACCAATCTGGCGGAACAGATTATCCATGCCGAAGGTTCGCGCTTCATCTGCAACAATGGGGACCACTTTGGGGCCTAATGTCTTATCTTTTAGTAACCCACCAAGCATGCGTACTGCGGCCATAGTGGTCGACATAGATTTGTTGTTAGCGTGCAGGGCAAACTTAGCATAGGACTCTATTGCTGGTACCAAGCCTTTCGGATTTGACTGCTCTGAGCGAGATGTGCGAGCGGTATTGCGAGCCGGAATGGCCCCACCTAGAGCGTCACGTTTTTGGCGCAAATAGGTGAGCTCAGGACTATTCTCTTCAGGCTTGTAAAAACGCAAATTTTCTAAGTCATCATTAGTCAATGGCAGTGAGAATCTATCTCTAAAGGTAGTTAGTGCCTCCATATCTAAGCTCTTAGCTTGATGCGAAGACATACGGCTTTCTCCGGCGCCGCCCATACCAAAGCCTTTTTTGGTTTTAGCTAAAATAACTGTGGGTTTGCCCTTACAAGACTTAGCTGCGGCATAGGCGGCATAGAGTTTACGGAGATCATGACCGCCGCGTTTAAGCCGATTTATTTCAGCGTCTGTCATATGCTCAACCAGTTTGCGCGTAGCTGGGTCGGTATCAAAAAATTTAGCGCGGTTATAGTCGCCATCTTTAGACCCTAAATCTTGGTATTCACCATCCACTGTTTCAGCAAAGCGGCGCAGCAGCACCTGATTGGTATCTCGGGCAAACAAACTATCCCACTCGGACCCCCAAAGTACTTTTATGACGTTCCACCCGGCACCGATAAATAGGCTTTCTAATTCTTGGATAATTTGCCCATTACCTCTAACGGGGCCATCTAGGCGCTGCAGGTTGCAGTTGACAATAAAGGTCAAATTATCCAGACCTTCACGCGCAGCTAGCGTCAGTCCAGAAATCGATTCCGGCTCATCCATTTCACCATCGCCAAATACCCCCCAAACATGACGACCTTCGGTCGTGGCTAACCCGCGTCCTTCGAGGTACCGCATATAACGAGCTTGATACACAGCGTTGAGAGGGCCAATGCCCATAGAACCTGTTGGAAATTGCCAAAAGTCAGGCATCAACCAAGGGTGAGGGTAAGAGCAAAGCCCCTTACCACCAACCTCTTGCCGATAATTGGAGAGTTGCTGTTCACTGAGACGACCTTCAAGATAAGCGCGAGCATAAACGCCCGGAGCAGAATGTGGCTGAAAGTAAATAAGGTCTCCAGCGAAGTCTTCGGTTGCTGCGCGAAAGAAATGGTTAAAGCCTGTTTCAAAAATTTCCGCTGCTGAGGCGTAGCTGGCTATATGGCCTCCGAGCCCACCATAGGCTTTATTTCCACGCATAACCATAATCAGAGCATTCCAACGGTTAATGGCTGTAATTCTTTCTTCGAGTTCTAGGTTGCCTGGATACAGAATTTGTTGATCCACAGAAATAGAATTTCTATAGGCTGAAAAGGGTTGCCCGCTGGCAGTAAATCCTGTGTTCCGGATCACTTCTTCTAACTGGCGAAGTAAAAATTGAGCTCTTTCTGGGCCATGAACTGAGGTCACAGACGACATTGAGTCGATCCATTCTTGCGTTTCTGTTGGGTCGCTATCGGTAATAGTAGCGCCATAGTTGGATAGCTTCATGGGTCATAACTCAGTGGCAAATAAAGCGAAATTGTAGGTGAGAATCTGTAGCAGGTGTTGCTGTTTTATGGTGTAATTAAGGCTATTAATAGCATATTATAAATATTTAAAGGATTATTAAGCATATTATGCCGAATAATGAGATTGATTCCATAGATTTGAGAATACTTCATGAGCTTCAAAAGTTTGGGAGAATATCCAATGTAGACCTAGCGGGCAGAGTTGGATTGTCTCCCTCACCTTGTTTGAGTCGTGTGCGAAGCTTAGAGCAAAAAGGTATTGTTGATCGTTATGTTGCCTTGGTGAAGCCGGGCAGTGTTGGCTTGTTAATCAATGTATTTATACAGGTGACACTTGAGAGGCAAGTTGAGCAAGCATTAGAAAGTTTTGAAGCCAAGATGCAGAGCTATCCAGAAGTGATGGAGTGTTACCTAATGACCGGCAACAGTGATTACCTGATTAGGCTTTTAGTTAGTGATATAGCTACCTTAGAAACATTTATTGTTCAAAAACTATCAACCATCCAAGGCGTGTTAAATATTCAATCCAGCTTTGCCTTAAAGCAGGTCAAGTACAAAACTGAACTGCCAATCACTTCGGGTTAGAGGTCTATTTACCGGTGCTAATGAATGTTATCGTCCCTTTAACTCATATTTAGTGCATTTAATCTCAAACTTGAAGTTTGAAAAACCATAGTGTTTTACTCTTAGAATCGAAAAAATTTTTAACAATTTGAGGGTTCCAAGAGTTCAATAGTGTTTTGGCTCGATTGAATGGTCCACTCAAAATAAGATATGTGTTTTTTACATAAATTTCAGGGGTTATAAAATGGTATTCAGAAAGAGTCTACTTTCATCAAGCGTTGCGTTAGCACTTATTGGCTCAGCAGTTCCCGCCTTCGGTCAGGACGAGAGCGTGATAGAAGAAATTATCGTTCAGGGTGGTATTCGTGGCAGCTTGAAAGCCTCGATGGACATTAAACGAGATTCTATGGGTGTTGTAGATGCTATTTCAGCTGAAGATATTGGTAAGTTTCCCGATGCAAACTTAGCAGAATCTCTGCAGCGTATTACCGGTGTGTCTATCTCTAGAAGTCGCGGTGAAGGCAGTCAGGTAACAGTTCGCGGCTTTGGCCCTGAATACAACCTTGTTACCCTCAACGGTCGGCAAATGCCAACGCACAATGGGACAAGCCGGTCATTTGACTTTGGTGATTTAGCCTCCGAGGGTGTTGCTGGCGTTCAGGTTTATAAGACAGGACGTGCAGATGTACCCTCAGGAGGTGTCGGGTCGACCATTAATATCTCAACGCCTAAGCCTCTTGAGGCTGACCCTATTGG
>CAJWFB010000084.1 GCA_913031645.1 uncultured Cellvibrionales bacterium
TGAGTGGGTGGCTGAGGCATTGCTCGTTAGCTATGAGGCCTTAGCTCCGATCTGATCTGATCCCTCTGAGGAGCTACCCGCTTTAATATTGGCTACAGGGAATATGGGCAGAATAGATTGGGTGGGCTCACCAGGATTCATTTCGATGCTGCCTTTAAACTTAGCGCCATCTTCAAGGGCCACTCTAGGACATTCAATATTTCCCTGTACATGACTCGTGGAACTAATCATAACGCGTTCAAGGCCATAAAGATTACCTGTTACTGTACCCTCCACAGAGATTATATTTGCAGTGATATCGGCTTTCACGACACCTGACTTAGCAACGTGTATATGATGATTTTTAGCGATAACAGCACCGTGAACTTCACCGGCGATAAGCATATCTTCTTGGCTTACCATCTGTCCCTCGATCGTTACCCCAGCGCCTATAACCGCGGAGTGCAAACAACCCTCCACCATACCGTCTTTATTATCACTGTCTAAAGAACTATCATCTGACCCACTAATAAACTTCTTATATTTAGCAAACATAACTAGTATCCAGTAGCCCGCCGTGCATTTTTTAATTTTATTGGGCGGATCTCTATATCAACACAGTTATCTATGCTGTTCCGGATTATTTACTCTTTAGGTTTGCAACCGCTCTAGGGCTTCCAGTTGATCTTGGCTCTCTAACCAATGTTCCTCACAAATTTTGAGTCTTTTTTCGACATCAGATTGATTCACAAGTACGCTATTTAACTGCTTTTTTTGTTTATCTTTATAAATATTTTCATCAGCCAAGCTGTCTTGAATCTCTTTTAACTGGCTTTCCAGTTGCTTCATTAACGTCTCTAGCTCACGAATATTCTTAGTCACTGGGGCTAGTTTTTCACGGTTTTTTGCAGTTTGTTTGCGATTGGTTTTTTTATCTTGGACAGTACCTGAAGAGTCAGTAGTCTCTGCTTCAGCATATCGAACAAAGTCCTTTAACCATTTTTGGTAGTCCTTTAAGTCCCCTTCAAATTCACTGACCGTCCCGTTCGCCACTAAATAGAATTCATCCACAGTGTTACGCAGCAAATGTCTATCATGGGAGATTACCACCAGTGCGCCCTCATAACCCTGCAATGCCATAGTTAGTGCATGGCGCATCTCCAAATCCAAATGGTTAGTTGGCTCATCAAGTAATAGTAAATTGGGTTTTTGCCAGACAATCAGGGCCAGAGCCACGCGCGCCTTTTCACCTCCAGAGAAATCTTTAATGGGATCTAATGCCTTATCACTATGGAAATCAAAACCACCTAAAAAGTTTCGTATTTCTTGGTCGGTAGCGGTTGGGCTGATGCGCTGGATATGCAGTAGCGGGCTCGCCTGCAGATCTAAAACCTCCAGCTGGTGTTGAGCAAAATAGCCAACTTTGAGATTTTCACCATAGACTCTAACGCCCTCCAACAAATCTAAATCACCGGTCAAACTATTGATTAGCGTCGACTTTCCTGCCCCATTGGGGCCGAGCAAACCAATCCGGGTGCCTGGGTGCAGATCGAAGTTAACATTTTTAAGTACCGGCGTGTCGCTGTAACCCAAGGTCGCTTGACTGATATTAGCCAGTGCGCCATAGGCCTTTTTTGGTGCCGGAAAATTAAAGTAAAAAGGTGAATCGACATGAGCTGGGGCGATGCTTTCCATTCGCTGTAATTCTTTTAACCTACTCTGAGCTTGTTTAGCCTTAGAGGCTTTATATCGAAAACGCGCGACAAAGTCTTCAACGTCTTTTCGTCTCTTTTGCTGCTTTTCGAAACTAGCTTGCTGCAACGCCAAACGCTCGCTACGCAGCCTTTCAAAGGCAGAGTAATTGCCTTTGTAGGCGTTAGTTTTATGGTGCTCTAGATGCACAATTCGACTGACTACATTGTCTAAGAAGTCACGATCATGGGAAATAATTAGCAGCGTGCCTATATAGCTTTTTAACCAACCCTCCAGCCAAAGTGTGGCATCTAAATCAAGGTGATTCGTCGGTTCATCAAGCAATAATAGGTCTGATGGACTCATTAGCGCCTGAGCCAAATTTAGTCGAATACGCCAACCACCAGAAAAACTATTCACTGGCCGGCTAATCTCTGACTGATAAAAACCTAACCCATGGAGCAGTTGCTCGGCTCGATAGTGAGCATCAAACCCGTTGATGGTATCCATTTTTTCGTAGGCATTGGCTAACTGATTATTGTTATTCGCGTTTAGCGCAGCTTCAACAGTGGCTTCAACCTCTCGAAGCACAGGATCGCCATCAATGACAAAATCTAAAGCACTTCTCTCAGAGGTGGCAAGTTCTTGAGCCATGTGAGCAATGCGCCAATCCGAAGGAATAGATAGTTCACCGGCATCGACAGTCACCTGACCCATGAGCAGTTTAAATAAACTGGACTTGCCGCTTCCGTTGGCGCCAATAATTCCGATATGCTGACCCGGATGAATAGATAATTCAGCATCATTGAGCAGCAACTTTACGCCGCGACGGAGTTCTATATTAGAGAGTGAAATCATTACTTTATCAATACCACGATTTATTCAAATCCAAGAAAGCCACCTGACTGATGACCCCACAATTTAGTGTATACACCATTTTTTTCCAGCAGCTGATGATGGGTGCCCTGCTCAATGATCTTGCCTTCATCGAACACAATCAGCCGATCCATCGCTGCAATCGTCGATAACCTGTGTGCAATAGCAATGACTGTTTTACCTTCCATGAGTTTATACAAACTCTGCTGAATAGAAGCCTCTACCTCAGAATCTAACGCTGAAGTCGCCTCATCTAGCACTAAGACCGGTGCATCTTTGAGTAACACTCTAGCAATGGCAATACGCTGTCGCTGACCACCTGAAAGGGTCACACCACGCTCTCCGACATGGGCATCGTAACCTCGCCGTCCAACGCTGTCTCTCAGCGATAAGATAAATTCATGAGCTTCGGCGTTGGTGGCTGCCATGATCATTTCTTCTTCACTTGCCTCGGGACGGCCAAACATGATGTTCTCGCGCACCGAACGGTGCAGTAATGAAGTGTCTTGGGTGACCACCGCAATATTAGCGCGCAAACTTTCCTGCCGAACGTCGCTGATATTCTGCTGGTCGATGGCGATTCTGCCATTTTGAATATCATAAAATCTCAGTAGCAGGCTCACTAAACTAGATTTTCCAGCGCCACTGCGCCCAACAATGCCAATTTTTTCACCGGCAGGAATCATCAGGTCCAAACCTTCAAAGACTGGCTCATCAGGATTATATTTAAAAGAAACGCTATCAAAGTGAATTTGACCTTTATCCACTTCGAGGGCTACGGCACCCTGTTTATCGGTTACCGCACTGGGAATAGACAGAGTATTGATGCCATCCTGAACGGTACCTATGTTTTCAAAAAGACTGCTAATTTCCCAAAGAATCCAATGTGACATACCAGTAAGCCGAATGGCCAAACTCATTACAATGGCAATCGCGCCGGGGGTAATTGCACCATTTAACCACAGGTAGATACCCAGTGCCGCCGTGGAAAAGACCAATGACATGTTTAAGGTCCACAGAGCAATATTTAGCTTTGTAACTAAACGCATCTGCGGATGTACTGTGTCTAAAAACTCATTCATACCATCGCGCACATACTCTGACTCTCGACTGTTGTGAGAAAACAATTTAAGAGTAATGATGTTGGTGTAGCTGTCCACTATTCGACCGGTCATCAATGAGCGAGCATCGGCCTGCACCATAGCTATCTTTTTCATTTTTGGAACAAAGTAACGCTGGACCATAATATAAAGCAACAGCCAAACAATCAGTGGTAAGCAGAGACGAATGTCAGCACTGGCCACCAGAATTAAGGCGGTAATGATATAGATGACGACGAACAACAGTACATCGAGTAACTTCATCACAGTATCGCGAACAGCAAGTGCCGTCTGCATGACTTTTGTGGCTATACGGCCACTAAACTCATTTTGAAAAAAGCCATAGCTTTGATTAAGCAGATAACGGTGTGCCTGCCATCTCACCGTCATCGGAAAGTTGCCCATCAGCGTTTGATGAACAATAAGCGAGCGCAGGCCATTAGCCACTGGAATTAAAACCAGCATAAAGATAGCCATGCCCATTAAGTAACTACCCGACTCTTGCATAAACGTGCTGGGGTCACTGGATGACAACCAGTCAACGACCTGACCCAAAATGCCGAACAAAAGCGCTTCAGAGATTGCCGTGATTGCCGTTAAACTGGCCATAATAAGTAGCCAAGGCTCCATACCACGGGTGTAATAACGACAAAACTGGTAGACACCGTTAGGTGGCCTTTGAGCAGTTTGCTTTGGAAAGGGATCGACGAGCCGCTCAAAAAAACTAAACATTAACATTCCTTACAACAATTTTAGCGGCTCGCTCTGAGCGCAATTGGCAGCAAACCAAATATACGAAAACTGAAACGCCAAAATGACTGATCTATTAGCCAGACATAATAACAACTTGTGAGCGCATTTTAGGAAAATATAGGTCTTAAATTCTGATTTCTTTTGGTCTCTAATATCCAGAGAATTAAGCGATAGTTACTTTTTCTTGCCAGACGGGGTGCTTGTCCATGACTTGGGTGAAGAGTTTGGAGTGCATAAAAAACGCCAACCACTGCTGTAATTTTCGGTAGTCCGTTTTATCGAACCAACGCTCATCCACACCGGCGAATTGGCGGATAAATGGGAATATGGCGACATCTACCAGACTTATTTGATCACCCTGAAGAAATTTGTGCTGGCATAATAATCTGTCCAATTCCGCCAAAAATATTAGCGCATCAGCGCGATGATCATCCGGAGACTTATCGCTCTCCGCACGACCATATTTGTAGCCATCAAGGGCCAATTTAAAGGGCCCATCATTAGTCTTTATTAGCCGTTGAGCTGCCATACTCATTGCTGTTAGCCCCCAGTTTCTAGGGTCGGTTTCCTGAGGGTAGGTATGATTAATTGCCCAATGCATGATATCCAGGCTCTCATCTAATACTGTACTGTCAGCAAGAACCAAAACTGGCACACTAGCCTTTGCTGAAATCCTCAGGAGCGCATCGGGCTTTTGCGCCAGTAACACCTCTCTTAATTCAACCTCAATCCCGCAATGTGTAAGCGCCATTCGCGCACGAATTGCGTATGGACAGCGTCGAAAAGAATAAAGTATTGGTAACTTGTTGAGTGGTTTGGCCATAGAATTCATACTAAACTATAGGTTTCCAATATAAAACACCCACCCAGGGAATCTTACTACTCATGACTAACCCATCTTTTGATTTAATCGTTTATGGCGCCACCAGTTTTGTAGGCCAAATTTTAACCCGGTATCTTGTTGAACATGTTGGTGTCGATAAAACTGTCAACTGGGCCATAGCGGGACGTTCGGCGTCCAAGCTTGATATCCTAAAAGCATCATTAGGCGCTGCCGGAGACGATCTAAGTGTCATAATCGCCGACGCTGATAATGCTGATGCGTTAGCCGATATGGCACAGTCCACCCGCGTTATCGCAACAACAGTCGGCCCTTATGCACTTTATGGGGAAGCCCTTGTGAAGGCCTGCGCAGAGAATGGTACGGACTACTGTGATCTTTGTGGTGAGGCCTATTGGATTAAACGCATGATAGTAAAGTACGCCGATGCGGCAAAGCTATCTGGTGCTCGTATCGTCAGCTGTTGTGGGTTCGACTCGATACCTTCAGATCTTGGCGTGCACTTCTTACAGCAGCATGGACAACAACGCTTTGGCAGATATTTTAGTGATATTAAGTTAGCGGTGAATGCTATGAAAGGCGGAGCATCAGGGGGCACATTAGCTAGTATGATTGAAGCGGTGAAAGCTGCAAAAAGTGACCCTAAATTACGTAAAGATATGAACAACCCCTACATTTTATGTCCTGAAAGTCCGGATCTTCGCCACCCTCAGGTAAGTATAAAAGGTCCCGCATACGATATTGATTTTCAGCGGTGGTCAGCACCTTTCATTATGGAAGCTATTAATGCTCGTGTAGTACTTCGCTCTAATATGTTGCTAGGTATGGCTTATGGCGATGACTTTTTATACCGAGAACAGATGATTACAGGGAAAGGATTTAAAGGCAGACTCTCTGCAATTGGTCTCACCGCGGGGCTAGGTCTCTTTGCGGTGACTGTGATAATAAATCCATTACGTGCATTTATGCAACGCTTTGTTCTACCAAAACCTGGCGAAGGGCCAAGTCCAGAAGCTCAATTAGCGGGGCATTTTGATGTCAGCTTGCTGGGCAAAAATGAGGACGGACAGAGTCTAGAAGTTAGGGTTACCGGAGATCGTGATCCCGGCTACGGATGCACCGCAAAAATGCTCGCCCAAGCGAGTCTATGTTTGGCATTTGATGTCACTCAAGAACAATGCGAGGGTGGTTTTTGGACACCTGCCACCGCGATGGGAGGTCAATTGACAGATCGTTTAACACAACATGCCGGCATGACATTTACCGTCGATTAGCACTTTCTCTGTCTGGACAGTATGGTAGAAGGCCCGACCGAAAGGCCGGGCCTTTTACCATTACTAAAGCCTAAAACTATTCCATTACCCGATCTTTAATAACCATTAGAATGACAGCTACCGCAGCTGCACTAACAATGTCACTCAGATTACCTAATATAGTGGTAATGTAACCGCCAACCACTGGTAGC
>CAJWFB010000085.1 GCA_913031645.1 uncultured Cellvibrionales bacterium
GACACGGTAAGGCACGCGCTGAAATTACCGCTACCTTTGAGATCAGTGATATCGAAGATGCTAAAACCTGGTTATATAATAACGACTTCAACAGCGATGAAAACTGCATACTAAGACGAATATATACCACCGAGGGCCGCTCAAAGGGCTATATTAATGGCCAACCCAGTACTATGTCTCAATTACAAGAGCTGGGGGAAATGCTTACTGATATCCACAGTCAGCATGAGCATCAGTCACTTCTTAGAAAAGATACTCACAGACGTCTGTTAGATGAATATGCAAAGGCTGAGGAATTGGCTAAGCAGGTCGCTAGCCAATACACCCTTTGGCATAAAACTAATAATGACTTGGGGGATCTCCTCAAGCGCGCTGATGAATTGGATGCTCGAAAGGAGCTAATCGGTTTTCAAGTGACAGAGCTGCAACAGCTAAATCTAACCTCGATGCATATTGAGCAATTAGAGTTAGAGCAAAAAACCCTCGCCAATGCCGAACAGATCGTTCAAGACAGCCACAGCTTACTGGCTATTTGCGAGCAGGCTGAAGGGTTCAACCTGCGCGATGGTCTGAATCGAGCCCTGTCTATTTTGGCTACGATAGAGTACAAGCCGGCAGCCCTAAAAACCACGGAAGAGCTTCTGCAGGGGGGCTTGATCCAAGTAGAGGAAGCGATCGCTGAGATTGGACAACATATCGATAAATTTGAGGCCGACCCCCAACGACTTCAGATCATTGAAGATGAGTTGTCGGTGATTTTTCAATCAGCGCGCAAGCATCGAGTGTCACCACAGCAGCTGGAAGCAACTCAAGTCATCCTAGAGTCTGAGCTAGAAGGTCTTCTCGGTGGCAGCGAAAATATCGAAGCTCTGCAACAAAAACTGGCCGATCTGGCTGAAACTTATACGATCTCAGCCAAGAAATTATCTACCAAACGAAAACTCGCGGCAAAAACTATGGCCGTTGAGATTAACCAACAACTCGAAGCCCTGTCGATGGAAGGCGCGGAGTTACTGATACAGCTTTCTCCTAACCCAAACGATGAATATCGATCTACTGGTCTTGAAGATATTGAGTTTTTACTGGCAACAAACCTCGGTCAACCGCATAAAATGTTATCGAAAATTGCCTCTGGAGGTGAACTATCACGGATTAGCTTAGCCATTCAGGTTGTTGCGGCTGGTCATTCCAATATTCCAACACTGGTCTTTGATGAGGTGGATGTCGGCATTGGTGGCAGTACTGCAGATGTGGTGGGTACCTTGCTCAAGCAGTTAGGTAAACGTGGTCAGGTTATCAGCGTCACTCACCAACCTCAAGTAGCCGCGCATGCCCATCATCATTACTTGGCCAGTAAGACCGTTGAGGGTAACAACACAGAGTCCTTGATGTCACCGCTAACCCAGCAACAGCGTATAGACGAACTTGCGCGTATGTTGGGAGGTGCAACAATCACTGAACAAACGCTCTCTCATGCTTCAGAGCTACTCAGCCTGGCATCATCGTGATTTTTCCAGACTCTTAAATTCAGTAATTTTTAAGCAAAAAAAACCCCGGTTAATGTCCGGGGGTTTTTTAGTCCACAGCTATTCAGTTAGGCTTCTGGCTCTGACTCTGGAGCGGCCTCTGCAGCTGGTGCTTTCTCAGGCACTGTACCTTCTTCGATCTGAGCTTCTTTGATCGACAGCTTAACGCGACCACGGTTGTCAATCTCAGTAACCTTAACTCTAACATCCTGACCTTCGGTCAAGTAGTCAGTCACTTTGGCAACACGCTCTTGAGCAATCTGAGAGATATGTACCAGCCCATCCGTACCTGGCATAAAGTTAACAAAGGCACCAAAGTCTACGATACGAACAACTTTACCATCGTAAATGGTACCTGGCTCTGGATCGGCAACGATTGCTTTAATAGCATCCATCGCAGCATTAAGACCTTCAGTATCTTCTGAGTAAATCTTCACTGCGCCATCATCATTAATATCAATGGTTGAATTATGCTCTTCACAAAGGCCACGAATAGTCGCTCCGCCCTTACCAATAACATCACGAATCTTATCTGAATCGATTTGCATAACACCCATACGTGGAGCAGTATCAGCAACTTCATCACGCCCAGTGGCAAGCACCTTGTTCATTTCGTCCAGAATGTGTAAGCGCGCGTCCATGGCTTGCTCTAAAGCAATCTCCATGATTTCTTCAGTAATACCTTCAATCTTTATGTCCATTTGAAGAGCAGTGATTCCTGCTTCTGTGCCGGCCACTTTAAAGTCCATGTCACCAAGATGATCTTCATCACCCAAGATATCAGTCAGAACGGCAAAGCCTTCGTCTTCTTTAACCAGACCCATTGCAATGCCAGCAACTGGTGCTTTCAATGGGACACCCGCATCCATTAATGCCAAGCTTGAACCACAAACTGACGCCATAGAACTAGAACCGTTAGATTCAGTGATCTCAGATACCACTCGCATGGCATAAGGGAACTCTTCTGGATTAGGCAGCACCGCATTGATACCGCGGCGCGCTAAACGTCCATGACCTACTTCACGTCGGCTAGTGAAGCCAATACGGCCACATTCACCTACTGAGTATGGAGGGAAGTTGTAGTGCAACATAAACGGATCGTCACGACGACCCTCGAGCGCATCAATCATTTGAGCATCGCGGGTAGAACCCAAAGTTGCCGCAACGACCGCCTGAGTCTCACCACGAGTAAATAGTGAAGAACCATGCACCTTAGGAAGAATGCCAACTTCAACATTAATACCACGAACAGTTTTAGTGTCGCGACCATCAATGCGCGGCTCGCCACGAATAATTCTGCCACGTACCACTTTCTTCTCAAGCTTCTTAAATGCATCTTTAATGTCATCTACAGACGCACCATCATCAGAGGCCAATTCAGCATAAGCGCGATCACGCAGTGCGTTCACACTGACTACTCGCTCTTGTTTATCAACAACCTGATAAGCGGCATCAACGTCAGCGCCTACTAAATTATGTAAAGCTTCTTTAAGATCAGCATTTTCATCTTCATCCTGCCAATCCCAACGAGGCTTTCCAGCTTCATCAGCAAGTTGCTGAATCACGCTGATCACTGCTTGCATTTCTTGGTGAGCGAAAAGAACACCGCCTAACATGATGTCTTCTGATAGCTCACTGGCCTCAGACTCAACCATAAGAACAGCATCCGCAGTTCCAGCTACAACCATGTCCAGTGACGAATCTGCCAGCTCACTATAAGTTGGGTTCAAAAGATAACCTGATTCTTCGGTATAACCAACACGCGCACCTCCGATAGGTCCATTGAAGGGAATACCAGAGATAGAAAGAGCAGCCGATGTTCCGATCATTGCAGCGATATCTGGATCGATATTTTTCTCAGCTGAAATGACAGTACAAACAACCTGAACTTCATTTTTAAAGCCATTTGGGAAAAGTGGGCGAATAGGTCGATCGATCAATCGTGAGGTTAGAGTCTCTTTCTCATTCGGACGCCCTTCTCGCTTGAAAAACCCACCGGGGATTTTACCCGCAGCATAGGCTTTCTCAACGTAGTGCACACCCAGAGGGAAAAAGTCCATTCCTGGCTTGGCTTCTCTTGCACCAACTACAGTACAGAGTACTGATGTATCGTCAATTGAACATAAAACGGCACCCGTTGCCTGCCTGGCAATGCGGCCTGTTTCTAACGTAACGGTATGATTACCGTATTGAAACTTCTTAATTAAAGGATTCATAATTTTACCTTTGTTATTTACCTTGTAGCGTCTTGTTTAGATCCTGTTTGTGCGCTGCTCGGGTTACTTATAACGACCCTCAGGGATAGTTATAAGTAACTCGATCAGCATAGGTACAGGCATCGTATGAAGACAATTTAATTAGGTGTTCATTAATAACAGTACGGCTCCTAAATAGGAGCCGCACCATGAACACTTATCGACGTAAACCAAGCTTCTTAATCAATTGACTATAGCGTTCGACGTTCTTACCCTTCAAATAATCGAGTAATTTACGACGCTGATTAACCATTCGAATAAGACCGCGACGTGAATGGTGATCTTTCTTGTGATCGCCAAAGT
The DNA here is from genome assembly GCA_913031645.1 of uncultured Cellvibrionales bacterium. Classification (GTDB taxonomy): domain Bacteria; phylum Pseudomonadota; class Gammaproteobacteria; order Pseudomonadales; family Porticoccaceae; genus HTCC2207. Next base: position 4,085 of record CAJWFB010000085.1, read on the forward strand.
GGCCTTGTAGCTTGTTAATATTTACGGTTAGCAATGCAACCTGTACTTCAGGCGATCCTGTGTCATTTTCACAGGTAGCGTGTTCAGCGACGATTGCTGCTTTTTCTTCTGCACTTAGTGCCATGATGATTCACTCCAATATGCGAGTTAAAAAAATTCAGGTTTGCCCGCGCATATTTACAGACAACCCAACTTAAGAGTTGATACTAAGGTATCAACATTTATCGATGGCCATTAAATCATCCATCTGAATATCATCTTTTCCTAAAATAGTATCCCGCGGCAGACCACTCTAAGCGTCTTCAACCACTAACCTTTTTGGTGCCACCTGGCCCTCTTCGGTAACTTCGCCGACACCTAAAAATTTCCCGCCCTCGCGGAAGACGCGCACTATATCCCCTTCTTGTCCATTACGAAAGGCTTGATTTGACATAACTGGTTGTCCTAATTGAAAATATCCGGCTACTACCGCGGATAATTCAACCGCCATTCGGTCGGCCACTGCAATATCCATAGGCTTGAGTAATACGTCAAGATCAGCTGATTCAACGGTTTCTCGCTGTTTTTGTAATTCCTCAAGCGTGATCGTCTCAGCATCCGTAAACGGTCCAGCAATATTGCGATGCAGTGCGCTGACATGAGCACCGCAGCCAAGCGCATTCCCCAAGTCTTCAGCCAGGCTGCGGATATAAGTGCCTTTACTGACATGGACTTCAACGTCCATCTCCGCTTTTGATCCTGGCCGAAAATCTAAAATTTCATACTTAAATACTGTCACTGGGCGCGGCTCTCGCTCAATCTCTATACCTTGGCGCGCGAGCTTATAAAGCGGCTGACCATTGTGCTTTAAAGCAGAGTACATGGATGGAATCTGTAGAATGTCACCCCTAAACGCCTCAATAGCAACTTGAATCTGCTGTTCAGTGATATCCGACGCATCCTGTTCTTTGCGCACAGCCCCATCACAGTCCCCGGTCTCGGTGCTAACACCTAAAGTAAATGTACTGCGGTAGTGTTTATCTGAATCCAGCAGAAATTGACTGAATTTAGTCGCCTCACCCAGACAGATGGGCAACACCCCAGTGGCCAGCGGGTCTAAGCTGCCCGTGTGTCCGGCTTTGTTGGCGTCAAAGAGGTTTTTAACCCGCTGCAGTGCTTGGTTAGAGGATAACCCTAGAGGTTTGTTGAGCAGAAAAATACCGTTGACTGAACGGCCGCGGTTGCGCCTACGAGCCAATGCTAGTGACCTTCAGTATCCACAGGCTGATCATTTTCTGGCTGATCGGTGTCCTGCTGTGTTGACATTGCATAGTCAATAAGTGCTGAAAGATGTTGACCTCGACGACCACTTTCATCAAACAAAAAGGTTAGCCTTGGAGTAATGCGCAATTTGATACTCGACGCCAACAGTTTGCGCAGGTAACCCGATGCACCATTTAAAGCCGCCATTGCCTGATCAATTTCATCCTGCGTGCGCTCGCCTATGAATGTTACATGGATCTTTGCGTAGGCAAGATCTCTGCTCACATCAACATCAGTGACACTGACCATACCGATTCTCGGATCACGAACACCGTCACGAATCAATACCGCCAACTCTTGTTGGACGGCATCTGAAACACGCTCTGCTCGGGTAAATTCTCTTGGCATATGAGTCTTTGGTCACACCTAATTATGGATTAGCTCTGTCAATAAAATCCATCAAAGTGAACGCTTTACCTCAGTAACATCGTAGACTTCGATAAGATCTCCAGCCTTAACGTCATTATAATCTTTAACCCCGATGCCACATTCCATGCCATTGCGCACTTCACTGGCCTCGTCTTTAAATCGACGCAAAGATTCTAATTCACCTTGATAAATAACCACATCATCCCGCAGGACACGAATAGGCTTACTGCGTTGAACGGATCCTTCAATCACCATACATCCAGCAATCGCACCAAACTTTGGTGAACGGAACACGTCGCGCACTTCGGCAATACCCACAATTTCTTCGCGAGTTTCTGGCGCTAACATGCCAGACAGAGCCGACTTAACTTCGTCGAGTAGATTATAGATAATACTGTAATAGCGAATCTCAATGCTTTCTTTTTCGGCCAGGGCCTTAGCCGAACCACCCGCTCGGACATTGAAGCCCAAAATAATAGCGCCCGTAGTCAGTGCTAAGTTAATATCAGATTCGGTAATACCACCGACTCCTGACCCGACAATATCCACGGCGACTTCGTCAGTTGCGAAATCATGCAGCGCACTGTTAATTGCTTCCAGCGAACCCCTTACGTCAGTTTTGACAATTAAGTTGAGTTTTCTGACCTGCGCGCTGCCCATGTCAGAAAACATATTTTCCAACTTGGCGGCTTGCTGGCGAGACATTCTCTCGTCACGAGATTTTGTCACTCGTAAATCAACAATTTCTTTAGCCTTGCGCTCATCTGCAACAATAAAAAATTCGTCGCCTGCATTGGGAACTTCATCCAACCCTAAAATCTCAACCGGAATAGACGGCCCAGCCTCAGAGATCGGTTGCTGCATTTCATTAGTCATGGCACGAATCTTACCCACACTTTCGCCCGCTAGCATAAAGTCACCTTTACGAAGAGTACCTTGCTGTA
>CAJWFB010000086.1 GCA_913031645.1 uncultured Cellvibrionales bacterium
CGCATAGGCGTGATCGAATGCTTTTATTGCAGCATAAAGGTCAGCGTTCTTTTCATTAGCCTGTTCAGCTGTAGCTGAGAACGATAAGAATAAAATGAAGAAGCCGTTTAATAATTTTTGCATGGTATCAGTCCTATTTGTGTGTCTAATGTTGTGTTTATGTCGTTTGTTCTTCTAAGGTTCGCCATCCCGCATCGATGGCAGCGTCCATATAGGCGGGCGCTTCAGAGTCGGAGTGCGAATTACCGAAATTTGGCAATCATCGCATCCATTAACTCCGCCGAATGTCCCCAGCCGTGAGTCTCACCGTTTCCATCCGCACGTGGCCATGTCGAATATATAGTGATGACAAGACCCGCCTCGGGTACGACACGGACAAACTGGCCGTGTATGCCATAACCACTTATGTCACCGCCAGGGTTGCCCTCGCCCCACCAAAATGAACGGTAATATGGCATGTATCCATTGGGGGCCGGATATGGCCAAGTTGGATCACCTTGCTGGCCCAAGATATCCTGGATAAATGCAGTCGGAATCACCTCATTCCCAAAGGCCTTGCCATCATTCAGCGTGAGTAATCCTATCCGCCCAAGATCACGCAAGGTGGCGCTGATACCATGGTCGGCTAAACCAAGTCCGCCTTCATCCACTGTGATATTGGCATCAAACTCGGCACCCATCGGTTGCCAGACATGTTCTGAAATCAATTCTGCGAGAGACTGTTTTGTCGCCGCTTCGAGTACCCAACCGATGACGTTGGTGGAACCGGATCGATAGCTAAATATTCCGAGTTTTGATTTGTCTCGCCCGACCGTCGGAAGAAATTCATAGAGCCCGATCGGTCCATTCTTCGGGCAATAGTCGGCGTCGGTCCAACCAATGGCACAGTCTTGGAGGCGAAAGGTCGTCGTAAAGTCTGAATAAATTTCCGTATAATCAGAGCCATCGCGCATGTCGAGAACGGTCTGCAGTGAGTCCGGGGCATAGCCACTCTTAGCAAGCGCTGGCACGTAGTGGGACACCGGTTTATCGAGATCAACAATACCCTGTGCGGCAAGCTTTCCGGCAACCAACCCAACAATCGACTTCGACACTGAATTCATCAAATGTGGACGGTCTTGTGTGAGGTGACCGTAATAGTTTTCAACAACAATTTCACCGTCCTTGATGATCAACAAGCCATCGATAAATTGGTGTGCAGCGATTTCATCGATCGATTGAGTACGACCCTGGAACTCGACAGAGAAATCAGCGACGAGATCATCGCTGTTATTGAGTATCAGGAATCGATTAGTATCTCGCGGGATGTTAGCCGTCGGGATCATTTCCCGCATATGACTGAATGTCCAGCGATTGACGGGCCCGAACTGGAACGATTCGAGCGTCAAATTTGTTGGCCGGCCACTCTCCTCAGCATTTGAAATCGAAGGGCCGATGACGCCGGTTATCAAGATAGCTAGTACGATGACTGCCTTGTAAATAATATTTTGCATCTAACACTCCTTAAAGTAGGACAAGGCATGTCACTTGACATTCCTTACAATAACATAGGCTAAACCCACTGGTCGAGAGGTGTTCAATGCGAAATAATCTTTCAATGCATAGGTGCTAATTTTTTATCTTTGGCGGTAACTGTTTAGACTTTGCGTTTTCGGCTCAACGTTATTGCGCGCGACTTAAAACTCGCGGCGAGGCGCAAGATAAGTGCTAGTAAACCTAAAAAGGTAAAGACAACATCCACTGCCTTAGAATTCTGACTTAATGCTTGTGCAGCGTAACTTCCCCAGATCGCCACCCAAAAGTACCAAATACCTATCAAATGAAGCCAATGCCATTGAGTGGGGCTTAATCTTTGGCGTACAGGAAAAAATGAAGTGAGCGTCAGCGCAAACAAAAATACGTAGCTGGCACTGCGCCCCAAAAGGTCACTAGTCTTGTGTAATTCATCCCAGTAATAAGCAGGGTATAACGCAAACAATACTGCGATGAATACTGCCTGCCAGACGAACCCAGCAGCAAAGGACAAACCGGTATAACGGCGGTTACGCAATAGCCATTTTGAAACACTGCCAGGGTAAAGTAATACCAAAGCTGATGTAGAAAATGCGATAAATATCCAAGGGGAGGCAAATCGTACAGACAAGCGTATCAACTGTACGATTGATTCAGGCGTCGAGAAACCAATTATAATCATCCCTGCGGTCATTCCACCAAGAGTCAATCCCGCGATCATAAAAAACAGCGGCCAACCGTTGATTAGTCTGTGACGCATTAGTCTCAATGTTTGATCTCTCATGAGATTAATTCCGCCGTATTCGTCACCGTACAAAGGTAGGCGCTGTTGTTTAGAAACCTCTTGATGTGGTCTCCTTTATAATAATGGCTATGCCTTTATTTTTTCAGAGTGGTCGTCTGCCAGTTGGTATATTCCATCAAGCCATGTAAAGAGTTTTCACAGCCAAGTCCAGATTGTTTGTGCCCGCCAAATGCTTGAAATGGCGAGTACTGATGTACCTCATTAAGCCATACGGTCCCAGCTTCAAGCTGGCTACCAATACGCTCAACGGCGTTCAAATCTTTGCCCCATACTGTGGCGCCCAGCCCATAGATAGTGTCATTGGCTCTGGCGATAACATCGTCCTCATCTGACCACTTAAGTAGCGGCAAAATCGGACCAAAAGGCTCTTCCTGAACAATCCTAGAGTTCTCTGGAGGATTATCAACCAGAGACACTGGAACGAACCACCCTTTAGCATTTTCATCGATTTTTCCACCAAGAGCGAACTTGTAGCCATTGGCATGGCAGTCGGCGAAGTAGTCTTTTACCTTGCCATACTGCATGGAATTTTGGATGGGTCCAAGATCAGTATCTTCTAAGGTCCCATCACCGACCTTGATATTTGCTTCAATAAATTCGACCAGTGCATCGCGGACCTCATCATAGATATCCTCATGGATGTAGAGTCGCTTGGACACATTACAGAATTGAGCATTGTTTTGAAAAGCGGCCCAAAACAGCTCAGGGGCAATGGCCTTTGCATCAACATCCGGTAGCACAATCGCTGGATCATTGCCTCCAAGCTCTAATGTCACACGCTTAATAGTATCCGCTGCAGAGCGCATAACGTGCCGACCAGTTTCGGTAGATCCGGTGAAAGCAACTTTATTGATACCTGGGTGGCTAGTTATCCATTTACCTAAATCATCTCCACCACTGACCGCACTCAATACCCCTGGCGGGAATGCCTGCTGTGCAAGTTCAACCATTTTTAAGTCACATAGGGGAGTATAGGGCGAGGGTTTTAGTATTAAAGTGCAGCCAGCCATCAGTGCCGGTGCGATTTTCCAGATAGAGAGCAAGATTGGAAAATTCCAAGGGACGATTGCACCGACTACGCCTACGGGGGTAAATCGGGTAATGACGCGTCTTTCATCAGTCTCTTCAACCAATTCATCGGGTAACGACTGGGTAGCAATTGCACGTATCCATGCTACAGAGCCTAAAACTTCAAATTCGGCGCCTGCTCTAGGCTTGCCTTGCTCGCGAGTGAGGAGAGTCATGAGCTCCTCTGAATGGGCCTCTAAAAGATCTGCAAAACCTTCCATTGCAGACTGGCGCTGGCTTACAGGGGTATTTCGCCAAGGCTCCAAGGCCTGACGTGCCGCTCGTACAGTGTCATCCAGCAGCTCTTTTGAGGCATCGGGCACTTCAGCAAATACCGCTCTTGTCGCAGGATTGTATACTGGCTGGGTATTCTTGGTTACGACGGCCTCACCGTTTATGGTCATCACATAATTAGTATCAAATTGCATCATGGTTTGTTTTCCTTTGGGCTACTTAATGGTTAGTTTTGACGCATCGTGGAAATTAATCAGTTCACGACGCATAATTTTTCCTGTCGATGTTTTGGGAAGATCGTCAATAAATTGAATATCTCTAGGTATTTTGTAGGCAGCAAGTCGTTCACGGCAAAAGCTCAATAGCTCGGCCACTGAGGGGCTAGCATCTTGTTTTAATACAACATAAGCTTTTGCAAGTTCTCCTTTCATTTCGTCGGGTATGGGCCCCACTGCAACCATGGCTACATCTGGGTGTGATGCGAGGACGTGCTCTAACTCAGCGGGATAGATATTGAAACCCGCCGTGAGTATCATATCTTTGATGCGATCGACAATAACGATAAAACCGTTCTCATCGAAGCGAGCAACATCACCTGTGCGTAACCAGCCATCTTTACTTAGCACTTCCTTTGTACCTACTTCGTTTCCAAAGTAGCCCTGCATGACAGTAGGCCCTTTAATAAGAAGTTCTCCAGCCTCTCCACTGGGTAGCTCAGTATCAGAGTTCTCTGTACTTACAATTTTTGCTTGCGTGTAGGGTATGGGTAAGCCAATTGACCCATGGCGATAGTCGCCGTTCCAAATAAAGGTGGTGCCCAAGCCGGCTAGTTCGGTCATGCCCCAGACTTCAATCAGCGGGCAATTAAAATTATCTTCTACTAGCGCCATCTTGGCAGGCGGCATGGTCTGGCCGCCAACGGAGCAAAAGCGAAGTGATGATAAGTTACGCTGACTGAGACTTGGGCTCACCAGCATGTACATATACATGGTTGGTACCCCATCGAAAACAGTTGCTTGATACTTTTCAATGGATTCAAGAATTTCCTCAGGGTCAAATACGGAGTGCAGAACTAGTGTTCCGCCGTTCTGAAAGCAGGCACTCATGACTACATTGCCATAGACATGGGGGCAGGGTAGCGCTGTAACAAGAATGTCTTGTTCGCAGCGACCATGCATTAAAGCGGTCATCAAGATGTTTGTGGTAACGGCTTTATGCGACAACATGGCACCTTTGGGTTTTCCCGTGGTACCTGATGTGTAGCAGATAGTTGACAGTGATTCCTTATCTATGATCGGGCTTATAAAAACCTCAGAAGCCTCTTTAATAAGTTGATCGAAGGCAGTGGCCTCTGCAGGAATGTCTGTACCATATAAAATTAGTTTGTCGATGGATGACTGGCCTTTTAATCCCATGAGGGGTAGCCCTTTCTCTTTAGATGCAATAATAACCTTAGCTCCACAGTCTTCAACGACAAAGGCAACTTCTTCGGGGGTTAACATCACATTAATGGGATTTACCACCGCACCGACTTTTAACACTGCGTAATAACTAATGACCCATTCCCAGGCATTGGCACCATAAAGAGTAACGCGATCACCTGGAGACACACCAATTTTAACCAGGCTATTGGCCATCTGATTGGCGAGGGCGTCCAACTTCAGATAACTAAGCTGCTGACCGTCAATAATTAACGCTATTTTATGTTGATATTTTTCAGCAGAGGTAGCTAAAAGTTGCGCGATGGAATGTTGCATGTGTTTCCCTTTTTATTAAACGGGCTACCGAAACTCGCCAGACTAATCAGCGGAGCGATTACCGTCAGCATTGGTAATGGTGTTAGTAACCTTGTTAGCTCAAAAAGCTGTTTTGGCTTTAAGATGGCATCTCAGGCATCCATCACTTAATTCTATAATTACTGACATCGACAATCGTGCTAATATCCCCAGACAAAAGATCAGATATTAGTTAAACTAAAAGCATGTCGATTGACATGTTCTCGCATGTCTATTGACATGTCAATGCTTTGGAAAAATCTCTATGAGTGAGCGTAAGCTTCAAATACTGCAGACAGCGATCAAAATCATTGCCGATTCTGGTTATGGCAGTTTAACTATGCGCGCTCTAGCTCGTGAGAGCGGCATCAAACTGGGTGCTCTGCAGTACCATTTTCGAACACGGGAGGTCATGCTGCGCGCCTTAGTTACTTACATTGCGGCTGAGTATAAAAAGAACTTTCAACTAGTGAACTTAGATACCGACTCCCTAGACATTGATGAACTGTTGACGTTTCTGCTGATTGATCCTGTCGAGGGTCTATTTCAGGAGGATAGGCTGTGGCCGCAACTCTGGGGAATGATGTTGGTTGAGCCGTTAGTGGCAGATTTGGTCGATGACATCTACAGAGAATATATACAAATATTCGAGAAAATGCTGGAGCGTAGTGGTAGCAACGCACCTCGAGCAGAGGCACTTTTGATAATGTCTATGGTAGAAGGAACCACATTGTTCATTGGTAAAGGCAGGCCTTGGACGGATGATAATGATGATGTACTTGATAGCCTTAGGGCGTTTATTAAGGCCAAGTATAACAATAAAACATGAATATAAAGCCAGTCTTGCCATAGTGGCTTACCGAGACAACCCGTGGCCTTGTTTTAATTTACCTGTCGCCGCGACCAGAATAAAGTAGCAAAAGCCCGATTAAATCATACAATACTTTACATGTCATATGACATGCTTTAACCTAGCGTAGCTATAGATCTTGAGCTTGCTGCTTTAGCCGCAAAAACTAGTAGTCAAATTCTAATGATGCAGGTTTATCCAAAAGGTTTGAATACGTTTAGGA
>CAJWFB010000087.1 GCA_913031645.1 uncultured Cellvibrionales bacterium
ATTTATCCTATTTCCAATCGTTTATGGCCAGAGGTGAAATGGCTTACAACTACTATAAAGTCGCTGAACAAGCGGATGCCATTACAAGTGAAGTCTATAGCTGTGTTAATCCTAGAAGTTTTGTGGTTAAAAACCTCTATACCAATTGGGACAATAGTTGAACCAGCAACCAAATGAGTTATTAAAAACCCAGAATGATTAATCATTCTGGGTTTTTTGTGGTCTCAATCGCGGTTTTGTGATTTATCATGAGCTTCAGGTGATATCTCGGTTACTGACTATTTTGAGTTTTTCCCGATATTTTCTTGCGCATTAAACTACTAATAAGATCTACCTCTGATGGGTCATAGGCTGTGCCATCCGAATACAGCAAGTCATGGTGCCAAGGATCTGGACGACTAGAAAATAACCCATCCCAAAAGCGGATAACAGATACCCAAGAACGCCAAGGGTATATCGTTTGCGTTTTCCCCGACACAAACCCCCAGTGCATGGCACCAATATTTTTATCTGCAAATAATGGCAATACAGTATCGAAGTTACTCCCATGGCCTCGGGCTACGTACTCAGTGCAAATCATGGGCCTGTTTAGACTTTCGAGATGGCTGACAGCTCTGGCTGTGTTCTCACGGTCTTCATATGAATGGAATGTAATAATGTCAGATTGCTTGAGCATAAAGTTAAATAGCGGCGCCCCACTGTCATTCATGCTCGTCCCGCGCCAAGACCCCTTTTTAAGTCGCCAGACTCCTGACGTAAGAGGTTGCAAAGGGCTTTCCTCGCGGGCCCATGCAAATGTCTTTTTAAGAAGCGCTAAAGAGAATCTCGGTTTTTCATTAACTTCAGAATGGCCGTAGGGAATAGTATTAAGATTACCCGGTTCATTGTATAAATCCCAAATCGCGACACGATCATCAACCCTATAGCGCGACACTATACCTCTGACATAGGGCTCCATCTCGTCATGCCTGTCCAGATTACCAAGAATTTCAGCGCCTGGAGATTGTACCCAACCTGAATTATGCACCCCTTTGCGTGGACCGGGCTGTGTTCCTGCTTTTGGCAGAGGGTTCCATACATCATCAAACAAAACAAACATTACATCGATATGATGCATATCCGCGATACTTAGGAACTGATCAATCCGCTGGTAAAACCCTTCGCTATCTTCTATCCAAGGAATAGGATGCAAAAAGACTCGGACCATATTGAAGCCGATTTTTGATGCCCACTCGAGTTCTTGGCTTATTTGAGTCGGATCAAATGTAGCTTGCTGCCACATTTCAAGTTGATTTATGGCTGACTTTGGGACGTAGTTAAATCCCACTATCCAGGGATATTGCTCTGACCAATCAGTCGCTCGCGCTGTTGACCACCGCTCAGTGTCCATTTGGTGTGACGGCTGAGCATACCCAATCATTCCCAAGGTAACACTAAAATATCGGCCAACATAGACCTGACTAGCAATCGAGATTTGTAGGTTTGCAACACAAATTGGCTTACATTCATTCTTCCTCCCTAGGGGTCCTACTTGGGCTATCGTAAGGGCAAGATATTAAGAATCCAGCGTGAATGATCCAGATCACTCTGCGGCCCAATAGTACCTTCAGCAGCGTTTAACAAACTCTTAGGAGTATGCATGATGCCGTTTTTAATCACAGTATCAATATTGCGCACATGTTTGATGTCTGACAAAGGATTACCATTAATAATAATTAAGTCGGCAATTTTCTCTTCTTGTATGCTTCCCACATCACTATCAATGCCCAATGCTCTGGCGCCATTAATGGTGGCGGCCTTAAGCACCACACTGAGGGGTAAACCTGCTTTATTGAGAGCAAATAATTCTCTGTGGTAGGCAAAGCCTGGGAGTAATGTGGTGTAGACTGGTTCGTCAGTGCCAGCGACGAGTAAGTTGCCTCCTCCCGCCTCATAAAGGGCCATGAGTTCGATCACACGCTGATGATACTCAGGCCAGTCAGACTCAGGAGGTGGTGGGCCGCGTTTTTGAAGGAGTTGCCGTGCATAGGGCGTAAAATATTTTGCCTCATCGACCCAAAGCATATCAGACGCATATTTTGTGCGTAAATTGACACTTCCATACATCTGTAAGTTGGCACCATAAAATACCTGATGCTCAATCATCAAGCTGATAATACTCGCTAATTCCTGCGGATCTGCAGTCTCGGCACTCAAAGCAAGCATCAATTGATGCTCTATTCGATCGATCCCCATACGTATGGCATCTTCCGTCGAGACGTCATACTCAACCTCATAATTGGCTAAATGGCCGGTAGTCGTTAAGCTATTTTTCTGTGCTTGATCAATAATAACCCGCATCTCATGAGGTGTTGCCTGTTTGATTTTTATACTCGAGATGCCCTTTTGGGTCCAGTAATCCACTTCATCTCTAATCTCTTGATCGCTTATATCGTTTGGCCAAGCACTGCAGTCATCAGCTGCCACTCTGACGTTGTATTCACAGCGAAATCCACCAAAATAGGGTCCTGATGATAAAAGTCTTGGTCCTATAGCCTGTCCCGAATCGATCAGGTGGCGCTGTTCAATGATACGTTCTGGGTTAAACTCCCCCGCCGACCAGGTAGTGGTGATACCGTTTGCAAGAAACACTAATCCATTAGAGGCGACCTCCTCAACGCGGCCCTGATCAAGAAAGTCAAAATTATAATGCGCGTGCAAATCGATCAACCCCGACATAATAGTCTGTTGATCGTTGAGCTCAATAATGGTTGTATCTGTGGTGGTTGGTACTGTCTTAGATACATCAATAGCTTTGATAATACCGTCTTGGATAAAAATACCGTTGTTGGGCCTACGTTCATCGCTGATGCTGTCAAACAACCAACCACCCCGAATCATCAATGATGTCGTCCTCTCTACTGCGCTTGGCACCGCAGTAACGGCATATTCTGAGCACAAAATACTCGTCGAACACATCGTCATAAGGACTAAGACTAGCGATGGTTCAGCTCGCTTCATATTTTACTCCCTTCAAAGTGTCAATCTTTCTGTTCAAAAAAATAGTACTTAGGAGCCTTAATATAGCCAACATCCTTACCTATATCTAGTCAGCCAGTTTGAGCATCGCTCGCGGAACGAGAGACATGCACGTATACGGGGTTCCAAAAAGTAGTCGCTATTTAAGGGCGGTAGATTGTCAGCCACTAGACCCCTCTGGGGATCCGAATTCTACGTATCGACCATAACCCGCTAGGCACACTTGACGTGTGAAGAACGATTGGTGGGCTCGGCAGGAATCGAACCTGCATCTAAGACTTAGGAGGTCCCTATTCTATCCATTGAACTACGAGCCCAGGGCATCGCATTATAGTGAAGTCAGACATAATTACTATAATACAGGAGTACTTTATATTAACGGTTACGTCCCAGAGCGTCATGGCTGGTCACCCAGTCACCGGCTAAGACTGCACTCATTAGGGAGATCTCGCCAGCCATCACAGTAGCACCAATAATTTCAGCCAATTTGTTGACCTTACCCGCACCACTACAATCCAGCAGTTTTAAACATTCTTGCTGCGTGGGTAACCCGGTACCGCCTCCATAAGTGGCAACAATTAAAGAGGGTATGGTGATCGACAAGTAATAATTGCCATTGTCATCTAGGTCCGCATAAACAATGGCCGCAGAGGATTCTGCAACATTAGCAACATCTTGTCCCGTAGCAATAAACGTCGCTGTAATTCCATTTGCAGAGTGCGCACCAGTATTGATAGAGCCCGCAAGTAAACCGCCAACCTGATTTACAGCACGAGCTTTATATAAGGCTTCAGCAGTTGTACCCATGACTTTTTCAATCAAGCCGCTGGGAATTGTCACCTCGGCGACAACACGCTTACCTCTGGTATGCAACGTATTGAGCTGTGAATGCTTTTTATCGGTATCCATGGCTCCTGACAGTGTATAGCGCTGGATGCCAGGATAATTAGCCATGATCCACTCACAGGCAACAAATGTCGCCTTGCCGACCATGTTCTGACCCGCTGCATCGCCAGTGGTGTAGTTGAATCGTAGGTAGCGCATTCGCGCTGCTGCAAATTGCTGTATGTTCCGTAGCTTGCCAGAGGAGGTCGTGGTCTCAGCCTGCGCCGCGATTTCACCGAAATTATCTTCAACCCAAACACCAAAATCTCTAGCTTGACGAGCATTTTCAAACATAAATACTGGCGCACGCTGCATTGCATCATCAATCACAGAAACCGTTACCCCACCAGCAGCACGTAATAAACTTGCACCTCGATTATAACTAGCAACTAGAGTTCCCTCGCTAGTCGCCATAGGCACATAGAATTCACCTTGAGCGTGCTCGCCATTGACCAACAAAGGCCCTATCAACCCTAAGGGCACTTGCGCTACGCCAATGAAGTTCTCGATATTGCCCGCTGTAAGCGCAGGATCAACCGAATAATGTCCAATATTATCGAGCGAGGAGGATGTGATTTGACTAGCAAAATCACGTCGTTGCTGGGCCATGTCTTCGGTATAGTCATTGTCTCTATTTCTCGGAATTTTGCTGCTCACTGCCATCTCCCTGATTAATTTTATAATTTAGTCCGCTGGTCCAAAGGTGCTTCTTGAAACCCACATTTGGTCGGGCGGCACCGAGTTTGATCTATGCAGCTTTAAAGCACATGCCCCTGCTTGCTACCCCCATTGTCATTGCCCTAGGCTAGCTATGCAATAACTGACCGCGACTAATTGGTTTTATCTGGGTTAGAGAGGAAACATAATTTTCTGTGTCGCTCTATATCGATTATAATTGGGCAATGAATTTACTGCTTCTAAGATCAGAAAATATCCAAAACAACATAACCACTATAGTGGGTCGGCAACTGGAGCATATCATCGAAGTTCAGCGACTTAACAAGGGCGATACTATCCGCGTGGGAGAGATAAACGGTGCTATCGGGTTAGGCAAAATAACGTCCATCGATGACAACAGTGCGACACTAGAAATTGAGCTGACGACTAAAGCGCCTAGACCATTACCACTGACCATGATTTTGGCATTGCCAAGACCCAAAATGCTAAGGCGGATCTTGCAGACTATCGCCGCGATGGGTGTAAAAACCGTGTATTTGATTAACTCAAGTCGAGTAGAGAAGAGTTTTTGGCAGTCGCCACTCCTGGCACCGAAAGCCATAGAGCAACAGCTCATTTTGGGCTTGGAGCAGTCCATAGATACCTGTCTTCCAAAGGTACATCTGCGTAAACTGTTTAAACCTTTTGTAGAAGATGAGTTACCTAGTGTTGTTGGCAGTTCAATAGCCATAGTTGCTCATCCTGATTCTGAGCAACGCTGCCCTATCGATTGTAAGGCCACAACCACACTAGCTATTGGGCCTGAGGGTGGGTTTATACCCTTTGAAGTAGAAAAGCTAGCGCAAGCGGGCTTTGCGCCTGTTCATCTTGGGACTCGAATACTCAGGGTTGAAAATGCAGTTCCCGTTCTTTTAAGCAGGCTTTACCCAGCCTGAGTGTTACTCTCCTCGAACATCAGGTACTCACAGACATGCATTCCGCACTCTCGATAAGTTTTATGCGCATTTGTGTTGTCCGTTTCGGCATACAGTCGGAAACCACAGACGGGAGTTGGCTGTGATTGAGACATACGCTTTAACTCAGCGTACATGGCCCGATATATACCCTTTCGGCGATAATCCTCTTTTACGTAAACTGATTGGATCCACCAAAAAAGCCCATTGCGCCAATCGGACCATTCATAGGTTACCATTAGACTAGCAGCCGGTTTGCCATCAACCTCGGCAACGAGATAAAACCCAAACTGAGGACGATCAAATAGGCCATAGACGCCCAATTGTGCCGCTATTGGATCTAGAATTTTGTTCTCAGTCTCAAGAGCCATTGCGCAATTATGCTGAGTCAGCATAGAAGTATCTTGATCGGCGTTGGCGACGCGAATAGTCATCATTTTATAAAACCTTTTTCTGTAAGGCTGACAAGATGAATTAATCGTACAAAGGAGTCAAATGTTGATTGCGTGTGAGCCACTAAATCCATAGAGTGTCTTCCACCAATTTTTAACAACCCAGTGGCTAATCCCGCTGAAAAGGGCCATAAGTAGTGAAGTCAATTACTCGTCATGAAGTACCCTATTTAGCCGATTGTGCGGCGATGTTTGAAAAGATCAACGACATGCCCGAGGCGATATGGTTGGACAGTGGAAAACCAACAAGCCTGCAGGGTAATATCGATATCATGTCTAGCGCTGCAGATATCATTATTGAAACGCGAGGCGGCCAGTCGACTATTACTGGGCCTTCGTTGACTCATACATCTGAAGAAGACCCATTCGAAATTGCTCAGGAGATTCTCGACCCGTTGCTGCC
>CAJWFB010000088.1 GCA_913031645.1 uncultured Cellvibrionales bacterium
GATGAGTGGGAAGACTTAGCGCCACAGATGATTTTTGTGTCGGCGACACCCAGTCGATATGAGGCCGCCAATGAGGGGCAAGTTGTCCAGCAGGTTGTGCGCCCAACAGGGTTGCTCGACCCACTCATTGAAGTCCGTCCAGCACTATCTCAGGTAGATGACGCGCTATCAGAAATTCGAGCCCGAGTGGTGAACAATGAACGCATTTTGATCACCGTTTTGACCAAGCGCATGGCAGAGGATCTTACCGAATACTTGGATGAGCACGGAGTGCGAGTGCGTTATCTGCATTCTGATGTGGACACCGTAGAGCGAGTTGAGATTATCCGGGATCTGCGTTTGGGTGAGTTTGATGTGCTGGTGGGTATCAACCTACTGCGTGAGGGCTTGGATATGCCTGAAGTGTCTTTGGTGACTATATTTGATGCTGACAAAGAGGGCTTCTTGCGATCCGAGCAGTCGTTGATTCAGACTATTGGTCGCGCCGCTCGTCATCTCAACGGTAAAGCGATTTTGTATGCGGATAAAATTACCGGATCAATGCAGCGTGCTATTGATGAGACTGAACGTCGCCGGGCTATGCAGGTTGAATACAACAAGAAAAATGGTATTACACCAACCAGTATTGTTAAGGGCGTTAAAGACATTATGGAAGGCGCTTACGCTGCCACGGGTCAAAACAGACGCGATCGCCAAGCAGCCGAAGCCAATGCCGCTTATGATGTCATTGGTGGTGCTGAGCCAATTAAAAATATTGCCAAAGAGATTAAGCGATTGGAAGAAAAGATGTATCAGCATGCGCGCAATCTAGAGTTTGAAGAGGCGGCGCAAACTCGGGACCTATTGGGCAAGTTACGAGAGAAAAGTTTGGCGTCATAATTCCTTAAGAATTAGATACAAAAACGCCCCGTAAGATACTGAGCGTTTTGCATTTTGTGCTGTATCGTTTACTGCATGAGACGCTCAAAGTAGCGATCCCGCAACTGCAGTGCACGGCTTTCCATGGGTATGATCTTCCCCTCGATGATGACCAGCTCAGCCTCACTTGTCAGCTCTAATGGGTCGCCACTCCACATTACTAAGTCTGCAACTTCATCCACAATAATATCACCGCTTACGGAAGCCCTAAATAAAGTTGCTGGGTTTTTAGTCATCGCAGCAATGGCTGCTGATTTATTTAAACCGTTAGCCACTGCATTGCCTGCTGATTGTCTCACCAGATAAGCATTATGAGACTCGCTGCGTCCCATACCCGTAAAGATAAGGTCCACGCCGGCATCTGACATCAGCTTAGCATTATCAAGTCTGGCGCCAAGAGATTCATAAGCGCGGGGCAGGTTATTGATGGGATCCATAATAACGGGTACGCCTGCGGCAGCTATTTCATCAGCAACCATCCAACCCTCCAGGACACTGGATAAAATGAGTTTTAGTTGAAATTCTCTGGCCACGCTGAGAATATTTTTGATGTCACTGGCACGATTAGTCCTAACCAGAAGCGGTTTTGTCCCATTGACCACAGGCTCCAAAGCCGCTAAATCAGCATAAGACAGTTCATAGTCTCTATGATCACCCGCCAGGGCCGATTTTCTGTTGCGAGAGAAGTCTTTGGCATCATCGAGTGCTTGTCGAAGCTCGACTAGCGCAGCGGCGCGTGAATTACCCGATAACTCAAATCCGTACTCAGAAAAATCAACGGCAACAGCAAGACTGTCATGAACAACGCGAGGATTTGCTCCAAGCTGAATTAAACCAACTTGCCCAGAAAAAAGATGAGTCGCTGAATCTGGCACAATCAAAGCATGGGTTAATCCGTGAGTACGATTATGTGGGATAAGCGTTGAGTTGGGATTAAAAGCTTCAGCTATTTTTAATGACGCTGTAACAGAATCATTTTCAGAATAAGAATCTACAGTCGCGCCAATGGCGCTGACTTCTACGGCGCCTATATGCGTCGAAGCGTTGAACAGGCCTGCCGTTATTGACTTTCCAGTACCGTCGATTTCACGATCGGCAGTGTGAGATATTCGCTGACCGATTTCTGTGATCTGACCATTTTCAATCAGCACATTAGTATTTTTTTCAACCCCGCTACTGCTATAAATATCAACACTTTTAATCAGCAGTGAGTTTGCAGTTGCAGGTATAGAGACTATCGATAGGATAATAATGACTTGTAAATATCTCATGGTCTAATCCCTCCTGCCTTAATAATACCTAAATTAAAGTCACTCGTCGGTTGCACTGAGCTATCGAATCGATCATACCGCAGGGTGCCATCGACCCAAACCTTGCTGGCATGGCTATAAACACTGAGAGGATGCTTGGTCCACAGCACGATATCGGCATTTTTGCCCACGGCTAGTGAGCCAATCTCATCCTCTAAGCCCAAGGCTATGGCCGCATTTTGAGTACCCCAGCGAATTGCTTTTGCTGGTGTAATATCTAATCCCATACGATTGCCCGCACTCATAGCCTTAGCAATTTCTTGGTTGAGTCGCTGTACCTGAATGGGATCATCCGAGTGAATGACAGCGCAGCCTTGCGCATAGTCTACCAATGCAATATTTTCTCGTACCATATCAAAGGCTTCTTGTTTGAAGCCCCACCAGTCAGCCCACATTACACCGCAAATTCCTTCCTTGGCTAATAGGGGTGCGGCCTTGTATGCCTCAACTGCATGATGAAAAGCCGCTATCTCGTAGCCGAACTCTTTTGACATATCAATCATTTGTGCCATCTCATCGGCTTTATAACAATGATTATGGATACGAATATCGCCTTCTAAAACACCGGATAGGGTCTCAAGTCTTAGGTTGCGAGTAGGCGTATTTGAAAGAGAGCGATTTCCAGAGTCCGCTATATATTCATCCCACGATTTTTTGTATTCAGCAGCTTGAATCCAGGCTTTTCGATAGCCGGCCATATTTCCCATGCGAGTTGAGGGCAGGGTATTACGGCTCCCATAAACCCGTTTGGGGTTCTCACCACAGGCCATTTTAAGGCTATAGGGGGCACCGGGAAATTTCATTCCCTGAACAGTTATCGACGGAATATTTTTAAGTGTCACACCTCTACCACCGATCAAGTTCCCCGATCCGGGTAAGATTTGTAGTGTGGTTACACCACCGGCCAAGGCTTTCTCAAATTGAGGATCTCCGGGCCAAACCGAGTGCTCGGCCCATACCTCCGCAGTGACAGGTGAGGTCATTTCATTTCCGTCAGAATGATTTGACGTACTTGGTGCAGAATAGACGCCCATATGAGAATGGACATCGATTATGCCAGGGGTAACCCATCGTCCGTTTGCTTGAATCTGATCTATATTGAGCCCTAGCGTTAGATCACTTCCCATTGCAGTAATTTTGCCATTCTCAATCAACAAGTCCGCATCATTTAGTTCTTTACCATCACCGGTTAAAATATTTGCGTTAACAATCGCAAATGCAGCGTGAGTCGGCAACAAATAGGTTGATGGATAGGGGTCTTTGTTTGGTCGAGTCACGTTAACGGACGATCCAGTATTCTCATTGCAAGCTGCAACCAAGAGCAAGGACATTGCGACTAAGATTCTAAAAATAAGGAGTTTCATGCGTCACCTTTTTAATACACATTTGTCTATGGATAATAGTCTAGGCATTGTCATTCTCGCAATGAAACTTTGCTTGCGGACACCCTTATGAACTTTGCTAATAGCACTTTATCGAGCTTACATTACCACTAGTTTAGTGCTTAAGTACTAACTCTTTTACCTTATATTCTTTCAGAACGCACAGGCTTAGAATAATCGCACATTCGGGGAACGTTGCAATTCGAATGATTCCATCAAGGATGATGGGCCAACAAGGATGTTGGCGGCTGTGGAAATGGCCAGTTTTTGATTTTAGTAAAGTCGCAGGATTTACGGATTGCACTCAGGAAAACATCATCATGGAAGATGATTTAAAAGAATAATCGATAGATATAAAGATTCGATTTTCCTGATTCCCCGTCTCCTTTAAGTGAATAAGCCAGTTGGAGTTTTAATCCCCTCTCATATAACTTCCAATTATCAGTCGTTCAAAAAGCTGTTATTTAAGTATTGAAAATCCTTAGCACTGCATTAGCCGATGTCTAGTGAGCCAATTCTGTTCTGCTAAAACGTCGGGTATGAGTCAATGGTCCACCACATAAAAGCAAAAGAGCACTATAAATTACTCGTACTTAGCATTCGCACGACATGTAGAGATGGTTTTAAGCGGCTTGTAAAGCTCAACAATTCAACTTGTTGCTAGATATGAGATTAATTGTATGACATCAGGTCTTTGAAATCTGCAGTGTTTTGGCTGAACCACCTTCTCTGTAGGGTCCAACCTGAATTATCCAATCGTTTTCCTTGCGACTAAAAGGCACATTGCCTTGTCCTAAGAGTTTTACGGTCTTCGGCTCAAATCCAAGATCTTCTAATACAATCTCACCACCATGATCTCCAACTATGATTACGTATAGATTATTATTATCCTGCGTGAAGCGGAGCCGACCGCCTGAGGGAAGGTCATAACCGAATCGCTCCCAAGGTCGAGTCGCATAGATTGCATTGCCATTCACCTGAAGCCAAGCACCGAGTTCTTTTAGCGGCTTTTGTTGCATGGATGGAATATGTCCAAAACTATCTGGCCCCACATTTATCAAGATGTTCCCATTTTTGGAAACAGTATCAATCAAAAAACTGATTAGCTCATCGCCATTCAACATATCTTCTTCGGTTTCTAGATGGTTATACGCGAATGACCCACCCAACCCCCTGGTTGACTCCCAAATGTATGGCTGCACCTGCTCTAGGGAGGTATATTCGCTGGTTTTATATCCATAGTGATCCCAACCATCAACCTCAGAACCGGAGTCAATAGAGAGCCAGTTTAGAATTTTCAATATATGCATTCCCCAAGGAAGGTTTGCTATTCGGGACTGCTTATCAAATGCACTCCATCTATCATTTACCACACCCTGTGGTACCGCTTCGAAATAGTGTTCAAGAGCAATATCTAACTGACCTGAACTTGGATAACCAATATCAGCCCAAAGAACGTCTGGCTTATAACGGTCTACAATTTCTAGGATATGCTCGTAGACATAGTTTCCATACTCTTTACCTAGAGGCGCAGATTTGATAAATCTAGAATAATCATCACCCTCTTTGGGAAGGCTGAAAGTCCAGTCTAGTCCAGTTGAGTAGTAGGTGCCAAAACGCATCCCTTTGGCACGAACCGCATTTGCAAGCTCCCCTACTAGGTCACGCTGGGAGCCCCAGGCATCCTTATTTGGATTTTCAACCTCACTAGGCCACAAAGTATAGCCATCATGGTGCTTAGTAACGAGGACGACATATTTTGCCCCAAACGACGCGAACAGTTCTGCCCACTTTTCGGGATCCCAGTCTTTGATGTTGTCCTCAAACATCGGCTGAAATGCATCATAGGGAAAGTCGGCACCATACTTCTCGTCGTGCCAACGGCGTGTATCTCCCTCTGGATATTGTAATGAAAATTGATACCACTCGGAGTAGGGGATCTCTCTATCTTTCCCCCACCCTCCTGTCTGATCAAGTTCCCCTTGCGCATAAGGTCGGCCAGAGGCAAATGCTGGTACAGAGGGTAACCCCCAATGAATGAATATTCCCAGCTTTGCCTCATCAAACCACTCTGGAATCTGGGTAGACCGCTCTTTCATTGAGACATCATCTTGAGCACTAATCGAAGTCGCCGAAAATACACAAAAGAAAATCGCTCCAGGCAGCAGTGTGCCAGGCAAAGAAAACCGCAAAAAATGAGCAACTCTACTCACAGAAATATTTCTCAATAACCATCTAATGCAAATCCGATTTCTACCCTTCAGCAGCGTCTTCAGCTGCACGTTTTGCAACCAAAAAATATACAACTGCATGATTTAAGGTCTGTCATTATCCACTCCTAGCGATTAAGAGTTAGAGAGTTACCATAACTTAAAATCGAAACCACTCATCTAAACAATATTCGCGTATTGATTCTGAGATCATATCCTAAAGCATCTCTGCACATATATCTAAGTAATACCACGATATATAGTCGTCAAGGGCTGTGTGTAAGTAAAATCTTTTTCCAAGTCATACTACAAAACAATAACACAATATTTACAGTTATATTAGAGAGTGACAGTCTAATGAATCGACACAAAGCAAAGCACATCATGAAGATTAAATTTGCGCTGCGAAAGACGCATAGCTCCAAGCAGGAGAGATTATCAAAATGGGCGATGGGATATAAAGGCAAA
>CAJWFB010000089.1 GCA_913031645.1 uncultured Cellvibrionales bacterium
CCCAAACGTCTTTTACGCCTGCATCTTTTAAAGCACGGATTAAAATATCACCGCCCGATAAACTTTCCAAAATAGTTCCTCACAAATCAGTTGTGTGAAATTTTCCAGTCAGAGGTAGGCTGTAACATCAAAAGAGACGCCGCAAATGCAGCATGTTCAGTCACACGGATGAGTGCTTTTGACTGACGTTAGAGCTAAGGGTAATAGCGCTATCTTTGTTGATGACCAGCGACATTGGTTACGCCTGTCTGGTACTTTTCTATAATCTCCAGCAAAGGTATTTGCGGAGAAGCGAGAAGTCTAACAGTTTAAGTCTATTAGTCAATGAGTTACGGTGTGAAACTCGACCAGAAACGCTAGTAATTCTGTGAAATCGATTGACAAAAATCCAGTAATCGGCAGACTATGCAACGCCTTCGATGTCCTTCAGGGGAGCATAATATTTAAAGCAATGGAGACTGTTTTGATACAAATACAAGCAAATATAATAACGCAGAAATTATTGGCCGTATTAGCTATTTCCCTATTAGCTCTGAACGCTAGTTGCAGCAATGACACTCAGTCGACAACAACTGTATTTACTAATTTCAATGGTTACAGTTTTGATAATGCCCGGGAGCTCGAGCAGTTTACAACCCTAGTGGTTGATTCAGGCAAGGTTGTGGCCATAGGAGATGACCGGCTTGTCGAGAACTTCTCTGAGGCTAACATCGTTGACGGCCAAGGAAAAACACTGATCCCAGGTATCACTGATGCACATGGCCACGTCTCCAGCTTGGGGTATACACTACTCCAGATAGATCTTCGCGATACTAGCTCAGCCCGACAAGCGGCCTCACAAATTGCCGACTATGCAAAAGAAAAACCCTATCTCAAATGGATCCGCGGTAGAGGATGGAACCAGGTGCTCTGGCCAGGGCAACAATTCCCAAACACCAAAATTCTTGACGAATTAGTATCCGATCGACCCATTTGGTTAGAAAGAATTGATGGCCATGCTGGCTGGGCTAATAGCAAAGCGCTTGAATTGGCTGGCATCAATGCCAATACCATATCACCTCCCGGTGGAGAAATTTTACGCGATGCCAATGGCCAGCCTACCGGTATTTTAATCGATAATGCTATGAATATTATCAATCAAATAATACCGCCACCTAGTGATGAAGAGCTTGCCGCCGCTGTCGACGCTGCCACCAATCATCTACTCTCTTTTGGCATCACCTCGACTCATGATGCCGGCGTAAGTGCTACTGAGCATCGATTCTACTCAGGTCTTGCCAAACGACAAGAGTTGGCTGTGAGGCTGTATGGGATGATATCTTCCACCGACCCAGAATTAGGCTCTATTCTTTCTGCGGGGCCAACGGTTGATGATAATGATTTATACAGTGTCAAAAGTGTCAAGGTTTATACTGATGGCGCCTTGGGAAGCAGAGGCGCAGCAATGCTTGAACCTTATACCGACCGCCCTAGTCATAGTGGCCTTTTATTGACCTCTCAGCAGCAACTGAGAAGTATATTTAACGATGCGATCAAAGCCGACTTCCAAGTCGCTATTCATGCTATCGGCGATAAGGGAAACCAAATTGGTTTGGATGAAGTTGAGTATGCCTATGCAACTGTTGGCGGAGAAACATTACGGCACCGAATGGAGCATGCTCAAATTGTCTCTCTAGCTGACATACCTCGTTTTAAAGCCTTAAATGTTATCCCTTCGATGCAACCAACACATGCGACGAGTGATATGAATATGGCAGAGGATCGGATTGGTGCCAAACGCCTAAAAGGTGCCTATGCATGGCGGAGCTTTCTTGACCAAGGCAGTCGTTTGGTGTCTGGTTCTGATTACCCGATTGAATTGGCCAATCCGTTTCATGGCATTCATGCCGCAGTGACTCGACAAAACAAAGATAACCAACCAGAGCAAGGATGGATTCCAGAGCAATCTATTACGCTTGAAGAGGCCATGCGCTCATTTACCATTGATGCCGCATGGGCTGCCCATCAAGAAACCGTTCTGGGTGGATTGAGCCCGGGAAAATGGGCAGACTTTATTATCATCGATCAGGATCTCTTCAGTATACCGTCTCAAGACCTCTGGAAAACTGAAGTACTACAAACTTGGCTGGCCGGGAAGCAAGTTTATGAAAAACTATAACTCGATTGAGGAATGACCTTTAGTTATCAGGCAGGCTGACGTTGTCGATTAGACGCGCAGATTCAGTAAAAATAGCCCCCAAAATGGTGATCTCTGAATCATCATCGGCAGCTAAATCTAGTGTCTTACTGTTACTGCAGGTTAGGTAATCAACAGTGAAGCCGGCCTGCTCTATCAACAGTGCTGCTGACGTCTCAAGTTCCGAAAAGTTACGGTTGCCGGTGTTAATCTGACTGGCGATCCAATCGAGAGCCTCTTTTAATACGATCACTTTGGGTCGCTCGTCATCAGTAATATAACGATTGCGAGAACTCATCGCCAAACCATCAGTTTCGCGATGAATCGGGGCAGATGTTACTTGGATTGGCATGCAGAGATCCTCAACCATACGGCGAATCACAGCTAATTGCTGGTAATCTTTAATACCAAATATAGCCTCATCAGGTTGTACGATATTAAATAGCTTACTGACCACGGTGGTCACACCTTCAAAATGGCCTGGACGGCTTGCCCCACAGAGCACATCGGTCATAGTCGGACAGATCACCCTACTCTGAGTGTCTAGCCCATTGGGATACATTTCAATATCATCGGGATGGAAAAGGTAGTCACAGCCAGATTCTCGTAGCTTTTCGCAATCTGATTGATAGGTACGAGGGTATTTATCCCAGTCTTCATTAAGACTGAATTGCAATGCATTAACGAAAATTGAGCACACAACAACGTCATTAGTCTGCTTAGCCTGCTGCAGAAGCGCTAAGTGCCCATCATGTAAATTGCCCATAGTCGGCACAAAACCAACCCTAGAGCCCTTTATTCGATCTTTATTAAGATCCTTACGCAGTGCGCTAACCGAGTGGAAAATTTTCATTCGCAGCAACCCTCAAAAAGCGATTTATTGTTCAGCAAAATGATCACTCGCGAGATTTTCAAATCGAGTGTACTTACCCATAAACATCAAGCGACAGGTACCGATAGGTCCGTTACGTTGCTTTCCAATAATAATCTCAGCCGTGCCCTTATCTGGACTATCTTCGTTGTAGACTTCATCACGATAAATAAAAGCAATAACATCGGCATCCTGCTCAATTGCTCCAGATTCACGAAGATCAGCGTTCACTGGTCGTTTATTGGGGCGTTGTTCGACATTACGACTGAGCTGAGACAATGCGATCATTGGGCACTCATACTCTCTCGCGAGACCTTTCAGTTCACGGGATATTTGCGAAATTTCTTGAACGCGACCCTCAGCAGAATTACTGCCATTCATCAGTTGAAGATAGTCAACCATTATCATACCGGGCTGAGCTTGCGCATAGAGAGCTTCGGTATCCGCCGGGGTACTGGCGCCATGCTCTTTATGCCATTCCTGACGCAATTGCTCCACCCTTTCACGAGTGAATTGTTTGATACGATTGCGCATCTCCAGCGGGGTTATGCCTGCCGAATCATCAATAAATAACGGTTTATCTTTTAACCTTTGCGCGGCACTGCTTAGTCGAGGCCAATCATCTTCCACCAAATTCCCCGATCGCATACGTGTTTGATCAATTTTTCCGATCGATGACAACATTCTGATGATTAACTGATTAGCCGGCATTTCTAATGAAAAAACCAATACGGGTCGGTCTTGATGAAGGGTCGCATGCTCAACCATGTTCATGGCAAACGCAGTCTTACCCATAGACGGTCGACCTGCAATAATCACCAAATCTGACTTTTGCCACCCAGAGGTCATTTTATCTAGATCTGAAAATCCTGTACTGAGACCAGTAATATCAGCATCGTTGTTAAATAACTCATCAAGACGCTCCACGGCCTCCTTGATTAAGCTATTAACTTCCTTGAAACCACCCTTTTTAGGGCGGTTTTCAATAATTTCTTGAAGCCTACTCTCTGCCTCAGCAAGTAACTTTGAGCTATCCCACCCCAATGGATTGTAGCCCTTGCGAACTATTTCACTGGCAGCACCAATCAATTGACGAACAATTGAACGCTCTAGGACAATTTGAGTATACGCCTTAATATTTGCCGAACTCGGCGTGCTACTGGCTAAATCGACCAAATATTCAGCGCCACCGACAGATGAGAGTTCATTAGAATTTTGAAGCGATTCAGCCAAGGTAATAGGATCGAAAGGCTGGTCATCGGCCGCTAGTCGCCCCATAGCACTAAAAATGAGTTGATGGTCTTTGCTATAAAAATCACTCTCAGCCAATACCTCCGATATTGAATCAAAGGCTTCGTTTTTAAGCATTAATCCACCAATAACAGCTTGCTCAGCCTCTATAGAATGAGGTAATGGCTGACTTATACTTGGCTCTGCGAATAATGCGTCATTCATATCAATGGGTTGAACCTTTGCAAAAATAGTGACGTTAACTGCCGTTTTAAGGTCAGGACATTTATTAAACCACACAAACAAAAACGGCACTGCATCTTATCAAGAAGCGGTGCCGTCTTTAAACTATTTTCAATGCTTTTAAAAAGTCTGAAATTACTCCGCCTCAATAACCACGGTAATAGTTTCAGTGATATCAGAATGAAGCTGAACGTCAACCGTAAATTCGCCAACGTGCCGCAAAGCACCTTCAGGGAGGCTAATCTCATTCTTAGTGATATCGCCGCCCGCAGCCGCGATAGCATCTTCAAGCTCACGCGCGCCGACGGAACCGAACAGTTTGCCTTCTTCACCAGCAATCGCAGAAATAGTTATAGTACCAATCGCTTTCAATGTTTCAGCACGGCCCTGAGCCAAACTTAGCTTATCAGCCGCCTTGGCTTCAAGGTCTGCGCGACGCAGCTCAAAGTCGGCAATATTTTTTTCTGTCGCAAACACAGCCTTACCATGGGGAATTAGATAGTTGCGACCAAAACCAGCCTTAACATTCGCTTTGTCGCCGATATTGCCCAACTTACCTATTTTTTCAAGCAGAATAACTTCCATCGTAAAAACCTCACCTTTGCCCTATTAGCCCTGACTATCAGAGACTAATCTTGCTCTTAAATTTAAAACACTATCGATCGCGCCAAGCGCCACCAATAAACCGGACATAACAGGACCCAACATGAGTCCTAAATAAATCAACACCAGCCAATGACCACCCGCCTTTTTTACCCTGACGGTATAATGCAGCAAAGACAAACCACACACAATCAAAGGGAGTGACGCCAACTGCAACCAAAATTGGAACTCACCCAAAACAGTGAAGCCCAGAATAACCAGTACCAAGCATCCCATACCCACCTTAGTTTCTAGCCGAACCCCATGGAATTCTTCTTGAAACCCGCCTGGATTAAACAACAGTGCCTGCCACCATCTAGCAACAACCAGGCCTAACAAAGCACTCAAAGCATTCATCCAAGCAACCCATGCCAAAATCCCGCTGGCTGGAGGCAAAACAAACTTTTGCTCTAATTGCTGAGAAGCACTTGCAAAAATTTCATCCAAATCTGACATCAAAGCAGTCAGATCATTTTGAAACACAATCCCAGCAACAAGTGCTAATCCAACAGCGGCAAGTGCATCAGCGACGAGCACCAAATTCCAACTAGCGGTAGCCCTCAGCACATTGCCTACTAACAATATGTTGACCAACGCTATGATCGACATCACTGCCAAAAACGGGTTGGCCTGCCCTGCGAAGTAACTCACAAAGAACGGCAGTGACGCCCAAAGGGTTACAAGCGCACCTTCAAAGCTACCCTTTCGCAAGGTTACCAAACCAACGGTGGCTGGACCGACAAAGGGCACAACAACCCCGACCAAGGCAACTAAACAAGCCTGCGGTCGCCCGCGCATTATAAAATCAGCTAGGGCTCGCACTGGTTTAATACACTCTATTACTTATGGCTGTCAGTATAAGGTAGCAACGCAATATATCGCGCCCGCTTAATTGCTTCTGACAATTCACGCTGATAGCGCGCCTTTGTACCCGTAATACGACTGGGAACAATTTTACCGCTCTCAGATACATAGCCTTTCAGCGTATCCAAGTCTTTATAATCAATTTCCGTTGCACCTTCAGCGGTGAAACGACAAAATTTTCTACGACGTACAAACTTAGCCATAATTATTCTCCACCTTCCGCGTCAGTTTGAGTTTCAGCA
>CAJWFB010000090.1 GCA_913031645.1 uncultured Cellvibrionales bacterium
GCTCTCCTGGCTCTCCTGGCTCTCCTGGCTCTCCTGGCTCTCCTGGCTCTCCTGGCTCTCCTAATTCTCAGGATGGTATGGATTCTGTCGATCAGTTAGACCAATCGCTGGATAATTCACTGGACGAATTTGACGCTGAAGTATCGGGGCAAGCTGGTGGTAATCGCTCATCTGAAATTGACATATTAAGACCAAGTGGCAATGGTCAAATTGAATCGGATGCCGATCAACCCAATTATGAAGACGCGGGCAGTATCGCCGAAGGTGATGAGGCTTTGGAAAGTCGAGCCTCAGAGGGGCCTGATGAAAGTGGAGACCCTGCTAAGGGATCGCCCATTAGTGAATCACCAACATCCAATAGTGGTGAGTCGCCAGAAAGTGTGACTGAGGTGCCTGAAGATATTGGTGATGGTCAGGGCGACAACATTGTGTTGCGACAAATTCGTGACGCAGCAATGCAAGAGTCTGATCCTATCCTCAGAGAGAAACTATGGGACGAGTACAGACGAATAAAGACCGGTAAACGCTAGATTTATTAAGTCACCTCAACTAAGGATTATTAACAATGCATGGGTATACTTCAAAGAGCATGTTCTGGCATTTTTGCGCTTTAGGCGTCGTCCTGGTGTCACTTTCACACAATGGGTTTTCTGCAATTGACAAAGTGACATCATCGACACCGCTTTTGCTAAAAACGCCATCCACCGCGATTTCTGAAGAACTCCTTTTGGATGTTAGCATTCCAACCCTTAATGATGGCCTTTATCTTACTGACGAAGATGATACTGTTTTTCCTGAGGTACGCTTTGCGGAAGCCATATACTTTGCTAACCAACTGGCAAAAGTAATGGAAAAAAGCGGTGCTTGGGGTGCAATCCGCGTGACACCCAATGATCAGGTAATCACCGATGTTTACATTACTGGGACGATTTTGCACTCCGATGGAGAAACCCTAGAATTGAGCGTTATCGTCAGAGACACTAAGGGCCAAGAATGGTTTGCTAAAACCTACAAAAAAGTTGCTGGTAAGTTAGCCTATGACAGAAAATCTAGAAATAATTTGGGGGATCCCTTTCAAAACCTTTTTATCAGCATCGCAAATGACGTACTTGTTTATCGCGAAAAACTCGTCACAAAAGCGGTGCTGGATTTGCGCAGTATCTCCGAACTTCGCTTTGCCAAACAGTTTTCTTCCGACGCCTTTTCAGAGTATCTAAGTGAGGATAAAAAGGGCATATTGACTCTAGAGCGCTTACCTGCCCAAGACGATGAGTTATTAACAAGAGTACAAAAGATACGCCAACGCGATTATCTCTACATAGATACTATGCAAGATTATTACGATGGGTTTTCACAGCAAATGCACTTTTCCTATCAGGAATTCCGACAATCATCTTATGATTCAGTCGTTAAAGCTCGGCAATTAAATCGCCAAGGGACTCGACGTATTGTTGCGGGTATCGGATCAATATTAGCGGGTATTTATGGGCGCACTCAAGCAGATTCCAGAATCGCCGCCGATGCAAGTACAGCGACTGCAGCAGTTGGTGGATTTATTTTAAAGTCAGGGTTAGAAAAGAAGCAAAAGTCTGCCGAATATGACGAATCAGTCGCTGAAATGGGCTCTTCACTTGAGGCAGAGATCGTCCCTCAAGTAATCGCTCTGGAGGATCGTACCGTTACTCTAACTGGCACAGTTCAAGCGCAATATACACAGTGGCAGGAATTAATGGCCAAGATCTATCAGCAGGAGCGTGGCTCTCTGGAATACACGCAGTCAATCGAGTAATCAATAAATTGAAACCAAATAATCATAATAGCAGGCAAAAATTAACCCTAACATTGCTGCTTCTATTAGCTATGATAGTAATTGGCTTATTGCCTAAAATAGTCTCAGAACCCTGGATAGTTGAAACCAATCAGACTAGTGTATCTCAGTCTTCAAATACCACGGTGTCGCCCTCTACGGTGGCCGAAAAAACCAAATATCGTCAAGATGCACAACTTCTTTTGGCTGACATTATCAGACTGAGAGACAGCCTAAGTAACCAGGCAGTGAAGCTTTGGGCAAGATTGCGATTTGAGCAAGCCTTGCTCGCGATCGAACAAGGGGATCAGCAATATGGCAATGGGGAGTATCAAAAATCAATCGCCAGTTACCAGAGTGCGCTTGATGATCTTAATGAGTTAAATACTCAATCGACAACGACTTTGGATACTGCAAAAGAAGCCAGCTTTTCTGCTATTGAGCGTGCCGCCAGTACTGCAGATTTCACTACTGCCACTGATAATGCACTTCTTGCTATTGCGATTGACCCAGAGGACAAAATGGCCCAAACATTAGTTCAGCGAGCGGCTAGATTGCCTGAAATCATGGTGTTGCTGGACGAGGCAGTAATGGTAACGGAGGAAAATAATTTAGATAAGGCTAAAAGTCTGTACGAACAGGTTCTGGACATAGATGCTGTGCACTTAAAAACACAGGATGCGCTGCGTTCAGTCAAACAACAGATCATTGATAAAAAATTTACTGATCTGATGAGTGAAGGTTTTGATGCTCTAGACAAAGAGCATTTTCCCAAGGCGCGATTAAAATTCAGTCAGGCACAGACTCTTTTGCCCGCTGAACTCAGCGTAGAGAGAGCTTTAACCCAGGTCGACGGACAAGAGTCTCTGAAGGCAGTCTCAAAAAGTATGCGACTCGCGAAGCAATTTGAATCTGAGGAGAACTGGCAGCAGGCTCTGGCGATATATGATCAGCTTCTTGCTACTGATGCGAGCCTAATCAATGCCAAGGTACGGAGAGTTTCTGTCTCAGTGCGCTCAACCTTGAACAATCAATTTGAGGAAATTTTTAAGGCGCCACTTACTTTGTCAGCCTCTGATGTATTTCAATCAGCACAACGAGTGCTCTCCGATGCTAAAAATATACCCGATGCGGGACGCGTTTTAACGGGGCAGATAGAGCAGCTTGAGAAAGTTTTAATTGCATCTCAAATACCGATTAAAGTTACTATCCGGTCCGATGGTCTAACCGATGTCGTTATCTATCGCGTTGGGGCGCTTAGTCGCTTTGAAGAAACCACTGTGTTACTCAAGCCCGGCAACTATGTCGCTGTGGGCAAACGTCAGGGTTACCGTGATGTGAGGGCACAATTTATTGTCGGTAGCCAGTCAGCGACAGATGCTATTGTAGTGATATGTACTGATAGTATTTAGTCGAGTAATTGATAAAAAAATAAACTACTGAGACACCAACCTAAAAAAGGCTCTTCTTGCGTATACTTTAAGGAATTAGATGCATACCACTATGATAAATTTTTGCCATAACCCAATAGTAAAAAGCCATGCCTCCTGAAAAAAATACAGATAAGCCTATCTCAGCGGTTGAATTCACGCCCATGGCAGCGCCAGAAATAGATCCATCAGCATCTATATCACTTGGTTTTTTAGGTATTTTGGTACTTGGTTGTGTAGCCGCGATCATTATGGTTCTACTGTATTTGTCTAAACCCGTTATTTTCAAAGTTGATCCAGTAGATGCAGATATAGATGTAAGTGGTCTATCCTTTAATATTGGAGAGAACTATTTGTTTCTCAAAGGTGACTATCAATTAGAGGTAACAAAATCTGGGTATTTCCCTCTTAGGCAGACATTTTCAGTGGGTGACACAGATAATCAAGAGATCCCTCTTAAGTTGCTGCCATTACCTGGAAATATTGAGATTACTTCCTCGCTTAGTGACATACTCATCAGTATCGATAATCAGCCGGCAATATTAGCGCCAACTCTGATAAAGGGTGTTAGCCAAGGCGTGCACAAAGCCACCATTAGCAAATATCGATATTTCACCCTTGAGCAAGAGTTCATCGTAGAAGGCTTAGGCAAAACTCAACAACTTGATATCAGTCTCAAGCCAGCATGGGGTGAGATGCGCTTCACTTCAACGCCCACTGGGGCTGACCTGTATATCGATGGCAAACTTCGAGGTCAAACACCACTGACAACAGAGGTATTAGAGACCGGCTCCGAAGTGACATTTAAGTACACCGGATATAAGGCGATGAGTGGCTTGGTAAGTATAAAAGCAGGCACAGCATCGGAGTATAAAGCTGTTGAGTTAATCGTATCTGATGGCATTCTAAATATCGTCAGTACTCCAAGCGAAGCTAATGTGACTTTGGACGGTCAGTTTTTAGGGCTCACTCCTATGACAACGGATGTTTCACCCTTTGAAGAGCACACTGTTGAGTTGTACCGCGAAGGTTACTTAAAAAATACTCAAAAAGTCAGTATTGATCCCGAGCAGACGTTTAAGGTTCGTGCCAAGCTAAGAGCTAACATAGGCTCCATCGCCATTAGCGTGAAGCCAAAAGATGCACTATTAACGGTCGACAATCTTTCAGTAGGTACTGGTAGCCAGGTACTGACTTTGCCCGCAAAGCCACACTTACTGAAAATATCTAAATCTGGTTATGAATCTCAAGATGTTGAGATCATTCCAAGGCCAGGCGAGGAACAGTCACTGAGTATAGATTTACTGACAGTGCAACAAGCCTATTGGGCATCGCGGCCCAATGTCATTCAAAGCCCTGTTGAATCTGAATTAAAACTATTTCGGCCCAATAGCGCTAATTTTTCTCTTGGGGCACCACGCAGGCAGCCCGGACGAAGAGCGAATGAAGTGGAGCGCTCGGTGACACTCGATAGGCCATTCTACTTAGCGACGAAAGAAGTCAGTAATAATCAATTTAGACGCTGGAAAAATCAACATAGCTCATCAGCAATTAAAGGAATGAGTCTAGACATGGCAGTTCAACCCGTTGTCAAGGTTAGCTGGGAAGATGCCGCCTTATTTTGCAACTGGCTAAGCGGCAAGGATGGTCTATCTCCTTTTTATAGAGTGGAAAATGGTTCCTTTATAGGAATTGACTGGCAATCGAATGGCTACCGTCTTCCGACTGAAGCGGAGTGGGCATGGGGGGCTAAAGTCGATTCTCAAGGGCTCGTGACTCAATTCCCTTGGGAGAATAGCCTTTATCCGCCGATGAAAACGATAGACAACTATGCAGATTCCTCAGCCAAGTATTTACTACCCTTTACCATCACCCAGTACTCGGACGGCCATGCAGTCTCAGCCCCAGTGGGTAGCTTCGAACCAAATAGTAAAGGGCTATATAATATGGGGGGCAATGTTTCTGAATGGACCAATGATTACTACGACATTAAAATCCATAGAGGAGCCGCTATTGTTGATCCTAAAGGACCACAATCAGGAAATCGCCATGTTATTCGTGGTGCTAGTTGGGCATTGGGGTCACGCTCCGAACTGCGCCTGAGCTTTCGCGACGCTGGCTATGAAGGTCGACTCGATGTAGGCTTCAGAATAGCTCGTTACGTGGACAACCCTGGAGTAGTGCCGTGAGATTATTTTTTATTTTGCTACTTTTCCCTGCAATGGTTATTGCCCAAGCAGCACCAGATAGACTTGATGTGACAAAGAGTCCTTCGTCGCTATCTCTCGAGCAAGACTCGTCAGCGAAAGACGCATCCTCATCTGATGGAAGCAAGCAACAGCAACAATCAATACCAGAAAAAGATGACGACTTTACCCCCAGCGAGGAAATTTCCGAGGATTTCCCAGTATCAATTCCGTATGACATCTAAATGATTTTAGGGAGTAGCTAATGAGTAATCCAAACAACCGCACTACTAATGAAATGTTCTTCCAGTTAGTCGCCTTGCTGCTATCTATTATTATTGTTCACACTATCTTCGTGACTGTCGTGCGGCCCAATGCCGAAAATACAATTAAGCGACACGCCGAAATGGCCGCTGCTGGTGAACAATATGAAGTGCCCCGCTCGTTCTTTATTGTGGTTAAAGATTTAGAACAGGAATCCTGTTTTATACTCATGTTCTGGGCCCTATCGATTATGGGTTACAAAACCCGAACTGCCATTCGAGAAACATCCATGCTCGATCTACCATTGGTCAATATTACTGAGGGATCTAAAGTTCTCCCCGAGGATGCAGGCCAAATCGCCAGACCACTGCAGTCTCTGCCAGAGATGCAACGTGGACTGCTGTTGCCGCGCGCGCTCCAGACAGCTTTATCACGTTTCGAGGTGACCAATAATGTTCAATTTGCCGCCGAAGCTATCGATGGTGTCTGTGACACTGAAAATGATCGCCTCGATTCTGA
>CAJWFB010000091.1 GCA_913031645.1 uncultured Cellvibrionales bacterium
GTGTTAGACGACCATTCCATGCAGGCTGTTGAAATATTTCCCGAGTAGCTTTAATAGCTGCGATCGTAATATCTTGATCATAATGAGTGCTGAGATAATTGAACTGAAATTTAGGTGCTTTTGTTGGATCGGCGCTTTCAATCCATAGCTTACCGCGACTAGTCGGCCGCTGTAAGCTTGTAAAGCATTGGTATCCGGGTTCAATCGTGATGCCCTCAGGAGCAAAGTCCCCTTTCATGGCAATACACTCCATTTGTACATCCGGTATTGTCTCATTTTCGGTTAGACATAAAAAAGCGCCCACTTCGAAGTGATTTGAGATCCCAAGTCCTCGTTTGGCTAGCAACCATTCCATACCAATTTTTAAACGTCCAAAATAACTCAGTTTTGATGCAAGCGAGTCATGCGAGTTCGTTACACCATAATCAAAGCACCAAGCAGGGTGATCTTGAAGATTTGAGCCAACACCGGGCATATGCTGACGCACCGATATCTCGGTGTCCGCAAGCATATTTGCATCTCCGATACCGGCAAGCATAAGTAGTTGAGGTGACTGAATTGCACCTGCTGATAGAATTAGTTCACCTGCTACCTCAATGGAAAAGTTTTCGCCTCGCCGATTGAGATGAACTTTCACCGCATCTGCTCCAGAAAATTCTATTGCAGTACAACGCGTCTCTAAGAGAATTTCTAGATTGGGTTTATCTGGTTGGTCGTATAAATACGCTTGAGATGCGCTGTGCCTTATACCGTTGGCAACATTTCTTTGAGTTTTGTGTACCCCAATTTGGCTTGCGCCATTATGATCATTATTTAACGCTAGGCCATATTCATTTGAAGCTTGAATAAATGCCTGAAAAAGAGGGTTGCTAGCCTCCGCTTTGATAACGTTGGTGGGTCCATTTTTACCTCGATATGCAGAGTCGCCATGCCCACAGTTTTCACTACGCTTAAAATAAGGCAGGCAGTGGGCATAGGACCAGTTAGTAAGGCCACAATCACTCCAATGGTCGTAGTCGGCTCTATTGCCTCTCACCCAGTTCATACCGTTGATGGATGATGAGCCACCCAGGACTCTTCCGCGAGGAGTATAAGGCCCTTCGGTAGAGTCAGTAAAATGCTCAATTTCAGCAAAAAACTTCCAGTTATAGCGATCTTTCATCAAAGGAATACCAAGTCCAGCAGGCATTTGGATAAAAATATTTCTATCGCTTGCCCCAGCTTCAATCAAAAGCACCTTGTTAGACTTATCTTCTGTTAGGCGAGCGGCTAAAACACTGCCGGCCGAGCCTGAGCCAACAATAATATAATCATAGACGGATAGTGTCGGGCGTTTTACAAACGTGGGCATTGTGTATATTTCTCCATTTGGTGCAGCCTTTTCGCCCAAATTGGTTCCGGACAAGCGATATAATTTATATTCATAACAAACATAAATTACTTCAAGTTCAGGGCTAAATTCACCAGAGATGATGTTTGTCTATTTATTGTTGATTTCAATTCATTGAGGGACATGCCCTCGTTAGAAATAAAATCAGTAAACATTTGATCAACGTTATTCCAGATAATTGCTCCCAGCGATGCTGGATCTACCTGGGCGACGAAAGTATGTTCTTTTTGCAGGGCATGCATTAAATCAATGAGCTGGTGTTTTAGTCGCTTATCCACATTTTGATACTCTCGGGTAAACTTTTTATTAGAAGATGCTGTTGAGGCAGCAAGTGCTTGCCGCCAACATGATTTATTCATAAATTCCATTGGATGATCGACATATAGTTCAATCAACCGATAAATAATAATCACATCAGCCTGTTTGCGCTCAGTAATAAGTTGTTCGCCAATACGTTGAACTTCTTCTCCCTCCTCTATTAATACAGCGAGTAAGAGCCCTATTTTATTTTCAAAATTATTATAGATTGTGGCAGGAGACATATTAGATCGCTTTGCTACCATGTCTATAGAGGTAAGATCATAACCAATTGAAGAAAAAAATCGAGCAGCGTTTGCAACTACTTGTTTTTGTCTATTGGCTTTATTAATTTGTCTAAGGCTCATAATTTTTTATGATTTACCTACTATAAGAATTATTATTAAATTGTAGTTGACTACAATTATAATTACAATTAATATAAAAAAAGATCAACAAAATAAGCTATTTGTGATACTTAGTCTAAATCTATTAATATAGTTATCTATACTTATTTTTGTACTCAATTTTATTATGGTAGCTGTTATAAGGTATGTTTCATTGACCAAATTAGGGGGACAACATGACAACGAATAAAAAATCCAAATTAGTAGCTATAGTAGGCTGCCTGTCTTTAGGGAGTTTTAGTGCGTACGTGACTGGCGCAGAGGGATCAGTGCTAGAGGAAATAGTCGTGACTGCGACAAAACGAGGTGATACTAGTACCTTAGATATTCCAGCAAGTATCTCAGTTGCCAATGAAGATCAGATTAGTAAGCGTGGCTTAGTTGGTATGGACGACTTTTTGCGGTCATTACCGTCCACTAATTTTTTAGATCGGGGAGCGGGTCGCAATGGCATTATTATCCGCGGTGTGACTGCATCTCCACAGGATGATATTGCTGTCGGTATTTACATAGATGAAACACCAGTGACCGGTATGGGTAATGAATTCGGTGGCAATCCAGATCTAAAATATGTTGATATGCAGCGAATTGAAGTGCTGCGTGGTCCCCAAGGCACCTTATACGGTGATGGGTCGATTGCAGGAACAGTTCGGGCAATTCCCAACGCCCCAGACCTGAGTGACTTCGCAGCAGAGATTGCAGGGTCCTCTTCATCGACCACCGATTTAGGTGGTAATAATACCATGATGCGAGGTACGCTTAATTTACCTGTTGTAAAGGATAAGTTTGCCATTCGTGTAGTTGGTTATGACTATGACAACAGTGGTTACTACCAGAACGTCGCCGGTGATGATATGGCTAAGGCGGTGTGGAAAGATGCTTTTGGAGGTATTGTTGCGAACGCTGAAGCTGGTAGTGATCAGTACACTGGCGGACGGGTGACAGCTCTCTGGCAGGTTAGTAATGATTTTAACGTAACGCTAAGTCACCTCACTCAAGATATAGCGCAATCAGGTATTCCAGAGTCAATGTTAGTGCTCGGAGGTACCCGCAGAAATCCTTTTCAAAAGCAAGACGGAAGTGGTGAGTCGCTGGGCATCGATTTAGATGTGACTAATCTCAAAATGAACCTTGATATGGGTATGTTCTCGCTTTTTTCTTCTACTTCGATAGTGGAATCAAAGACCTTACAAGATCGTGATGTTGGCGCTTATTTTGGGCCGTTGTTGGGCGTTGATGATATCCCAATGTATCTGACTGATTCGGCAGTTGCTGAACAATTTACTCAGGAATTACGAGTAAATACTCATCTAGATGGGCCTTTGCAGTTCTTGTTGGGTGCTTTTTATCAAGATTACGAGAGGACACGCCGTCAAGATATTCAATTTGAAGGAACCTCGGTGCTAGATCCTTTTGAAGGCGCCTTGCTGTTTGACAGCTTGGTTGTAGAGAACTTAAAGCAGCTGGCATTTTTTGGTGAGGCCTCATTTGATCTAACAGATAAGTTAACCGCTGTTGCTGGTGTTCGACATTATGACTACGACAAGGACTCGCCAGACGTCAATGATGGTGTTTTCAATGGTGGGTATTCGACTTCCTTTGTAGAAAACAATGACTCGGGCCAGACTTACAAACTTAGTTTGAATTACAGGGCTGATGAATCAACGTCCTTTTACGGAACGTTTGCGCAAGGATTTCGTCTAGGCGGTCCTCATCCCCTTATCCCATCCAGTATATGTGACACTAGCATGGTACCAGATCAGATTGATTCAGATGAGCTGGATAGCTTCGAAGTCGGAGCAAAGTTTGCCTTTGCGGATGGACGTGCAACACTCAATGTCTCTGCTTTCCAAGTTAATTGGACGGGCATCCCGGTAAAGCAGATTCTTGAATGCGGTTTTGAAATGACCGCTAATGCAGGAGAAGCGAGGAGTAGAGGTGTGGAAGTCGACGGCCAGTTGTTGTTGTCTGATCTTTGGCGGCTTGACTATGGGCTATCACGTACGCAGGCGGAGCTAACTGCAGACAGTGCGCCGCTTAGCGCTAAATCGGGCGATAGACTTCCTGGATCACCTGAATTCCAAGCTTCTCTTGGCGTACAGGCTGACTTTGATATGGCGGGTCGTCCAATGTTTGCAAGAGCTGACATAGCGCATATAGGTGAATACTTCAACAACTTACAGCAGACCGGTCTGGCTGCCGGTGGCTTCACCACCGTCAATCTATCGCTTGGTGCGGAGATTAGCGACTCTGTGTCGGTAGATTTCTTTGCTCGTAATCTCACCAATGAAGATGGTCTTACGTGGATTGAAACAGAACTGGGAGATGGTCGTGCCAACTATATCCGCCCCCGAACGATTGGCATTGAAGTACGTGCTCGTTTTGGTCAATAAGTAAATACAGTAAGTCAAAAAATATCACTCTTTTGCAAGGTTATGGACGATACTTGCTGAGGGTGATATTTTAATTTTGTTTATGCAGTGGTTGGTTTCATGGCGTAATCTTTACGCGTGACTATTTTTTATTAGTACCCACGAGGCAGAAATGTACTCTCCACAAGTTTTGAAAACCAGAGCATTACAAATCCTACTAGCGGTTCTCTCCACTTTATTTTGGAGTACCGCAGCATTCACTAAAGAGCCAATTTCGGCAAAAGATGTATTTAAGATTGCTTATGCATCGAATCCGGTTATGTCACCAGATGGAAAGGCCATCGCGTTTGATCGCTACTATATGGATATCATGACTGATCAGCGTAAGAATGATCTATGGGTTATCGATTCTGATGGTAAAAATATGCGGCAGATATCGAAAGGTTTTGATGCTGTTGGATCGGCTGCATTCACGCATTCTGGAAATGCCATCGCATTTGTCGCCTTTAAGGGAGACACATCCCATATCTACGTGCAGGAGTTGGGCTCGTCTAAGAGATTAGAATTGGGTGGAGATCTTTCAGATCCAGCTAATCTAGCCTTTTCACCCGACGGTAAATGGTTGGCATTTACCATGTCGGTTGCCTATAAACCGGAAACCATGGGTAAGCTTCCTCCTCCACCAGAGGGCGCTCAATGGGCGGAACCTATCGTGGTCGAAACGCGGAGCCAGTTCAGAGTGGACGGAGCTGGTTATTTACCATTCAGTGTTCATCAAGTATTTTTAATATCCACAAAAGGGGGCGCCGCTGAGCAATTGACACAGGGACAGCAAGATCATAATAGCCCTCTGGAATGGATGCCTGATTCTTCGGGTCTATTGCTTAGCATTAATTTTAAAAATAACGTCAATAAGCCTTGGGATACAGATGTTGTTAAATTAGATTTAAAAACACGCCAACTCACTGCGCTCACCACCCGGTCGGGCCCAGATTCGGCACCGAAGATCTCTCCCGATGGTGAACGACTAGCTTGGGTTGG
This sequence comes from uncultured Cellvibrionales bacterium, assembly GCA_913031645.1. GTDB lineage: Bacteria > Pseudomonadota > Gammaproteobacteria > Pseudomonadales > Porticoccaceae > HTCC2207. The sequence goes on from CAJWFB010000091.1 coordinate 5,508, forward strand.
GCACGCAGACAGATCTAGCCCATACCATGAACTTCAGCTTTATTCTGCCAATCTGGATGGATCAGATATGCGCGAATTGACGTCTGGTAACGACTTCAGTGTTATCGATTTCACCTGGCATCCAGATAATCAGCGGTATTACGTCCAGTATGAAGATCGAGGGAACAGTGTTTTGGCACTGCTTTCCGCTGACGGCTCTGTTTCAGTACTGACTGACAAGCTTGCTGGTTGGGAGTTGGATCAACCCTATGTCCTGGGTCAATTTTCAGCTAGTGGCGGAGTTGCAGCTATCACTCTGGGTGATACCACAAAGCCAACAGAACTGGGTATTGTTGACCGTCTTGGGCAGGTAAAGATGATCACTGACCTCAATCGTTCCCTGCATGATTCTGTACAGTTTGCCACGGTTGAGGAGCGCACACTTAAGTCCAGCTTTGACCAGCGCGAAATACAGTATTGGGTAATGCGTCCTCCGAACTTTGACAGCACTCAATCCTACCCCATGATGCTGCAAATACATGGGGGCCCTTGGGCGGCCTATGGCCCCCAATTTGCGGCCAATAACCAACTATATGCGGCGGCAGGTTATGTGGTGGTATACGGCAATCCTAGGGGCTCTACCGGTTATGGTGCGGAGTTTGCCCATACCATTGATTTTAATTTTCCAAGTCGTGACTATGACGATCTAATGG
>CAJWFB010000092.1 GCA_913031645.1 uncultured Cellvibrionales bacterium
AGCACTTCATCAAGATCGCGAAAAGAAATCCCATTCTTAATTAAATATGGTCTTGCGCAACCGGTATAGAGCGAATAAGGAATGCCATATAAGCTATATTTATCAAGCATAGGATTAATCTCTCCTTTTTAGATCCCTTTGGATTGATTTTGGTATTATAGTTAGGTGGCACTGGCGCTGGCTCTGTTAAAATATAGTGACAGCGCAACTGCCAATATACTAGACTCTTCGATGATTTTTATTAAGTCGATCGAAGCATTTCCATTTATTCCTAATAGAGGTTCACATGTCCGACGTAAGTTCGCTAAACGAAATTACCCTAGAAAAATATCTTGAAGCAAATATGTCAGAGTTCAAGGGTCCTCTTACGGCGACAAAATTCCCCGGCGGGCAGTCCAACCCCACGTTTCGAATAGATGCGACTTCAGGAAGCTATGTTCTGCGGCGTCAGCCTCCCGGCAAACTCCTTAAGTCAGCCCATGCCGTTGACCGCGAGTTTCGTGTTATCAGTGCATTAGCCAATACCGGTGTGCCGGTGGCAGAGGCTCATCATCTCTGTGAAGACCCAGATATCATAGGATCTATGTTTTATATCATGGAATTTTGTGACGGCAACATTCACTGGGCTTCAAAACTTGATAGTGCCGCTAGTAATGAACAACGCGCCAAGATGTATGACGAAATGAATCGAGTACTCGCCGCCATTCACAGTGTGGATATTGAAAAAGTAGGCTTATCAGGCTACGGGCGTCCCGGCAACTATTACGAGCGACAATTCAATCGCTGGTCTGGCCAATACAGAGCATCAGAAATGACGGTCATTCCAGAAATGGACCGCTTAATAGACTGGCTTGGCGATCATATTCCTGAGGATGATGGCAAAGTCTCACTGGTACATGGTGACTATCGTTTAGACAACCTGATGTACAGTAAAGATGATGAACGCATTATTGCAGTACTAGACTGGGAGCTCTCCACGTTAGGACATCCCTATGCTGACCTAGCATATCAATGTATGGGCCTGCGCCTACCTGTTCGCGATATTAAAAACGTTATGTCGGGTCTCGGTGGCATCGACGCGCAAGCATTGGGTATTCCAAGTGAAAAAGAATATGTTGCCAGCTACTGTCTGCGAATGGGTATAGATAAGATTGATAACTGGAGTTTTTACCTAGCGTTCAGCTGCTTTCGTCTTGCAGCCATTACTCAGGGTGTTGCCAAACGTGGTGCCGATGGCAATGCGTCTAGTCAAGCGGCATTGAGCTATGGCGCGATGGTACAACCGCTGGCTGTAATGGGTCTAGACAGTATCGAAGAGCAGGATTAATCGATGCAAATAATGCACGTTTTAGCGGTAGGTCTAGCTCTAATAGCTATCGTGGGTTTGTTGGGCCCTCAAGTCGATACGAATATTTCCTTAGATGACCTGACGCTCCCAGACAATTTAGATTTGTACCTATCAGAATCAGAATCGCGCTTCGATGATATAACCGAAGGTACCGAGAAAAAAATTATATGGGCAGGATCACCAGGAGAAAGAACCGCCCTTTCAATTGTTTCTTTCCATGGCTTTTCTGCCACTCGGCAAGAGTTGTCGCCCTTGGCAGATACCGTCGCTAAATCTCTGAATGCTAATCTATTTTATACGCGTTTGGCGGGTCATGGGCGCGGTGGGCCGGGCATGGTTGATGGTAGCGTCAATCGCTGGGCTAATGATGCAAATGAGGCATTACAAATCGGACATAGACTCGGGGATAAGGTTATTTTAATTGGTACATCGACTGGATCTACCTTGGCAACTTGGTTAGCTTTGCAACCCACTAATTCAGAACTAGGTGCGATGATTCTGTTGTCACCCAACTTTTATAACGCCGACAGCGATATGAGGATGCTCCTATGGCCCTGGGGTAAACAGATCGCAGATACGTTAATAGGTAAAGTACGTCACTGGGAGTCCAAAAATCCTCTGCACGAAAAATACTGGGCAAATGACTATGCTACGTCTTCACTACTTCCCATGATGGGCTTAGTTAAGACCGTCAATGATTCTGATATTGAAAAAATTAACATACCAACCCTGATGATCTATTCGTCCAAGGATAAAACAATCAGTGTGCCACCCATAAGGGAGACATTTGCGCGGCTGGGCTCGGAAGAAAAGGAGCTTTTTGAATTTAACGATACTGAAGATCCAGATTACCATGCCTTAGCAGGCGATCTTATGTCACCCTCTTCGACAGCAGTTCTTGCAGAAAAAATGTCCCGTTTTCTCAAAGATACGCTTAAGTGAATTTTCCAAGATAGTCAGAAAATGGTGACCAAAACTGATTTTTGAGACTAGGCTATAGCTTCCTCGCTAATTACCCATAGGCGTTTAGCCTGTTCAGAGTCTATGGCCCAAGGAGCAACACCACTATATCGAGCACCCGGTCCCTCTTGCTGCATCGCTGCGACATCACAGTTCTCACAGTAAACGCCACCAATGTTCTCCAGTTGAGGGCTGGTTGCTGCCCATAAGGTAGTAGTGGCACCCTGAGATGGAGTTTTAAACATAGCAGCCGCCATCTCTGAAGGTTGGCCATCTTTGCCAAGCCAGCCAAGTGCCACCATTTCCTCAAGATCAAGATGTCGCTGTAATGGCGTCATGATGCCCCCTGGATGGACAGAAAAGGCTCTAATCCCACTGTCCTTCATCCGCTGGTCAAGCGCTACGGCAAAGAGGCTATCTGCGGTCTTGGACTGCCCATAGGCCTGCCATTTATCATAATCATTGGCAAAGTGAATATCATCCCAACGGATTGCAGATAACTTATGCGCGGTAGATGAGAGCGCCACTATTCTTGCATTACCCGACATTTTTAGCGCCGGAAGTAGCCCCAAAGTGAGGGCAAAGTGACCAAGATGGTTAGCGGCAAACTGCAGCTCCCAATCATTGCCAACGCGCGTTTCTGGGCATGCCATAACACCGGCGTTATTAATTAAGAAATCGATAGAATTCACAATAGGGGTAATACTGGCTACGCAATCGCGAACGGAACTGATATTGGCCAGATCAATTGCAATAACATCATTCTCATCGACAACATCTCTGAGGAGTTCCCGCGCCACATCAACACGTCTAGCAGGCACCAGAACACGCGCACCACAGCTACTGAGGGCCCGCGTTGTTTCAAGCCCGATCCCCGAATAGCCCCCAGTGACTACCGCGACTTTGCCGGTCAAATCAATACCCGCTAGTATTTCTGAGGGTTCACTTTTTGCGCCAAATCCAGAATTAATGGGCTTTTGCTGTTCTGAAATCATCCTTCGTACTCCACTTTTTATTATATTGCCGCGTAAAATTTCTTTAATGAGATAGTGGGTTATTCAACTGCTTAGCGATAGCCTTCACCGCAGCGAGCATATCACTAACAGCTGTGGGAGATTGGACTGGCAATGGCCCTTCTAGCCAGAGCATATCTAAGTCGGTAAGCGCAGTTACTATTGAATCACGGTTATTATCAGAAAGCATAGCCGCATAAGATTGAGCAACAATCTGAAAGCCATAAGCATCTTGGTACTCACCGATATCAGTTATTTTGCCAGCAGTAATTGCTATCGAATATTCCGCAATGATAGTCTCAAGTAGAAAATTTATAATCTCCGATGAGTCTCCACCTACGTTTAGCGCCACGTCATAAAGATTAGTATCTGCTTGGCGTAACAAAGGCTCTATTTTTGTAGCCGCTTGATTTGCCTTTAGAGCTGCAGATACCTTTATAAAAGGGGCGCTGTCAAAGCCAAACTTTTCAAGGCCTATTCGTTCATCTTGATGAGTTTCAGAAACCGGATGAAGTAAATGTGGTGCCGCCATCTCCAGTTCGCCTAAACGATAAAGTGCCAAGCCCGTCTTAACATGACCGGCCATAAAGGCCAAACGAAACTCTAGGGGCAACTCATTCATCTCATGAGATTCGCTCGCTGAAACGATTTTAGGCGTGGTTGCGTTTAGAAAAAGAAAGACAATGAACGCGATGGAGCGACAAGAGAGAAGTGTCATGATTGAAGTAAATCCCTTTAGAATTGAACGTCTGATGCTATCTGCACACTTAGCTAATTGCAACTAGTTATCATTTAGCTGAACAAAAAAACAACATAAGCCAATTCAACCTAAAAACAAAATATGGCTATTTGGCGTTCAGCGACGATACACTAGCTGTCCATCGGATGTTCAGAGGTTATTTTGTCATTACTTAATTCTGCTGCTTTTCGCAGCTATAGCCAACTCGCACTAATTGTCGTCGCTGCTGGTGCGATTTATCCTCTTCTCTACCTACGCCAAAATTTCGAGATCTCAATCTTAGAGTCCTTCAGTATTACCCAGACTCAGTTGCGCTATTGCAGCTCAATGCTTGGGATTATATTTATGGTGACTTATATCCCGAGTGGCTGGCTAGCAGATAGGTTCTCATCGAGAAAACTGCTATCACTATCATTGCTCGCCACGGCTCTACTGGGAATATGGTTTTCAACTATGCCCTCTTATTCTTCGTTACTCATTATTTATGGTGCTTGGGGAATCGCAACAGGACTAACATTTTGGTCTGCGCATATTAAATTGGTGGCTATGCTGGCCGATAAAGACCAGCAAGGTAGATTCTTTGGCATTCTGGATGGTGGCCGCGGTTTAATTGAAGCACTTTTGGCTACCATGGCTGTCGCCTTATTTGCCTATATTTTAAGTCAAGATGCCAGCGCCACTCAGTTGGCTCTGAAACAAGTTATTTATCTCTATGTCGGTGTTCTACTAATCGTATCTCCTCTCGTCTACTGGTTACTTGATGATCTAGAGGAATCAGCGGCTGTTACTGAGGAGACCGCAAAGAGTGTGTTCCTTGATGACTTGAAGGACGTACTTAGTCGTCGTGAAATATGGCTATGCGCTATCTGTATTGTATGCGGCTATCAATTGTTTTATGCGACCTATTCTTTTGCAGCTTACTTGCAACAAAACTTCAGTCTCACCGCGGTTATGGTTGGCTATATTACTGTCGCCAAACTATGGATGAGGCCCATTGGGGGCATTGCTGCTGGTTTTATTGGCGACTGGGCTAACCCTGAAAAAGTATTATCAATACTCTTGATACTGGCCTCCTGTGCGCTAGCGCTAATGGCATTTGTGCCCGCTAGCTCGGCTGCACTGTTAATGATTACCGTTGTACTACTGATCGGATTACTGACTTATGGTGTTAGAGGGCTGTATTGGGCAACGTTAGGCGGCTGTAATGTACCTAATAAAATCAAAGGATTGGCCATTGGTATTATCTCCATGATTGGTTATTTTCCTGAAGTTTATCTCCCCCTGCTGAGTGCGCCATTAATAGAGAATTATCCCGGGGGGCTCGGGTATAAAATTTATTATCTGATTGTGTCAGTCGCAGGTCTATTCGGTGCTTATGCAGCCTATTTGCTATCTAAACCACACAAAAATGACTGACACATTGAATAAAACAGTCTCAAGCGAACAGATACCGGAGAAATACAGAGCCTGCCGTCCTAAATTTGCCCAACTGATAGGAAGATGGTTTCTTCGCGCTTTTGGCTGGAAAGTTGACGGTTGCTTACCTGCCGTTAGCGATAATCAGAACATCATAATCATTGCTGGGCCACATACGTCTAACTGGGATGGGGTGTTCGGTTTTGCCGCAATACTAGGTCTAGATGCCAAAATCACTTTCTTTGGAAAACATAGTTTATTTGGGCAACCTGTTCTAGGGCGATTTTTAACCTATATGGGCGGAATACCCGTAGACAAAAGCAAGCCTGGCATTGGTCTGACTGAAGTTGCGATAGAAAATATGTCAAAACTTAATGGTTCTTTACTGGCAATATCTCCCGAGGGAACGCGCGCCAAAACTGACAAACTTAAATCCGGATTTCTAAGAATAGCTCAGGCCACAAAGAGCAAGGTATTTTTGGCAGCTTTTGACTTTGGAAACAACAGAATCGTACTAGATTCGTTTTTAGATCTATCAGGCGATAACGAGAACGATCTTGCCTACGTAAAAGAGTATTTTATGAAATTTAAAGGCAAGCGCCCAGAGAACTACTAGACTCATGCTAATGCTATTCTAGCTATACCAGCTTATCCACGCATCTCATTCACCCCAGCAGCC
>CAJWFB010000093.1 GCA_913031645.1 uncultured Cellvibrionales bacterium
GTGGTCGCTATTGGCACCAGCCTTCCTGAATTGGCCGCTTCTATCATGAGTGCAAAGCGCGGCCATCATGACATTGCCGTGGGTAATATTTTTGGCTCAAATCTATTTAATATTTTGTTAGTGATGACCGCTGCGGGGATAATTTCACCCATTACCTTATCTTCAGACGTTTTTACTCGAGACTATATTGCCCTCGCTGCAATGACCCTGCTACTGGTGGCGATCGTGGCGTTTGCACTTTTAAGAGGTGTTAGAAAACCTGGTGGTGCTTTTGTTTCTAGAGTTATTGGTGTCATCTTGTTGTCGGCCTATTGCAGTTACTACTTAATTCTATGGCCTTCAATCGTTGCAAGCTAGTGCTTACTTGATCAGACCTTTTCAGCATATAATAGTGTCTTGAACGATAACTGAACGCTAAAACCTGGGATTTTGAAATGACAGACTTTATAAAGTCAGGACAGCGAACCATTCAACTGGAGACCGATGCAGTCAAAGAGCTGTCGTCGAGAATCGATCTCCCCTTTGTAACTGCCTGTGAAACAATTCTGTGCTGTGAAGGTCGAGTTGTCGTTATCGGCATGGGAAAGTCAGGCCATATAGGTAACAAAATTGCAGCAACATTGGCCAGCACGGGCACACCTGCGTTTTTTGTCCATCCAGGCGAAGCCAGTCATGGTGATCTTGGCATGATCACCAAAGGTGACGTGGTGATTGCGATATCTAACTCGGGTAATACGAGTGAAATTCTCACTCTGATACCGCTAATTGTTCGTTTGGGTATCCCTTTGATTAGTATGACTGGCGATGATCAGTCTCAACTGGCCCAAGCGGCCTGCGCCAATCTAGATGTATCAGTAAGCAGCGAGGCCTGCCCTCTTAACTTAGCCCCAACAACCAGCACTACCGTTACCTTGGTAATGGGAGATGCCCTCGCAATAGCTCTTTTAGAGGCGCGAGGATTTACCGCCGAGGACTTTGCTTTTTCCCACCCAGGGGGTGCCTTAGGACGTAAGTTACTGCTCCGCGTCGGAGATATTATGCATAAAGGTGATGAGATGCCTTCAGTAATGGTCGACCAGCCACTGCAGGCGGCTCTCCTTGAGATGACTCAGAAAGGCTTCGGTATGACCACCGTTATGTCCCCAGAAAATAAACTGATGGGTATATTTACCGATGGTGATTTGCGCCGAATTTTTGATTTAAGTATCGATATTGCTAACACGCCCATCGGTGATGTGATGTCTATGAGCCCAAAAACCATTCGTCAAAACATGCTGGCTGCTGAGGCCCTAACGATTATGGAAAACTCAAGCATTACGGCACTTATTGTTGAGGATGATCATCAAAATCCTGCAGGTGTGGTGCACCTGCATGACATACTTCGAGCGGGAGTTGTCTAGTGCTTATGCCCTCTGAAGATATACTTAGCGCTGCAAAAAATATCAAACTTTTGCTTCTTGATGTAGACGGTGTGCTCACCGATGGGAAGCTCTACTATGGCAATAGCGGCGAAGAATTGAAGGCCTTTAATATTCAAGATGGTCTGGGTATAAAATTGCTTCAACAAGGCGGAATACAAGTTGGAATAATCACGGGTCGTGTGTCGGCTTTATTGCAAAGACGAGCAGATGAACTGGGGATCAGTCCTGTCATTCAAGGCCGTGAAGACAAGCTAACCGCTTTGACAGAATTATTACAAAGTCTGGATGTAGGTTTGCATGAAATTGCCTTCATGGGAGATGATCTTCCCGATCTGGCAGTCATCAACACCGTCGGCTTAGGTATCACTGTTGCAAATGCTAGCAGTACTTTGACTACAGAGGCAGCTTGGCAGACACGACAATCTGGTGGTGATGGTGCCGTGCGCGAAGCCGCCGAGATGATTCTGAAGGCCCAGAATAAATTTGATGCTCTTTTGGAGCAATTCCAGTGATTCGTCAATCATTCATTAGTGTTATTTTACTGCTGATTGTCGGTTGGTTTTTGGTGGTATGGGATTCGCCTCCAGAATCTTTCATGCGAAAAAATGATGGTGAGCTGGTTCAAAAACGCAGTGTTGATAGCTATATGACTGGAATAAGCAGTCGGCGTTTTTCAGATACTGGCGATGAACTGTTCTTCCTTACCTCTTCTAAGATGGAATTATTCAAAGGCGAATCTGGAGTAGTACTATCTGCACCGCGCTTTGTTGCTGTCACTAATAAAGCGAAAGGGAAAGATACAGGCGTATCTTTTGTTGCCAATATCGGAAGTCTTTCTGAGGACGGTCGCAAACTGGTATTAAATGGTGACGTGGAGGCGGTTATCGGGGGTAAAAATAGCCAGACAACAATGGTCTCAGATAGTCTGGAGTACGATGCGCCCAATATGCTAATTACAACAGATGGTGATTTTACCCTAACGACTCCCGCGTTATCGGTCTCTGGCAAGGGACTCAATGCCAACCTTAGCAAAGAGATTTTTACGATGAACTCCAAGGTCCGTGCCGTTCATGAAGCTACTTAGACACAGTCTACTGTTTTTTTACTTAGTTCTGGCTATGCTGTCGGCACCGGTTTTTTCTGATGGCAATCAAGCTATTGCGGTCAATGCAGACTATGCTAAGCGCAACGAGGTTACTGGGCTAACAGAGTATCGTGGCAATGTGGTTATTCGCCAAGGCACTACTCTAATCAACGCTGACCGAGTGATTATTTTCTACGAAGATGACAAGGTCAGTCGCATATCGTGCTCCGGATCACCCGCGCGTTACCAACAAATGTCTGCACTTGACGATAACCTAATCATCGCGCGAGCTGAGAGTATCGACTATCTTGTTACTGAAGATGCGATTAATTTAAAGAGCAATGCTGCATTGACTCGCAACGGTACCTCTATAAAGGGCGATAGCATTAACTATGACCTAGAAAAAGGTACATGGACAGCCAAGGGCAACGAGAAAAGTGAACAAAAGCGAATTCAACTGGTTATTCCACCATTCAATCAAAATACCAAAAATGAAGAGTTGCCAAGCGAAAAAGTAACCTTGTCAGATCAATTAAAGGAAATCACTTAATGGCCGTCTTAGAGGCACGAAATCTTGCCAAGGCTTATGCCAGAAGACCGATCGTAAAAGATGTGTCTCTGTCAGTAAAGCAAGGGGAAATTGTTGGCCTCCTTGGTCCTAATGGCGCCGGTAAAACTACCTGCTTTTATATGATAGTGGGATTAGTGGCACAAGACGGGGGCAATGTGTACATTGATGGTGAAGATTTAACAGCCCTACCGATGCATGGTCGCGCTCGCAGAGGGCTCGGCTATTTGCCGCAAGAGCCATCAATTTTCAGAACACTTAGCGTTGAAGATAATATTTTAGCGATATTGGAAACGAGGAAAGACCTCTCTCGACGTGAGCGCAACGAGATACTGATAACATTGCTCAATGAATTCCATATTTCTCATTTGGCGAAAAGTGTTGGTATGAGCCTTTCCGGAGGAGAAAGACGGCGCGTTGAAATTGCTCGCGCGCTGGCGGCTGATCCTCAATTTATATTGCTTGATGAGCCTTTTGCAGGGGTTGATCCTATCTCTGTCAACGACATTAAAAATATTATCCGTCACCTCCGCGACAAAGGCATTGGCGTGCTAATCACTGATCACAACGTGAGAGAAACACTAGATATATGCGAACACGCATATATTATTGGTGAAGGTCATGTTATTGCCGAAGGCACTACTGAGCACATATTAAACGATGAAAAGGTTAAAAAGACCTATCTTGGCGAACATTTTACCTTGTAATAACGCTTAATTATTGTTTAATGCATTGCCATACTGATAGTGTTGGCACTAAACTTGCTAGTCAGTTAGATATCTGATTATTTACTATGCGCCCAGGCTTACAATTAAAATTTAGCCAACAGTTAACTATGACGCCTCAGTTGCAGCAGGCGATTAAGTTATTACAGCTATCTACCCTCGAATTAAGTCAAGAAATCACCGAACAAATTTATAGTAATCCTCTACTAGAAATCGATGAAGGAACGAGTAGCCTCTCGAATGATGATCCCAAAAAGTCTCCCTCCGAATATCAGGATAGGATGACTAGCGGATTAGACCTCGATGACAATAAAAGTCACAATGCCGCTGAGGACGCAACAGAAAAATCAATTACTGAGATTGAAACAGAGAGTGATTGGCTAACTGAGAAACCGGCAGATTTACCCGTTGAAGCAAACTGGGAAGAGAATTTCAACACCAGCCCTCCGATCTCGAATACTAGTGGAGATGCTAGTTGGGAGCAGGTGTATCAGGTTACTGAATCTCTCCAAGATCACCTGTTATGGCAACTGAATCTAACGCCTTTTTCTCTGAGAGACAAACAGATTGCTGAAGCTTTTATAGATTCAATTGAAAATTCGGGTTTTATTAATGAGAATTTAGCCGACATCCTCTCCCATCACGAAGCCAATACCTCGGATGATCCAATAGATGATGATGAATTATTAGCAGTACTGCATAGATTACAGCAGTTTGATCCGCCCGGAGTACTTGCCAGAAACGTTCAAGAATGCCTACTAATTCAGCTGCATCAGTTGTCAGTTGACACTCCTTTTGTTGTCCAAGCTACAAGACTTACCTCTGATTTTTTAACTGATATAGCCTCTATAGATATCGTCAGTCTTTCCAAGAAAACTCACTATGAACTCGATGAGCTAAAGGGTGCCATTAAATTGATTCAAGGTTTGAATCCTCGCCCAGGTGAATCATTAGCTGCTAATAATACGGAATATATTGCCCCCGATGCCTATGTAGAGAAAGTTGCTGGTCGCTGGCAAGTCCGCCTCAATGACAGCAATATGCCGCGCCTTAAAATAAATGAAGTCTACTCAAGCTTAATTAAACGCTCCGACAATAGTGAACAAAATCAGTACTTAAAGGATAATTTGGCAGAAGCCCGATGGTTTTTACGCAGCCTGGAAAGTCGCAATGAAACATTAATGCGTGTTGCTATTACTGTCGTAGAGCTTCAGCAGGGATTTCTAGATCATGGCCCCATTGGTATGAAACCAATGGTCTTGGCAGACATTGCCACTAAACTAGAACTCCACGAATCAACAATCTCGCGCGTAACTACCGCGAAATATTTAGCCACCCCACAAGGAATTTTTGAGCTCAAGTATTTTTTCTCAAGTCATGTTGGCACTTCCTCTGGTGGAGAGTGTTCATCAACGGCAGTTTGCGCTATTCTAAAAACTCTGATTGAGGCGGAAAGGCCTTCGAAGCCATTAAGTGACAACAAACTTATGGCTTTACTGGAACAGCAAGGGATTCAGGTGGCTCGTCGTACCGTGGCCAAATATAGAGAGAGCCTGGGCATACCCTCTTCGAGCCAAAGGAAACGATTCGAAAACGCTAATTAAAAGGAGCATTACATGCAAATGACCATCAGCGGGCATCATTTAGATGTTACAGACCCAATAAGAGACTATGTGACCAACAAATTGTCAAAACTAGAGCGGCACTACGAACAAATAACTAGCACCACTGTAATGCTGACCGTCGAGAAATTGAGACAGAAGGCCGAGGCTACAGTTCATGTTAGGGGTGCAGAACTCTTCGCCATAGCCGAACATGAGGATATGTATGCGGCAATAGACGCTCTGGCCGATAAGTTAGACAGACAAATTATCAAGCACAAAGAAAAACACCGAGGGCACTAAAC
>CAJWFB010000094.1 GCA_913031645.1 uncultured Cellvibrionales bacterium
TTTTTACCTGCTCATTTAACTCTGACATCTATAACCCCTTTTATCGGTATGTTTAGCTCACAACGTTGATCAGACTCAGTAGTGTGGTGGCCGCTCATTATCATCTTCATTGTCTTGTCCGGCCGTATCTTGAAGTACCTCAACACGCTGCAACAACATTTGATGAGCTTTAGTAAGCATTTCTATTTCTTGCTGCTGCCGGAAAATTTCTTCACCCATCTCTGCATTGGCCATTTCAACAAAAGCCAACTTCTCTTCCAGTGACTGAAAGCGCTCTTCGCTCATTTTTTTGGCCCTCAATGCCTCTTCCGACGTCATGATACGTTGACCATTTCAATTATGCACCTATTGGCAGTCTGTATGGCAAAAATATTCTGGCGGATGTTGGCCGTTACTTAACTTACCCTTCAACACCTACAATCACCTACTGGGGCGTGACTGATTTTGAACTTATAGAATACCTCAATTAAATCATTAACAAGACCCAAAAGGTTGCGAGCCAATGAGTGAAATCATTTACACTGTGGTCTTAATCGTTTTAGGTCTCCCAATGCTTCTCTCTATCATTAACTACCGTCCTTTTTTCGACTGGCTACAAAACTCTGATTTAGAGTCTTGGCATGAGACCTTACCAGCCTTGATTAATGATCGTCTGGATGAGCGGCGCTGGGGAGACATGCCTGGCTGGCTCGCAGCATTGGAAAGCCTGCCGGATATTAGCGTGCAATATTATGATTTTAGCGTTGGAGTAACTGTTGGCGATGCTACAGATATAACTAACGAGGTGCGCGATCAGCTACAGCAAAGTCTGATGGGACTGCATCCTTGGCGCAAAGGTCCTTTTGAGCTATTCGGGCTGCCTATCGATACAGAGTGGCGCTCTGATTGGAAGTGGGAGCGTGTTTTGCCGCACTTGCAGCCCTTAAAAAACCGCTTAATTTTAGATGTCGGCTGCGGCAATGGCTACCATTGCTGGCGCATGCTCGGCGCTGGCGCTAAGCGAGTCATTGGTATCGATCCATCAGCAAAATTTGTCTTTCAATTTAACGCGATTAAGAAATATGTTGGGGCTGAGCAACCCATAGATATACTGCCATTAGGTATAGAGCATATGCCGGCAAAAATGGCCGCCTTTGATACTGTCTTTTCTATGGGCATTCTCTATCATCGTCGATCTCCTATGGACCACTTGCGCGAATTGCGTGAACTGTTGCGACCTGGCGGTCAACTGGTACTTGAGACATTGGTCATCGAAGGGCCGGAGGGGCAGGTTTTAGTCCCTGAGGGTCGGTATGGAAAAATGCCTAATGTCTGGTTTCTGCCATCTCCAAGCACCTTAGTGAGCTGGATGCGGAAGCAAGGTTTTGTTAATCCTCGAGTCGTCGACATCAGCGCCACGAGCCTTGAAGAGCAACGTAGCACTGACTGGATGACCTACGATTCTTTAGCAGACTTTTTAAACCCTACTGACATGACTAAAACAGCTGAAGGACACCCAGCACCCATTCGTGCAGTCGTGGTTGCCGAAGTGCCCTTCTAAAAGACTGTTACTGCCGTTAGGCTTTTAAGGCCTCATCCGCGGGTACGTAGGGATAACCCAAAGCGTCAGCCACCGCTTTATAAGTGACTGACCCCTTATGCACATTCAAGCCATTCTGTAAGTTGGCGTTTGTAAATAAGGCATTGACCGGATCATTAGCCAAGGCAATGGCATAAGGTAAGGTTGCGTTATTTAAGGCCATAGTGGCGGTGCGAGCAACACCACCGGGCATATTGGCCACGCAGTAATGCACAACCTCATCGACAATATAAGTAGGCTGATCATGGGTTGTTGCCTTTGATGTTTCAAAGCAACCACCTTGATCAATAGCCACATCAACCACCACGGCTCCTTTTTTCATTCGCTTTATTAAATCCCTACTCAGTAACTTAGGCGCCGCCGCACCATGGACTAGTACGGCACCAATCACTAAATCAGCCTCTAAGGCGTATTCTTCAATAGCTGCATTGGTAGAGAACACGCAGCGTGCTCGCCCCTCATACTCACCATCCAACTGCCTAAGACGAGGGATAGAACGATCCAAAATAGTCACATCAGCACCCATACCAACGGCCATCAATGCGGCATTATCACCCACCACGCCACCGCCAATGACCAGTACTTTGGCTGGAGCAACACCGGGCACTCCCGCCAACAAAACACCGCGGCCACCCTGCGCTTTTTCTAAATGATGGGCGCCAGCCTGGACAGACATACGTCCAGCAACTTCTGACATAGGCGCTAAGAGTGGCAGACCACCGTCTGCATCAGTGACCGTCTCATAGGCAACACATGTAGCGCCAGATTCAACCAACAATTTAGTTTGATCTGGGTCTGGCGCGAGGTGCAAATAGGTATATAAAATTTGTCCTTCGCGAAGCATTTTGCATTCTTGGGGTTGTGGTTCCTTCACTTTAATAATCATGTCACTGCGGGCAAATATCTCTTCGGCGTTGGTTACAATCTCAGCACCTACAACTATGTATTGATCATCACTAAAATCAACGCCAGCGCCAGCATTGCGTTCAATTATGATCTGATGACCATGCTTGACTAGCTCCATCACAGAGGAAGGTGTTAACCCTACTCGGTACTCATGATTTTTAATTTCTTTGGGTACACCTATTAACATGTTTATTTCCTTTAAAAAATCCAAGAAGATTCATAATTTATCTTGCTATTTTAGCCATTAGGCATATTATTTATTACTTAATTAGACAGATTAGCCAGTAAATTTATGCGTAATCCAATTTTAACAATAAAATTTACTGATATAACGTCAGGAGGGTAATGTGAAAACCACAATGGATGGAGGGGACAGTCTCGGTAAGATTGATCGCAATATTTTACGGATCTTGCAAAAGGACGGACGCATCAGTTACACCGAACTTGCCCGACAAGTCGGCCTATCCGTTACTCCCTGTATTGATCGCGTTAAACGCATGGAGCGCAATGGTTATATTCTCGGTTACAGCGCACAAGTGTGCTCACAAAAACTCGACGCTGCTCTAGTAGTGTTTGTGCAGATCCGCCTCAACCACACATCGCAAAAGAACTTCGAAGAATTTCGCCGTTCGGTGATTGATCTAGAAAATGTGCAAAGTTGCTTTTTGGTCTCTGGCAACTATGACTATTTACTCAAGGCAAGAGTCGCGGACATGGCCGCCTATCGTGAACTACTGGGTCATCGAATTTTAAAACTGCCAGCGGTACAGGAGTCCACCAGCTACGTAGTCATGGAAGAGCTCAAAGAAACCATGGAAGTGCCTATCAGCTACTAGCACCGACACTAAAAACTTGGCATGGCCGCTTTTCGATCATTTAATAGCGCCTGAATATCCTTAAGAAAATCCCCCTTGGCACTGAGCGTACCCAACTGAACCGAGGTTTGCTCACCCAACTGATCGGTAAACTGCTGTTTAAACTTAGTGGTCTGTGCCGATATTTGAGACTTTAGTCCGGCGGCCAAAATTTTATCTAAATTAGATGCTATGTTCACAACTGGGTTTTCGAGTGCACCGCTGACGTTAACCTGTAAATCAACGCTATCGAGCGTATTTAAAGTCTCGGCCAGGAAATACTCACTCTTGGTAGCTAGATCTGCATCTGCAGTTAGCCTTGGATCGGAAAGCTTAGCAACCACATTGGCCAAAACAGTATCTGGGGAAGCGTGGCCACTAGCAATAAAGTTTAAGCTCGCGGCTTCCAGCAAGAGGGAGTTCTCGACACCTGCAGAAAGGGACACATCTTGGATCGGAAGATTCATTAGCTCAAGATTAAAACCATCAGAAAAGTCTGCTTGCCTGTGGTCAATATTGGCCTCAAACAAAAGACTGGCATTTCCGTCATCCCTAGCGTTTATAATCACTGCAGCCGGCTGACTATAACCTTCAAGTGGATAGGCAATGTTTGAAAATTTACCATCCACTGCCATATTACTGGCCGCCAACTGCAGTGCACCATTAAACTGGCCTCGACGAATTAATACTTGCGGCAGTGGATTATCCTCCGCAAAAGTCACCCAGCGCCCATGACCTCGACTGGGTGCCTGAACCACAGTATTGCTCGATAATGACTCACTAAAGGTCTTTGCCCTAGTCACCCATTGATCAACTTGGTCACCGGTAATAGCCCGCACAAAGGCGATATTTTCAGTCGACAGACCGACAGCCTGCATCGTCCGATCTAACTGGGCATTAGGTAAACGTTTCGCCCGAGTAATTTGCGTAGAAATGAGACTGCGATCACTCTTTAACTGCTGATTAAAGGACCTAATCAACTTCAAATCGCCACTTACGTCACTCTTAAGTTCTTTTGCACCAAGCATCTTTTCCATAAAACTGGCATTGCTGAGTTGGTCCCATCGAGCACGGTATTCAGCAACCTTATCTTTGCTGGGCACCTGCTTAATATTACTGCGCCAGCGTTCCTCAATATCATCTATCTCTTTCTCAATTTCAGCGACTTCAGCGCTAACCTGTTGCTGTGCCTCAGCCACCAATGTGTCCATATCTGGGAGTGACAAATCAGGGATAAGGCCGCCAAAATCAAAACCAGCGTTAGCTGCAATCGGTTGATCATTGGTGGCCCCCGAGCGAACTCGTGGGCTATTCATTCGCACGCCGATAACATCTAACTGCTCAACGATCACTTGCCGACGCAACAACAATGCAGAATCTAGTGTCGCACTAATCTTAGACGCCTCGAAGCTGTTGAACATCGGATGATAAGCATCGGTAACCTGAAGGTTAGTTAACTCAAGTCCTGCTGGCCACAGACTTAAATCTGCAGACTCCAGCTCCACCTGCGCGCCATTAAGCTCAGTGCCATAAGTAACAATGGCACGTTTGACCAGCCAATCCACGGAAAGCAACCAAATAAGCGTGGCCATAGCAAACAATACGATACCCCATGACCTTATCCAATTAGTCATAATTTCTCCTATCCCTGAATTCTTTGGTAGGCACTGAAAACCTTGCCACTTCTGACCCAGACGCTAAAACGACTTTTTTGTACCCAGGTCATCACTTGTTCGCGATACTGCACCACCAATACCTTGGTGCCTAAAAAAACCAACGGAGTCAGTAACATCGCGACGACAAAACTGCCTATTACCAAACTGTTGTTGTACTCAAGTAATCGCCAGACACTCACCTGATATAAAGAGGTCCACAAGCCTTCGAGGGCTGTTAAATGTAACAACCAAAAACCGAATGATTCACTGAGGGGGTCAACAAGATATGCCAACCCAGAAAACAGACCCAAACTTACTACGAAAACACCTAAATTAACCCTCAGCATAAGCACAAACAGCAATATAATAGCGTTGTGGCTAGATCCCAAAGGGGGAAATCCTACAATCATACCAAGGCATACCGCCAAAGCAATTTGTGCAGGACTGTAATCTGAATTGAGCGCCTTTATAACTTTTACTAATAGAGTAAGCATCCTTGTCCCCCTAACAATCTAATTCAAAATATACGCTCTTAAAGTGGATCAATAAACACCAATAAGGTGGACCAGTTCACAGTTCCAAAAGAAAAGCGTCCCAATTCACGCTTTAAATCCTGGCAAAATCCTAAAATCCG
>CAJWFB010000095.1 GCA_913031645.1 uncultured Cellvibrionales bacterium
TTCGGTCATCAAGTTCGATTAATAATTGATCAAGAGCATCCAAAGAGTTGGCGCGATATACCTCAACGCCAGCTTGAGTGCTAAGCAATAACGACTGACTCCATGCACCAAAACGAGGGTCGCTGAAGCTAATGATAGCGACAGCATGTTCGCCATATTCAATGGCCTTTTGTCGAGCGATCCTTGTGGCCATCAGAGTTTTGCCTGACCCTGAACTGCCCGCAATAATATGTAGACCGTCCATCTCATTTAACACTTCAGCATGCTCAAGGTTTTGTCCGAGAGCTTCTGTGATGCTGTCCAATACATCCGCCATGTTATCGTGTTGATTAATAATGTCTGTCACCAGAGTGCGGAGTGGGATTGGCATTCCCGTATCATTGAGCGCCTCTATCAGGGGCCGCATTTCCTGAGCAACAGCATGAGTGCCTGTCCAAGCTTCGAGCTGTTGAGATAACTTAAATTCTCTCCGCATCACCGCTAACTCTTGCTTCACAAGATCAACTATTTCTCTAGACTTGAGTTTCTCTCGTTCTTCAGCAGCTAAATCAATTTCGAGCTTTGAAGATTCAGAGAATGCTGATCCAAAATGTAGCATTTGTCCCTCTAGATCCTTATCCTGGGAAGTTTTAAATATTTTTGATTCCATAACTTGATCAAAATTAGAGCTATTTTTGGTCGGTTCATTATTCTGATTCTCGCTCTTCACCTGCATCTCATTAAAGACAGATTCAGAGTCATACGCTAAATCTACCGCAACAATTAACTCAGTTTTATCTCTTGCGCGTTTATTGGAGACAACCAGAGCATCCTTGCCATAAAGAGTATGAACTTGCTCCATGGCTGTGCGTGAGTCTTTGGCTAATATACGTTGTAGTTCCATACTGCTATTTCCTTCAATTAAACCGTTGTATCGACATCGACCGTTGCGACCACGTTGACCGCCTGATCATCTGGGATTTCGCTATATGACAAAACGGTGAGTTCACTAAGGCGATGCCTAATAAATTTTGCAAGCCATGGGCGTATGGCTGGAGAGACTACTAACACTGCAGCTTGCCCTTGGTTTTCCACCTCTGTAGAGCTTTCAGCTAACGCTTTAAATAAGCCCTCAGCGAGTTTTGGTTCTATTACTAGCCCCTGGTTAGAACTATTCTGCTGCAGTACATTGTGCAATATCTGCTCTAGTGAAGGATTAAGTGTCATAACAGGCAGACTATCATTAATGTCCACTAAATTTTGAACAATCATACGGCCGAGTCGCGGTCTAACGGCGGCCGTTAAATCGTCGATGTCGAGAGTTTTGCTGCTTTCCGTTGATAAAACTTCAATAATTGTTCGCATATCTCTAACAGAGACTGATTCATCTAGAATGTTTTGCAGAACTTTAGTAATTGTTGCAAGAGGAAGCTTTCCTGGGACTAAATCTTCAACCAGCTTAGGTGATCGCTCAGCGACCTTATCAAGTAATTGCTGTGTTTCATCATGGCTTAGTAATTCAGAAGAGTTTTTCCGTAACAGTGTGTTCAGATGCGTAGCGATAGCTGTTGCCGGGTCTACAACTGTATAGCCAAGAGTTCTAGCATAGTCACGCTGAGCAGGATCAATCCAAATTGCATCCAGACCAAATGCCGGCTCTTTAGTGGGCGTGCCCTCAAGAGAGCCGTGAACTTGACCGGGGTTGATAGCAAGCTCCTGTCCTACTTTTATTTCACCTTTACCCCTGACTACTCCATTCATAACGATGTTATAAACATCAGGCTCTAGATCAAGATTATCCCGAATACGTATCGGCTGGATCAGGAATCCTAACTCTGCAGAAAGCTTTTTGCGTACACCTTTAACCCGAGGTAAAAGTTGGCCGCCAGTTTCAGGATTGACCAGGGGGATAAGGCCATAACCTATATCTAACCCAACCAGATCAACTTGATCTACATCATCCCAATTTAGTTCCTCCTTGAGAGGATCTGGGCTGGTAATGGCTTGCGAGTCAGGGCTATTAGCTAAAAATTGCTGCCGATTGATTGTTTTTGACATCCGGTAGCCGACTGCGCCAGCGGCCAAACCTAGGGATAAAAATATTAATGACGGCATACCAGGAACTAAGCCGAGCAAAACGAGGATTCCACCTGCTACTATAAGCGCCAACGGGTTGCTCAGCTGAGTTTTTGCTTGAATAGTCATTGATTCAGCGGTTGTTACCCGTGTCACAATAATGGCTGTCGCAAGCGACAAAAGAAGAGTAGGAATCTGTGCAACCAGACCATCACCAATAGTCAGCAGTGCATAGATTTTTCCTGCTTCAGTAAAGCTGAGCCCATGTTGAGAAATACCAATGACCAGGCCGCCAATAATATTAATCAGTAAGATTAAAAGTCCCGCGATGGCATCACCACGAACGAACTTAGATGCACCGTCCATGGATCCAAAAAAGTCAGATTCTTGTGAGATCTCTTCGCGTCGAAATTTTGCAGTTTCCTGGTCTATCACTCCGGCATTGAGGTCGGCATCAATCGCCATTTGTTTGCCCGGCATAGCGTCCAAAGTAAAGCGAGCGATTACCTCTGAGACCCTTCCAGCACCCTTGGTAACAACGATAAAGTTAATGATCATTAAGATGGAAAAAATAATAAATCCGACTAGATAATTCCCGCCAATGACAAACTCTCCGAATGCCTCGATAACTTTTCCAGCGGCGTCTGGACCTTCATGGCCTCTAACAAGAACAAGTCTAGTCGATGCGACATTTAGCCCAAGTCTAAGCATAGTCGCAAGCAACAAAATGGCGGGGAAGGCAGAGAAATCAAGGGGCTTGGAGCTGTTAATCGCGATCATGATAATGACCACACCCAATAAAATATTGAAGGTAAAAAGAAAGTCGAGCAAAAATGAGGGCAGGGGTAGCACTAGCATCGAAATAATCAATAGAACTATGACTGGAATCCCTAGCCCAGATAGTTCGATTTTTGACATATCCTGACGTATGTTCGACAGCATTGCATTTGCCATTTAAATAAACCTTAATAAATTCAGTTACTTATAAAAAACCTTCTAAAGATCGGAAAGTCTTTTTTTTCATAACTATGAGTGTGCAATATGTATGCCAGATATTCATTGATGCATTGACCAGCGCTATGCTCCCGGGCCTGCAAGGAAGCTATTTGTTGTCTTATCTTAGATTTCTATTCAAGGGTTTGCGTTTAATGCCGATACTAAGAAAGAGCGGAAGCACAAAACTGTAATTCAAGCCATCACAGCTAACATATCAATAGAACTGGATCAGCCATGTCATACCGTAAAAAGAGCAGTAAATTAGAAATTCACTATCGCCGCAGTCTGCATAAGCGAGCACTTTTTATCACTATTGCAGTATTAGGGAGTCTGATTTTGAGTGGCTGTGCAACTAACATGGAGGCTTATAATGCCGCTGTGGTTAAATCAGTTGTAGACAAAAAGCAAAACTTTCTGGCCACAGGGTATGCGGTCATTAGTGTTCAAAAATCAGATAATGCAGCGCATCAGCGACTTCTCTCCATTAGAGCATCCAAGCTAGATGCATACAGATCATTGATGGAGCAGGTCTACGGCCAGTATCTGGACGCAAACACAACTGTAGCTGAGATGGTCGTACAGAGTGATAGTTTTAACGCGAGAGTTCAGGGTGTCATTTATGGCGCTAAATTAGTCAGTATTGCACCAGTTGGTGATGATACCTACGAGACCAAACTCTCTCTGAGCAACGACATTGTCAATGATTTACGAAAGCTTTACTTAGCGACGATGGCGTCTCAAAGAGGATGAATAGGCTATTTCGCTGAGTAAAAAAGTATAAACTCTACAGGCAAAGCAGCTATGTTCCTTGAAAAGGTACGGATAAGAGATAGTCATTATGTAAAGTCGTTGTTTCTAACTGCGGCTAAACGCATTTGGTATGTGCTGTTTATGTCTCTGCTCTGGACAAATAGTGCAGTTACAGAGCAACTGGCAGCAGAGGCTAAGCTGGAGATAGTCAAGCAACGCTTGGTTGACTTGGCATTACAATCTGAAGTGCGTCTGGGCAGCTCGGCCTATTTGGATGGCGACGGTGTCTTGCATGAGACATCGATTATGTCTAGCAGTGCAGATATACGTGGAGTGCGAGTTTTGGCCTATTTGGATGAGGCAGGCATTGATACGGCTTCGATAGACGCGAATATTTTTGCAAATCTAGAATGCCCTGGGTCACGCCCAGATATTCGTCGTCAAGCGTTAGTGAGAATGGTCATGGATACTTCATACAGTGGCGGCGATTATCGTGTTGGTGATCATTATGTCAGTGAACTACTTAACCATTCAGAACAAACTCTATTAGAATTGTTGGCTGCCTCTCCAGATTGGCAGTCTGCCGCTGATGTTAAATACCAGTCAGAATACGATAGGTATATGTCTGCGCAGCCGTCTGACCAATCAAACTATCGATTCGACATTAGTATCCGTGTTGCAAAGCCATATAAAAAAGACTTGTTTATGGCCGGAATGAACGCATCATATGACTTTTTAGTTTGGGGTAATCCTCACTTACCAGGGATTGAACTGAATCAACCATGGCCTAGGCAGAAACTGGAGTACGAACTGTCGTTAGTCAAACGTGTGACTGGAGCTCCAATCTGGAAAAAGACCACGCCACTTGATTATCCACGTGTAGGTCGAGGATACAAAAAAGACGCGATTCCAGACTCGGTTAAGTACCAGATTGCAGCGATTAACCAGGAGCTCATTAAGGACGTTACACAGGCGATAGACTGTCAGACTGAACATTACGCATTAAATATTTTTGCTGGACATGCCAATAAATTTAAAATATATGCCGGAAGCCTAGCGGGTATTCAT
Organism: uncultured Cellvibrionales bacterium; assembly: GCA_913031645.1. Taxonomy (GTDB): domain Bacteria; phylum Pseudomonadota; class Gammaproteobacteria; order Pseudomonadales; family Porticoccaceae; genus HTCC2207. Next base: position 4,870 of record CAJWFB010000095.1, read on the forward strand.
TTAGGTGATCAGTTTTTGATCAGCACTAATGCCAATATTTTGACTCAAGCGCTTAGTCTGTCGGGTCTGGCCGAGCTTGGTTTGGCCGAAGTGGAGTCAATGACTGATCGCACGGCGATATTACGGCATATGGCAGGGCCAAAGCCACAGGGCTTGGGCAATATAAGCAGTAGCGTCGCCATTCATTTTTAAAAGGGTTCATTAAGTGACGATAAAGGAACAGATATGACAGGCGTTAGACCAAATATTTACTTCTCATGCGCAGTCGGGATTCTGCTGTCATTTAGCATGAGCGCTATGGCTATGGCTATGGATCAAAGTGCCGAAAAGGCTTTGGCCCAATTAATGTCGGATGTCGAAAACATCCAGATTGATTCACTTAATAAGAAGGAAGACAAAGCTACGCACTATAAAACACAATATGGTGATACTCTGGATCAGATTATCATTGATTATTTGCCTAATTTGCCCGTCAGGACCTCTATGTTAAAGCGCGCCATTGTCCATACTAATCCACATGCATTTAAGCGCAGTAATCCTAATTGGATGTACTCCGGTAGAAAGCTGAAACTGCCAGATCCTGAGGATATCCGCGATCTTATCTTTACCGATGCAGCGCAGGAGAAAATGTCACGGGGCCAGGATCGCGACAGCTGGATTCGATTCCCCTAATATTGAGCTACGCCAAAGATTTTGCAGGATTAATAATGTGTTAGGGCCTGAACAGATAAATTTTTCTCCGC
>CAJWFB010000096.1 GCA_913031645.1 uncultured Cellvibrionales bacterium
GAAATGGGGTGAGACACCCTGTGCCTTTGTTGAGTTAACCGATAATACGGGGCTAACCGCAGATGATTTAACCCTTTGGTGCAAACAGCATTTGGCCAGTTTTAAAGTGCCCAAGCGGTTTGTTTTTCAAGCGATTGTCAAAACATCCACAGGCAAAGTGCAAAAGTTTCCGTTGCGCCAACAGGCAATGGCTCTAGCTGCCGATTAACGAGCATCACCACGCCTGAGAACATTGAGGTTGGCGTTATGCTTTTTGCGATCTATTTGGTAATAAGAAATACATAGAATCATCAACATCCACACGGTGACAACAGTGGGCACATAGAGTGTACCCAAGCGGAATAGGGCATCTGGTGGCACATCATTGGGGGTCACGCCGACTGGGAAACTGACAATGGTTAATATGGTGGTGGCCATGACTACCCCAAAGCCTTGCACAAACTTTTTAACAAAAGTCATTGAAGCGAAAAATATCCCTTCAGAGCGCCGACCCGTGTTCACTTCGCTGAGCTCGACCAAATCGGCAATCATCGATGTTGCCAGAGTTTGGTAGGCGATAATTAAACTCACATCGACAACAGTAATGACTAAGATCAACGGAAATAGCAGTGGATCTCCATTTTCGGGCATTAGCCCAAGCAGCCGCAATGCAATGGTTGCTGGCAAAATGGTAAAGGCCAGAAGACCGACAATAATGGCCGCGCGCTTTTTACCAAACCGTCTAGAAATAACAGGCGAGATGATCAAGGCAATAATGGCCGAGAGCACCACTGACAGTGAAATTTGCCCCAGCTGAACGGTGGAAAAACCCCAGAAAAATGAGTTGATGTAGTGTGAGAGTCCAGTAGCCACACCGGTACCAATTGCGCCAAACAAAGCGGCGGCAAAAAGTGCGGCAAACGAGCGATTCCAGAGGGTTTCGAAGATCTCCCTGTAGATGCGCGACAGAGATAGTTTGGTCTTGGCTGGTGGGGCCTTAAGATTGGGAATAAAGCTATGAGTGCCCATAGAGGACACCATGATGGCGACAAAAATCACGATTGATGCAATCAGTCCCATCTGCCCAAAGCCTTGAAGGTTAAATAGCCCATTGCTAATGGTTTCGGTGGGTACTAATAAATAAGTCAGGGCGTAGAAGCCCATCAGCGTGCCGCCAGCCCAGCCGAAGAAGAACCGATAACTCAAGATACTGGTGCGTTCATCGTAGTCGTCGGTCATTTCAGCAACGAGTGCAGAGTTGGGAATCTCATAGAGAGTAACCATGGTGCGAACTGTAATAGCCAGCACTAAAATATAGGGGAATAGATCATTGCCGCTCAAGCTGGCTGGAGGGTTCCAAACAAAAAAGTAGGCCACTGCTACCGGAATAGCGGCGGCATACATGAACGGATGTCTGCGACCCCATCGATGGTGCGTGTTATCGGAGAAATAGCCAATGAGCGGGTCGCTAAAGGCATCGACCATCAGGGAGATTAACAGCGCTAAGCCCACAAGGTAAGCATCGACGCCCATGACCTGGCTATAAAACAGCAGAAAAAAGTAATCAAAGCCATTGCCCTTGATGCCAAAGGCTACCGAGCCAAATCCATAGGCAATTTTGTTGAGGGGTGATACCTTCAGTGCGCTCATGCTCAATGCCTGTTCAGTCAATACTATCCAAAGCCCTTAACCAATATAGAGTTGGCCGTGCTACCGGCATCGTGATGCTTAGCTATCGCTTGGTACTCACCAGAGGTCATCCACGCTAGTGCACTTTTCTCTGTGGGAAATTCGATAATAACCGACCGTGTATCCTGCCATTCTCTCATTAGTAGCATGGAGTCTTCGTCAACACTAAGCATCTTGCCATCAAATTTTGTGAACACCTCTGCAAAGCCACTCTCGGACTGATCCTATGGACTGCTCACGTTTGCAGATGTTGGTTGATTATCTCAACCAACATATCAATGGAGCCTTCGCCATAGCCTCGTGCTTGGTAGGAGATCTTGCCATCTTTGCCTATGATAATGAGATGAGGGATAGCGTCCACGCCATACTTTTTACCTATGCTGTTTTTCTTATCATGAGTTAAAGTGATGGGCGAGTCAGTGAAGGCTTTTTTTATTAGACGAAATTTCCGTTTGCTTTCTTTATAGTTTACCGCAACTACTTTAATTACGTCTGGTCCCAGGCGGCGCTGAAGGCGCTCTAGCACGGGGAGTTCTTTTAGGCACGGAGGGCACCAGGTAGCCCAAAAAGTTACAACAACAATTTTACCCTTGTGGTCCCTTACCCATACTTTCTTTCCGTTTGAATCGTAGCCGAGATAATCAGGCGGTGTGTCGCCTTTGTTTAACTTGAAAGAGTCAGCAAATGACTGAACAGGTGCAATTAAAAACATTACATAAAAGAAACTTGATAAGAAAATTCTCATGTGCAGCCGTCCTTGTAATTGCTGGGTGAGTGCGGTGATATCGCTATTTTTTTACTATATCACAATCAAAACTAACTCTTTTATCTCTCATGCACCTCGGTCTCCAAAAATACGGTTGGGCTCAAACAATCTAGCTGCGATTTTCTTAGCCGATAAATTTAGTCTAAAAGTAAGGCGGCTAATATTTTTCGATGATGTTGAGGGTCGCCGTATTGATGTTGTGACCACTGCGCTCGGCGAATGTACAGCATGGCATCGCAGTCATAGGTAAAACCCATTCCGCCATGAAACTGTACAGAACGATCACCGGCAAAAGACAGTGCTTCTGCGGCTTGCACCTTGGCCATTCTACAGGCAATCTCAGTATCTTTATCCAGCTGGCCATCACCAATGAGGGTGGCTGCGTGGTAGATAAAGGTTCTCGCTGAATCCATTTGAATAAGCATTTCTACCGTCGGGTGCTTAAGCGACTGATAAGAGCCGATAAGACGGCCAAATTGCTTGCGCGTTGTCAGGTAGTCAACCACAGTGTCAAGTGCTGCAGCGGCGCAGCCAGTGGCCTCTGCGGCGATTAATAGGGCGCCAATAAGCCTAACATCCGGCAGTGCTTCAGCGCCCTTGGTAAGTAGGGCCTCTGCAGAGACTGTCACTCCACTAAAATCTACGTTAGCGGCGCGTTTGGTCTCATCAACCAGTGTTTTGTTACTGATTGCGTCGCTGGCTAGCTGAGCGGCCTCAACCACTACGAGCTTCAGATCACCCTCATACTTAGCCAGCACTAGGAAAAAGTCAGCCACCGCGGCATCATTGACCAATAACTTTTTGCCTCGTAGCTCAAAGCTATCGCCCTTAGCGGTGAGTGTGCAGCGGGTCCCAGTGGCTCCCCAATCTTCATTGTCTAACAACGCCATAGTACCAATCGAACCTTCAGCCATGCCGGGCAGCCATTTGGCCTGCTGGATAGCGTTTCCACCGCGGATAATGGCCTGTGCGGTAATAGTTGACGATATGAAAGGGGTGCTCAAAATATGTCGACCCATACTTTCAACCAGCGGAATGGTGGCACCAATGCCCATTTCAGAGCCGCCATGTTCCTCAGGTAGGGCCAATCCGGTCCAACCAAGCGCGACCATTTGGCTCCACACTTCAGGGTTGAAGCCAGTGTCGCTCTTAAGTAGGGCGCGCACAGCGCTATTATCGGAGTTGTCTCGGCAGAAGGCGTTGGCACTGTCCAGGATCATCGCTTGTTCTTCACTGAACTCGATTGATAGATTTGCTGTTCTTGTCATGATGAGTTCCTCTAGTCCTTAGGTAGGCCGAGCACATGCTCGCCGACAATATTTGCTTGAATTTGGCTGGTGCCGCCGCCAATGGTGGTAGAGAAATTATTCATGTAGGCGCGCTGCCAAAAACCACCTTCAATCGCGTCTTCGTCCCCCACATACAGTGCGCTTGATGCACCTTGCAGGGTTAACGAGTATTGCCGCATGCGTCGGAAGAACTCTGTGCCACGAAGCTTGGTAGATAAGGCGAGCGAATTGGGATAGTCCGCGCATAGTGCCGGTATTTTGACGCGATTTTCAGCCAGATATAGCGCCTGTTCTTCAATTAAAAATTTCACTAGATTGTCACGCGTGACAGGGTCTTCCATGAGTGGCTTACCATCTCGCTCTACGTCTTTGGCTATGCGTAGCAAGTCGTTCATTACGGTAGAGAGAATGGACACACCGCCGGCAGCGCCAGCTTCGGCGCCACGTTCGTACTGCAGTGTTTGCATGGCAATGCGCCAGCCATGGCCTTCCTCACCCATAAGGCATCGGGCAGGAATGCGGGCGTCGGTGAAGAACGTTTCTGTGAAGCCGTAATCCCCGGTTAGTTTTTGGATAGGGGAGGTTGTTATGCCTGCTGCGTGCATGGGAGAGAGGAAGAATGACAGGCCGTTGTAGCGGCGCTCGGCCTGAGAGTCGGTGCGAGCCAGTAAAATCATATACTTGGCGTAGTTACCCATGGTCGTCCAGATTTTGCTGCCGTTGATGATATATTCATCACCATCGCGCTCAGCTCGCGTCTGGATGCTCCCCAAATCAGAGCCGTGATTGGGTTCGGAGAAGCCCTGACACCAGATGTCTTCGCCAGTGAGAATACCCTTGAGGTAGGTTTCTTTTTCAAAGTCTGTGCCGGTATCAATAATGAGCGGCCCAGCCCAGCCTAGACCTATCATGTTAAAGCAGATGGGTACGCGGGCGCGCTTCATTTCCTCGTCGGCAATCTGCTGATAAATACGTGGCATACCGCCACCGCCATATTGTTTAGGCCATGCCATACCCAAATACCCAGACGACCAAACCTTATGTTGCCATTCTCGGAGAAACTCTAAAGCTTGTTCTGAGCCGACTTCCATAAAGGTTTGTGGCAGTAAAAAGCCTGGGTCAGCCGGAGTATTGTGTTTGATCCAGTCAATCACACCTTTGCGAAAATCAGCCAGTTCAGCGCTTTCGCTAGCGGTATGTTGGTTTACTTGAGTGTTGACCATTTTTTGATTCCCCTTTATTCGATGTCTCAACCTTATAGGTCGGATAATTATAGGTCTTTTTAATTGGTGCCATTCGGTTGATATTTAGTGCCAAAAGATCATGCTCCAATACTTTTGTAGCGTTTAGTTTGATTTAAAAAATATAACTATTTACTTGAATTTAATTTTATAAAACATTGAAAATAAACAGTATTATACTTTAATTTTAACCAGTTTGTTCGTAGCTGAGGCGGTCGCAATGAGCTTGTCGTCTTGAAACATCTCGGCACTGGTAAAGGCGATAGTTTTGCCCATTTTAAGCACCTTTGCACGAAGTTCTACTGGTGCTGGCCGACAGGATAGAAGGTAGCTAATATCTAATTTTAGAGTCAGTGGATTCACCATAAAGTCATGGGCATGCAGAATATATTGCGCCATGGCCGAATCCAGCATACCGGCGATAAACCCTCCCTGAACGATAGTCCCATTGGAGTGAGTTAGCGCTACCGATGGTTCAAAAGTGCAGTGATAGGTCTGAGTAGGCTCGTCAAACCAGAAGTCTTTGAAGCCAAGTAACTCGAGAAATTCTGGTTTTTGCGCCAAAAACACTGA
>CAJWFB010000097.1 GCA_913031645.1 uncultured Cellvibrionales bacterium
ATGGGAAATATGAAAGAGAAAGGTATGAAAGAGACAGCGATGGAAGGCATGGCCTGCATGTGATTTTAAAGAATGGAGTAGCCGAAGACGACTTGGGCTACTCCATCAATTTTAACTGCGATAAAAATCCTCAACCACAAAGTCATCGTAGCTCCCCGTATCCGCAATAATAGCGCCTAAATACCCGGCGTTCCGCGTTAATAGCTGAGAGGCAAAGAACTCTGCTGTAGCAATTTTTTGTTGATAAAACCGGTCCTTACTACCCTGTTCGATACGTGATTTTGCGGCAATTGCCAATCTAACCAGTAACCAATAACCGACCGAATTCCCAAATAACATCATAAAGTTGTAGGCCATATACTGCGAGTTACTGGGATTTGCCAACACCTGGTCCAGCGCATCCTGGCATTGCCCTACAGCTACTCTCAACGCCGTCAAAAGGGCTTTAATGCTGCTGCAGTCAGAACAAGTAGACTCAGCCATAGCCAACATTTCAGCAAGTAAGTCAGTTAACCCCTCGCCGCCATCACGCAGGCATTTCCGGCCGATAAAATCCAAAGCCTGAATGCCATTAGTGCCTTCATAAATGGGTAAAATTCGCGCATCACGCATATGCTGAGCTGCACCAGTCTCTTCTACAAAGCCCATGCCGCCATGCACCTGAACACCAAGCGATGTAACCTCCATAGAGACTTCTGTGCACCATCCTTTGACCAACGGCGTTAAAATCTCAACTAACCTTTGGTTGTGCTGCTGCGAGTCAGGTTCAACGGAATGATGACTTCGATCTTCTGCTGCGATTGTATAAAATGACAGCGCTCTACCCGCTTCGGTCAGGCCTCTCATTTGTAACAACATGCGCTTCACATCACCATGATGGATAATGGGCGCTCGTCCTTCGACCCCTTGAACTTTTCCTTGCACTCGGTCAGCGGCATAACCAACAGCTTGCTGATAGGCGCGCTCACCAATAGCGACACCCTGATGCCCCACTGAGAGTCTGGCATTGTTCATCATGCTGAACATACACATTAGGCCCTGATTTTCAGGCCCGACGAGATAACCAACCGCCCCGCCATTGTCACCGTAAGCCATGGTGCATGTGGGGCTGCAGTGAATACCTAACTTATGTTCAACACCCACCGCATACACATCGTTACGCTTACCGGGAGCTCCATCGACATTGACCAGAAATTTGGGTACCAAAAATAGTGAAATACCATGGTTGCCGGCCGGAGCGCCGGGCAGTCTTGCCAAAACGAGATGGATTATATTATCTGTCTGCTGATGGTCACCCCAGGTAATATAGATCTTTTGCCCAGAGATTAGGTAATGGTCGCCATCTGGCACAGCCTTACATTGAACCGCTGACAGATCTGAACCCGCCTGAGGCTCAGTCAAATTCATCGTCCCAGACCAGGCTCCACTGGTCAGGTTGGCCAGATAGATATTCTTTTGATCCTCTGAACCATACAGGTGAAGGGCATGAATAACCCCACGAGTGAGCATAGGCAATAAACTCAAGCCCATGTTAGCGGATTGCAACATCTCTTGAACTGCCACATCAACCACCCCGGGAAAGCCTGAACCGTCGTAATCGGTTGACCCACTCAAGCCACTCCAACCTGCCTCCACCATCTGTGCATTGATGCCGTCCAAGATGGGTGCCGTGACTACCTCACCATTCTCGATGTGCGTCTTTTGTCCATCGGCAATAAGGTTTGTCGGCGCGACCACCTGTTCAAAAAACTTTGCCGCTTCCGGTAAGATGGCGTTAAGCATATCCAGGCCAACGTCTTGGTAACCCGGCAATTGACTATGTTCCTCATAGCCAATGAGCTCTTCAAGGATGAAAGAAAACTCTTGGACTGGGGCTTTATATGCAGACATTCGTGCTATCCTCAAATAATAACGGTATTGTACAAATCAGATTACATGTAAATTTCGGCAAGTGTCTAGTTTACCGAGACCAGTGTAAACCTAAAAGAATGACTCATTAGTCTATCTCACCACCGAAAATCATCCCGTATTACGAAGCGGGCCGGTTCTTGAATTTTTGGACTGGCTGGAAGATCAGTATCTTAGCGTTCGCCATTAATGCTATTTAGAGAAGACGGTTTAACTAAAAGTATCTGTATTCATCTATAAGAGAACGGGTTGAGGCCTCGCAAAGCAGGGCCTAAATCATTAATCAGACACATTACACGCCAAGAAACTGATCTGCGGTAAGGTCATAACAAGTACTATCAAGATCAGCCACTAAAGAAAGGTTTGGCCTAATTTTAGGCAGTTCGTAACGAAAGAAAAACTGCATGGCAGCAATCTTTCCATCGTAAAACGCATTGTCTCCACTGTTACCCCTCTGCTTTCCTTCTACCGCTGCAACCGCTTGTTTCAGCCACATCCATGCAATCACTAAGTGCCCCATGGCATCTAAGAAAATAGTCGCATTGGCAAGCGCCAAGGAAGGATCGCTAGCTTGCCCAACAGTAGCGATGGTTTCTTCTGTAAGGGTTAAGTATTCGTTGAGTAGATCGCAAAAGACAGCGAGTTCAGAATGCGCTGCTGCCGAATCCATGGATACTTGCATCTCTTCGCGAAGAATCGCCACTGCCGCACCATTGTGCATGCGCACCTTGCGACCGAGGATATCAATGCCCTGAATACCCCAAGTCCCTTCATGGATATGGTTTAAACGGTTATCTCGGTAAAGACGCTCAACGGGATACTCACGGGTATAGCCATAGCCGCCCAATACCTGTATCGCCAACTTATTTGCCTCAAGACAGAACTCTGAGGGCCAAGATTTACAAATGGGCGTCAACAAATCGAGCAGTAAATCACGCCGCTGGTTGCTGGCATGGTCATTAGAAACTTTGTTAGTATCAATTAACTCGGCACAGTAATACATCAGGGTCTGCGCGCCCTCAACAAAGGCTTTCTGAGTCATTAGCATGCGCTTAATATCCGCGTGCTCACTGATCATCACTTGTGGATCTTCGGGATTGCGATTAACCAATGGCCGCCCTTGAGGTCGATTTCGGGCATAATCCAACGAATATAAGTAGCCACCAAGTGCACTCATCACAGCTGACATGCCGACTGAAATGCGCGCCTCGTTCATCATGTGAAACATATTAGCCAGACCCTGATTCGCCTCTCCGACCAGATAGCCAATTGACTCACCAGACTCACCAAAGTTGAGCAAACAGTTAGTCGCCCCGCGACAGCCCATCTTGTGATTCAAACCCGCCAGCGCTATGTTGTTAGAGTCCCCAATACTTCCATCATCATTCACCTGATTTTTGGGCACCAAAAACAGAGAAATTCCTTTAACACCCGGAGGTGAACCAGGAATTTTTGCCAACACCATATGAATAATATTCTCCGTAATATCCTGCTCGCCACCAGATATCCACATTTTAGTACCGCTAAGGGCGTAGGAGCCATCAGGTTTTGGCTCTGCTTTGGTGCGTATATCTGCAAGCGAAGACCCAGCTTGTGGCTCGGACAAACACATGGTCCCAAACCACTTGCCATCTACAAGATTGGGTAAATATTTAGCCTTGAGTTCGTCAGACCCACAAACATTGAGCATGTTAGTGACGCCCTGAGTCAGAAACAGGTAAATATGGGCAGGATTATTAGCGCACACAAACATTCCGTTGAGCGCTTGGTCCATCATCCATGGCAGCTGTAAACCGCCAATATCCGCATCGTAGGCGGTGGCACACAAACCGGCTTCCTGATAAGCCGCAATAGCCTCTTTGAGCTCCGAGATCGTTTCAACTTGTCCATCGACAAATTGAGGCTCATTCGCGTCTAGCTTAGACGCACAGGTTAAAAACTGGTCTTCAGCAATCGTCTGACAGAGGTCTAACATGGCGTCGAGAGATTCACGATCATAGTCAGCGTAACGCTCTGACTCGAGAATTTTGTCTAACCCTAGGGTTTCATAAAGCACGAAGTCGAGATCTCGACGGTTGACAATCATTGACATGGTTCTTCCTCTTTTGTTTTTTCAATAACGAATAATGCCCGCTCTCTAGCTGGTATTTTTTACCTCTGCCTATGCGCAAGGTCGTGACAGCGTAAGCAGTATATCCAAATACGGGAGGCCATTCGGTTTGGGTTAAGTTTAACAATGTTTGGTTTTTTATACTCATCATTATTTTCCCTTTATAACAATGATTAATATCCCGCACCTGGATACGAATTTTGTTGCGCCCTCTTCTCGTGTCAGTAAACTAACGGGAGAATTTAACTAAAAGACAGAAAATAGTATAGAGGGCAAGAAACTATGATTGCACTAGATCAACTCAACTGTGTTGCTGATATTAGCCGTTACCAAGCAAAAATAAATGGACATCGCACTGCGCAAATCTTTGAAGGCCGTGAAACCACCTACTCAGAGCTTGACCATATGGCTAATCAGGTTGCCAATGGCCTAATAAAAGCGGATTGCGCGCCAGGCACACGCATTGGCTATATTGGCAAAAACAGCGACTACTATTTCGAAGTAATGGCGGGAACCGCAAAAGCTAACGTCGTGATTGCAGGCGTCAATTGGCGGCTAGCAGCGCCCGAAATTGCCTACATCCTGAATAATGCCTGTATCGATATATTATTCGTCGGCGCTGAATTTTATGATGTGATTGCACAAGTGATGCCATCTATTGGTGAAATTCGTCAGTTTATCGCCATTGATGGCGGCCACAATGAATGGCCTGCCTATACAGAGTGGCGTGACGCTCAGGACGCAACTGACCCAATGCTACCCATCGCCTTAGAGGATGACGCATTGCAACTTTATACCAGTGGTACTACCGGCCATCCAAAGGGTGTGCAGTTGACCAATGGCAACTATCTCGATGTTCTCGATCAAGCCGCTAATGGTGGCTGGGGGGACTGGGACGAAGGTGAAGCAAGTATTGTTGCCATGCCTATCTTCCATGTTGCTGGGGTTAACGTGGGCTTAGTGGGCTTAGCGCAAGGACTGACGAATGTTATTCTCAAAGACGTTGACCCTGTGGTTATATTGGATTTGCTCGAGAAATATCGTATCAAGTATGCCTTCTTTGTACCCGCAGTAATTCTATTCATGAACTCTATTCCAGGGGTTCGTGATCGCGATTTCTCCAACCTAGATTTTCTTCTGTATGGCGCCAGTCCTATTTCTGAAGACGTCTTAATGACCGCAAAGGACATTTTTAAATGTGATTTCTGCCAAGTCTATGGTCTTACTGAAACCTGCGGCGCAGGTACTATTTTGCCCCCCGAAGATCATGACCCAGCGCTGGGTAAACTTCGTTCCTGTGGCAAGCCACCACCGACTGCCGACGTGCGTATTCTCGGCGAAGACGGACAGACCATGCCTGCTAATGAAGTCGGCGAAATTACTTATCGCTCAAAGAGCCTGA
>CAJWFB010000098.1 GCA_913031645.1 uncultured Cellvibrionales bacterium
GTTCTATGATGATAATCGATGAATCTATGCTGTGATCGCGCACAAATGCCAAGTGGCTGCTGTCTCCAGACCAGCGAGGTCGACCGTCTATAGACTCTCCTTTAGTGACTCGCTTGGCCATTTGGGTGCTTATATCCATGACCCAAATCCACCCGTGGGAAGCAAAGGCAAGAAACTTTCCATCGGGAGAGGGTGCTGGATATTTAGGTCCCGAGGACAATATGGGCAGCTCGTAGCTTTCAAGATAGATATGGTGTCTTTGGCCATCGACCTTCGGGTACCGGTTTGTCCACTCAGCTTGAGCGGCAAATGAACAAACAAGTAATAGTAAAAGTAATCGTCTGACGTGAGTCATTGGGGGACGTCCATATGAAAATAGAGAGCCCAGATTAAACATCCCATTAGGTTTGTTCAAGCGCTAATCAGAGTTGGAAGCCAGGTAAGGTTAGGGTAACTAGGCGCTGGCCCTATGAATAACTTGAATTTTAAAGCCGCAGGTATGATGATCACATGATATTCTAAAATCAAAGACTAGGGTTACATAATGAAGATCCATCAGATATACACGCAAAGTTTTTTGCGTAACTTTACCTATCTTATTGAACTTGGCAATGGCTCTGCTATGGTCATTGACCCCTGGGAGGCGGGTGTTGTGAACAGTCTATTAGCGGAAAACAATCTTCGCTTAACGACGATTATTAATACTCATGAACACTGGGATCATACTCAGGGGAACGAGACACTTGTCAGAGAGCATGACTGCGAAGTTTGGGCACACGAAAATGGACAGGGCAAAATACCAGGATTAACGCGCGTGCTGTCAACCGGTGAGGTTATTGACCTTGAACCGGGCGCACAGCTGCAGGTGTTAAATACGCCAGGGCACACCTTTGCGCATCTTTGTTTTGTGGTTTTAGATCAAGGCCAGCCTAAAGCGGTATTTACGGGGGATACTCTATTTAATGCTGGCGTTGGCAACTGTACCAATGGCGGTGATGCGGAAGTCATGTATCAAACTATTGTTGATCAATTTCATAGCCTTAATGACACCGTCACTGTTTATCCTGGGCATGAGTACCTAGAGAATAACTTGCGCTTTACGCTCAGTATGGAGCCTGACAATGCAGACGCACAGGCCTGGTTGGTTCGAGCGGTGGCTGCAGATCCAACAGTAGAGCCCCTGACAACCACCATTGGTGATGAGCGAAAGCTAAATACTTTTTTCCGCTTAGATAACCCCATAATTCGCTCTGCAGTTGATTGTTTGGAGTGTTCGGACAAAGAAGTTTTTGTCGCATTGCGATCTCGTCGCGACAACTGGTAGTTTGTGATTTAAAATGGGTCTGCAGATGAGTCAGTTTTGGCTCCAATATAAATTGATAACGAGTTGGAATAAAGCATGACGGTTCGCACAAGAATAGCCCCATCCCCAACAGGTGATCCGCACGTTGGTACTGCCTACGTCGCGCTTTTTAATATGGCATTCGCACATAGTCAGGGCGGTGAGTTCTTGTTGCGTATCGAAGATACCGATCAAGCGCGTTCCACGCCAGAATCAGAGAAAGCTATTTTAGATGCTCTGCACTGGCTTGGCTTAGAGTGGAATGAAGGCCCAGATAATGGTGGCCCCAAGGGCCCTTATCGCCAAAGTGAGCGTTCTGAAATCTATCAGAAATATGCTCAGCAATTATTGGACAGCGGACATGCCTTCCGCTGCTTTTGCTCGCCGGAGGTATTGGATGAAATGCGTTCGGCACAGATTGCAAATAAGGAACCTGTTGGCTATGACGGCCGCCACATGCACCTTAGTGACAATGAAGTGGCATCGCGAATGGCTAAGGGTGAGTCTTATGTCATTCGAATGAAGGTACCAAGAGAAGGAACATGCAATTTCAATGATATGTTGAGAGGTGAGATTAGTATTGACTGGGCACAGATTGATTATCAAGTCCTGTTAAAAGCCGATGGTATGCCAACCTATCATCTAGCAAACGTGGTAGATGATCATCTCATGGAGATTAGTCACGTTATTCGTGGCGAAGAGTGGATTAATTCTGCCCCCAAGCATATCTTGCTGTATCAATATTTCGGCTGGGAGATGCCCGTCTTCTGTCATCTACCACTGTTGCGTAATGTGGATAAAAGTAAGCTATCGAAGCGCAAAAATCCCACCAGCATTTTGTTTTATCAGCGTATGGGCTACTTGCCTGAGGCGTTGCTCAATTACTTAGGGCGCATGGGTTGGTCTATGCCTGATGAACGCGAAAAGTTCAGTCTCGCCGAGATGCTTGAAGTGTTTGATATTGAGCGTGTCTCTCTCGGCGGCCCAGTGTTTGATGTGGAAAAACTAAGCTGGCTCAATGGCATGTGGATTCGTGAGGCGTTAACTGACGAGCAGCTTGCTGACAGACTTCAAGAATGGGCATTAAATCGAGATGCCTTAATGGCCTTCTTACCCTTTGCCAAACAGCGCATGGAGACGCTTTCAGACATAGCGCCCCTCGGTAACTACCTAGTGTCGGGTATGCTGCCGATTACCGCTGAGCAGTTGAAGTCTGCCGGTATCGATGAAGAACCCTTGTTAGAGGTGTTACAGTATTCACTTTGGCGGCTAGAGGCTATACAGCATTGGCAACGTGATACTATTTTTGAGGCACTAAAAAGTGTCTCTGAGGGTATGAATATTAAGCTAAAGCCATTTCTAGCGCCGCTGTTTATAGCAATAGCTGGCAGTAGCGCCTCTATATCGGTCATGGACTCAATGAACTTGCTCGGTGCAGACATGTCCAGAGCAAGATTACGCCATGCTATTGATGTCCTAGGCGGCGTTGGTAAAAAGAAACTAAAGAAGATGGAAAAAGCCTATCAGCAATTGAGCTGAAAGTACTGTGCGTTGGGGGATTTATCCTTGACTTGATGTAGGCTCCTCCCTATCATGCGGTTTCCTTTTTGGGGCCTTAGCTCAGCTGGGAGAGCGCAACACTGGCAGTGTTGAGGTCAGCGGTTCGATCCCGCTAGGCTCCACCAAAAATCAATCCCTCGTGCGTAAGTGCGGGGGATTTATTCTTTCTAGCCTTCTAATCTAAATCCAAGGCTGCATAGCTAAGCGGAAAAAAGATAAGAGTGAATTTATACATTAAAACTAATGTGTAAGTGAATAGCATAGTTATATATTCTCATTAGCCCTTTGTGAGAGATATCCTTCATGGCTCGGTCCAACAAGCGTTTATCTTCAAGTTATTATTCAGTAGTTGTTTTATTCATATTTTGCTTCTCACCAACTACGCAAGCACTCGATGATGGCTCGTGGGCATATACAGTCGATGGGAACGCCGCCACAATCACTGGTAGGGTGAATAGTTGTCCAGCCGATGTAAATATACCCGATAAGGTCGATGGTTATACGGTAACAAAGATTGGAGCATCCGCCTTTTATAATGCTGGTGTAATGACGATAAAAATTCCCAGTACAGTTTTGTCTATAGGAGGTGCTGCATTCGAAAGCAATTCAATTGCTTCAATCGATCTGCCAAATGGTCTAACAGATATTGGTTCAGGCGCATTTAGTAGTAATGTACTTACAAATATAATTATTCCAAATACTGTTGTTAGTATTGGGGCAGAAGCGTTCTCGTACAACAAATTAACGAGTGTTGTTTTACCTAACGGGTTGACGGAGCTTCCGGACTTTATATTTGCCCAAAATGCTCTAACTAGCGTAGTCATTCCCGATAGTGTGATAACAATTAAAAGAGGAGCTTTTTATGCAAATGCATTCACAAGTATTATCATTCCAAAAAATGTGACAAGTATTGGTCAACTGGCATTCACATATAACGAGGCCGCCTACTATCATTTCGAGGGCAGTCGCCCTGAAATTCACGAGGAGGCCTTCGGAACCGGGTTAAAGCTCAAGAGAATTACTTATTGCGATACTACAGGATGGCCAGGTGATGAGACCTGGCTCTTTCGGGCGAGGGGACGTGATAAGACGCTGATTTATCCAACTAACGATTGCTACGGTTACCTCCCGATACCAGAGCACACGTTTAACGCAGATATTGCCTTTGTTTTGAAGGGATATGGTGGTGGAACTGCTATTCCTAATATCAACAGCTTTAACGCAGAGGCACAAAGAGTGGTCGCCGCCCTTGGAGCTCTCAGCCTAGAAACTCACTCATATGAAATATTTGACGGCGGGATTGAATCAAGAGGCATGGATGATTATCTTCTTTCAGCTGAGCCAGAAGCTACAGGCCTTGCAAACGCGATGATGAAGGATGTGCGATTGCCAGCCAATCATGAAAAGTATAAAAAAATAATTTATTTGTGGAGCACCGGCGTCCAATATGACGACTACGCTGGCGCATTTGCTGGAGGATGCAGAGGATTTGGACTTGTCGATTCAGAGGGACGGGAATTAGAGAATATTCACATATCTCAGGATTATGGCGACCAATGCGCATTTGTCGATTTGCAGACCTACACATCGAGTCGCACAAAAACGATGGTTCACGAACTAACTCATTTATATGGACATGGAGGCCATGACAGTGACTCAATTGAGTCTTGGTTTGAATATTCGATGATGCACGGAAGCGCTTATGGGCCCATCGACACTTACCCCATATGGAATAGGATTTATATTACAAAGTGGCTTACGGAGGAGAATATTACAGAGGATAGAAACCGTTTAACTGACTACAGTGGGAGTTCGGATAAGTCTGGGAAATATCTGCTGCGCCTCTCTGAGAAGAACGATTTTAATTGCGAGGATGAATGGAGTAACCCTTACCGTTGCCATCGTTATCAGGAATTACACAAAGGAACGCTAATACAAAATCGTGGTACTTTTATAAGAGACGGAAAGTCTTATTTTCAATATGGAGTAGTCTTCGAACCCGTCATGGATGTTGACGATATCACAACGCCGTCAATTGAATCCATCACTGTCACCAATAATGTCTCAACGTCAGAAGGTATTAAAGATCAAATTACTTTGGTGTTTTCAGAGAACATAACTCTAGGTAAGGGAAAAATAACAGTATATGAAAGTGACTACGGTAAAGAACAAGGTTTTTCAATATCAATAAACCGCCTCCCACAGAATAGCGATGGTTGGGATGGTCGGGGTGGCACAGCTTTAGCGGATATCTCAGGTAAGAACTTAATTATCACAAGCGTCATGAACGGTGAAAAAAACTATTCGATTAAGTTCGGCCAGGGATCAATTATTGACTGGGGCGGTAATAGCGTATCAGGAAAATATTGCGCATTTGCGA
>CAJWFB010000099.1 GCA_913031645.1 uncultured Cellvibrionales bacterium
CCACCCAAACGCGAGATTCTTAAAGATATTTCACTGTCTTTCTTCCCAGGCGCTAAAATAGGTGTACTAGGACTTAATGGCTCCGGCAAATCAACATTATTGAAAATAATGGCGGAAATAGATAAAGAGTTTCAGGGTGAAGCGCGACCGATGCCAGGGATTAAAATCGGCTATCTTGCTCAAGAGCCTCTGCTCGATCCTGAGAAGGATGTTAGAGGTAATGTCGAAGATGGTATGCGCGAGGCAGTCGATGCGCTAAAAGATCTCGATCAAGTGTATTTAGACTATGCAGAACCGGATGCCGACTTTGACGCTTTAGCCAAAAAACAGGGGGATTTAGAGGCTATTATCGAATCTTGGGATGCTCACAACCTAGATCATGCTTTGGACATTGCTGCCGGCGCACTCCGATTACCCTCCTGGGATGCTGATGTAACCTCTCTCTCCGGTGGTGAAAAACGTCGTGTCGCTCTGTGTAGGCTGCTCTTGTCGAGACCTGACATGTTACTTCTGGATGAGCCAACCAACCATTTGGATGCTGAGTCAGTCTATTGGCTAGAAAAATTTCTCGAAGAATACGCAGGGACCGTCGTTGCCGTTACTCACGATAGGTACTTTTTAGACAATGTCGCTGGCTGGATACTCGAGCTTGATAGAGGTCGTGGTATCCCTTATGAAGGCAATTACTCAGCCTGGCTAGAAGGCAAAAATCGCCGCTTGGAAACTGAATCTAAACAGGAAATATCACGTCAGAAAGCGATTAAACAGGAGCTTGAGTGGGTTAGGCAAAATCAGAAAGGCCGCCAAGCGAAAAATAAAGCTCGGATTGCACGATTTGATGAGCTTAACTCTCAAGAATTTCAATCACGCAATGAAACCAATGAAATCTACATTGCACCGGGTGAACGCCTCGGTGATAAAGTCATTGTTTTAGACAAAGTCAGTAAAGGGTATGGCAATGAACTATTAATAGACCAGTTGTCATTGTCGATTCCAAAAGGGTCTGTGGTAGGGATCATTGGCGGCAACGGTGCTGGTAAGTCGACATTATTCCGTATGATTGCCGATACAGAGAAGCCGGATAGTGGAACAATTAGTCTTGGCGAGTCTGTAAAGGTTGCTTATGTCGAACAGACGAGAGATTCACTCAATGATAACCACACCGTTTGGGAAGCTATATCGGGCGGTCATGACATATTAAAGATAGGGAGTTATGAAGTCTCCTCACGTGCTTATGCAGGTCGTTTCAATTTTAGAGGCAATGACCAGCAAAAGCGTGTAGGTGAGCTATCTGGCGGTGAGCGTGGGCGCTTGCATCTTGCCAATACTCTTAAACAGGGAGCCAATGTTTTACTTTTGGATGAGCCTTCAAACGACTTGGATATTGAAACTTTGCGCGCGCTGGAGGAAGCAGTACTTTCTTTCCCTGGCTGCGTGCTGGTAATCTCTCATGACCGTTGGTTCTTAGATCGTATTACCACCCATACACTTGCTTATGAAGATAATGGAGAAGTGGTATTTTTTGAAGGCAGTTATAGCGAGTATCATGAAGACTTTGTTAAGCGTAACGGTGGAGATGCTCAACCAACACGAGTAAAGCATAAGCGTCTAAAGAATTAATCCTCAACAAGGTAAGAGCGAACGATGAGTAGTATTTGGCATCATATGCCCAATCCATCTCTGATGGAAAAAACGAGTGAAGGCACCATTGACCAGCACTTAGGTATTAAGATCACCGATGTGGGTGATGACTATTTAACAGGCACAATGCCGGCAGACCATAGAACATTTCAACCTTATGGTATCGTTCATGGCGGTGCAAATGTTGTTTTGGCTGAGACTCTCGGCTCTATGGCCGGCGCACATGTTATTGATACTGAGCACTACTTATGCATGGGCCAAGAGGTGAGTGCCACGCATTTGAGGCCAGTTTCTTCTGGCCTGGTAACTGGTACTGCACGACCCATACATTTAGGACGGCGCTCCCAAGTTTGGGAAATTCGCCTAACCAATGACCAAGGTAAACTCAGTTGCATCGCGAAGTTAATCTTGGCCATTGTCCCCAAAAAGACTGACTAAATTACTGACTTAGCGAACTTGGCCTTTCTACTTTAAATATGTTTATTTCAATAAAAAAGAAGGCCAGCAACCACAGAAAACTGTCCCAAAAGTCTAAGGCATCGCCAAGAAAACCCCAGTAAGTGGCCGCTCCAAGTAATATCCCATAGAGGACGAATTTAATATTTTTGCTAATAGAGACGACCAGTCCCTGAAAAAGGTCTTTCTGCTGTAATCTGATATCCACTTCCAAAACAATCACCACAGCAATCCATGTTAGAGAGTTGATGACATCAACGAGTCCCAGCCACTGAATGGCAGACCATTGATCAGCAGTACCAATAATGTTTTGTTCATTAAGTTGAAATAAACTTTGATCAGTGAGGGCGCCGCAATTATCCATGGAGAGCGCAGGATACTGATCCAAGGTGTCTATGATAGAAAAATCTTGCCCCACTAGACTGCAGAGGGAATCCATCTCAAACGGGCTAATTCCATTAATAAACAGCATCTTTGTAAAGTAGCCATAAAATGCGTACCCAATAAAACCATAACTAAATACACGTATTAGCGAGAAACTCACTCGAACACTCGATCGAGCCAATGTGTACGGCTCAAGTACAGAGGTCGTAAATTCGAATAGTAATAATAATAAAACCCAAGCTGCGGTATCGATAGTCGCCGCATAGCCCTGGATAATGTCACCCAAATTCATACCCTGACTAAAGGTCTGCTGAATTGCGAGGGATTCCTCTTGAAAGAACAAAAAAATATTTAAAGTCAAAAGCCCATAAATACTGTACTTAAATGCTCTATACATTACGTTTGTTAGATCCAGTGACTCGGTTGACATTATTTCTCCCAAAAGTTTTCAGTTAACTGAGCGTAGTGTACCTAGCAACCACCTATATGGAATAAAAATTATAGGCACATGATGCTCTGTCAGTAAATTAATGCCGTAGCTAGGTGCACTCGCACCATTGCGGCACAGTTATTGCTTTAGTCAAAGGAAGACATCGTCTCGATCATTATCCGGCAGTATTTTTGTCTAATAGTGGTGCGGTTTTTCTACATAATACTATTTATGCACTCATTTGGTGCTTTCATCTAGGGGAAACATATGCTCTCTCAAACTCGGCGATCTAATCTAGCCGTATTAACTATGATGCTTTTTATCTTACCCATACAAGCATTTTCTGACGATCTAAATGCGGCAAACACCTCATGGATTCTTACCTCTACAGCGCTCGTTTTGTTTATGACAATTCCGGGGCTTTCATTATTTTACGGAGGCTTAGTCCGCTCTAAAAATGTTTTATCGGTTCTCATGCAGTGCTTCGCTATTACCTGCTTGGCATCAATTATATGGTTTGCCTTTGGTTACAGCCTTGCCTTTGGTGATGGCGGATCAATGAATGCCTACATCGGCAATTTGGATAATATCTTTCTTGGCAAGCTCACTGAAGACAGTATGGCTGGAGATATACCTGAATCAGTCTTTGCAATGTTCCAGATGACTTTTGCAATCATTACACCCGCATTGATTGTTGGTGCATTCGCAGAACGTATGCGTTTCAGCGCCATGCTTCTTTTCAGCGGACTTTGGCTTGTGGTGGTTTATGCACCAATCACACATTGGGTTTGGGGTGGCGGATGGCTCGGAGAGATGGGCCTACTTGATTTTGCTGGTGGCACCGTTGTGCATATTACCGCGGGTGTTGGCGCCCTCGTTGCGGCATTAGTACTAGGTAATCGCAAAGGTTTTCCAAGACAGGCAATGCCTCCCCATAATCTCACCATGACAGTTACCGGTGCAGGTATGCTTTGGGTCGGATGGTTTGGTTTTAATGGCGGTTCTGCGCTAGCAGCTAACGGTGATGCTGGCATGGCTATGCTGGTTACCCATATATCAGCTGCTGCCGGCTCCCTATCTTGGATGATGATGGAATGGACCAAACATGGGAAGCCCTCTGTTCTAGGAATTGTTACCGGAATGGTTGCAGGTCTTGGCACTATTACTCCCGCATCTGGGTTTGTTGGTCCTGCCGGCGCATTAGTCATTGGTTTCAGCGCTGGCATCATCTGTTACTATGCTACTCAAGCAATAAAACAGCGTTTTCAAATTGATGATTCGCTAGATGTTTTTCCCGTCCACGGCGTTGGTGGCATGCTGGGCACACTTTTGGCCGGCGTTTTTGCGTCAGATGCATTGGGCGTCTTTAGTGGCCAAGGCTATAACGAAGGAATGGCTATGGCCAGCCAGGTCTCTGTCCAAGTCATCGGAATCATTGCAACATTTACCTATACTGCTGTCGTTACTTATGGGCTCTTGAAACTCGTGGATAAACTGTTAGTCTTGCGGGTAGACGAAGAAGGCGAGATGAGAGGTCTAGACCTTGTTGAGCATGATGAGAGGGGGTATGACTTATAATAAGGCAACGGATATAACAATGCGGCTCGTTAACTCTATAAAAAATAAGCTATAACAGAGTGCTTAAGCTCACAAGCCGCTGATGACTATCAGCGGCTTTTTTATTGGTAGCTTAGGCCGTGGTCGTTTGACCTAGCGCTATCCAGGTGGGCACACATCAGTTCCATACCATCAAGAATGCGCGCTGAATGGCGTTGCATAAGGTCAGATGGAATAAGATAAATATGCTGGTTAATAACTGCGGATATTCCACTCCATTTTTGCCAACTCTCAAACCATGCCGGCCTCTCTTCCCGACTACCACCAGCGATTATCACCTCAGGATCAGCCGCCACAACTGTTTCAATATTCACGTAAGGAACCAGTGGAATAGCATCGGAAAAAACATTTACGCCACCACAAAGATTGATGATATCACTGACCATATGTTCTCCATTTAAAGTAATCAGTGGCTCGTCCCATATTTGATAAAAGACTTTAACGACTGACTTGCCAGTCTGTGCTACACGCAGTTCTTTTAAGCGGCGGGAAAAAACATCTGCCCGCTGCTCAGATTGATCCCCATGACCACTAAGTTCACCAAATCTTCGAAATAGGCTTGGAATCGCATCCATTTTATTGGTTTCCACCACGAAAACTGGAATACCTAACTTGCGCAACGGATCAATGATCTTATCACCATTTCCTGACTGCCAGGCAATCACTAAATCAGGCTCTAATGACAGTATTAACTC
>CAJWFB010000100.1 GCA_913031645.1 uncultured Cellvibrionales bacterium
CCGTGATTGATGTGGAATTTCCCCGCGATCAGGTACCCAACGTCTATGACGCCCTGGTAGTTGACAACAAGGGGTTAACCCTAGAAGTTCAACAGCAGTTGGGTGATGGCGTAGTGCGAGCAATCGCTATGGGATCCTCAGAAGGTATTAGCCGTGGTTTGGGTGTTAATAACACTGCCGCACCAATTTCAGTGCCAGTGGGCATTGAGACTTTGGGGCGTATCATGGATGTCCTTGGTAATCCAATTGACGAGAAAGGCCCTATCGGTGAAAAAGAGCGTATGGCTATTCACCGCAAACCGCCTGCTTATGACGAGCTTGCGGCTTCGGATGACCTGCTAGAGACGGGCATCAAAGTGATCGACTTGGTGTGCCCTTTCGCTAAAGGCGGCAAGGTTGGACTGTTTGGTGGTGCCGGTGTAGGCAAAACTGTCAACATGATGGAACTGATTAACAACATCGCTACTGAGCATAGTGGATTATCTGTATTTGCTGGTGTTGGTGAGCGTACTCGTGAAGGTAATGATTTTTACTACGAGATGCAGGAGTCAGGTGTTGTCAATATCGAGACCCCAAGTGATTCTAAAGTAGCTATGGTTTATGGTCAGATGAATGAGCCCCCAGGTAACAGACTGCGTGTTGCTCTGACTGGTTTGACCATGGCTGAAAAGTTTCGTGATGAAGGTAAAGATGTATTACTGTTTGTTGATAACATCTACCGTTACACACTAGCAGGTACAGAAGTGTCTGCACTGTTGGGCCGTATGCCTTCAGCGGTAGGCTATCAGCCTACGTTGGCAGAAGAAATGGGTGTGCTTCAAGAGCGTATTACTTCTACTAAGACAGGTTCTATTACGTCGGTTCAAGCGGTATATGTACCAGCGGACGACTTAACTGACCCCTCTCCTGCCACCACGTTTGCGCACTTGGATTCTACGGTTGTACTGAGCCGTGATATTGCTTCTAAAGGAATTTACCCAGCCGTAGATCCATTGGATTCAACGTCACGTCAGTTAGACCCTTTAATTATTGGTGCCGAGCATTACGACGTTGCCCGTGGCGTGCAGACAGTACTTCAGCGGTATAAAGAGCTGAAAGACATCATTGCGATTCTGGGAATGGATGAGCTTTCAGAGGAAGACAAAATGGCTGTAGCACGAGCGCGTAAGATCGAACGCTTCTTGTCGCAACCCTTCCACGTTGCCGAAATCTTTACTGGTTCGCCAGGTAAGTATGTTTCTCTCAAAGATACTATTGCAGGGTTCCAAGGTATTCTGGATGGTCAGTATGATGATCTGCCAGAGCAGGCGTTTTACATGGTTGGCTCTATCGACGAAGCGGTAGAAAAAGCGAAAAATCTATAAATTGCAGCAAGCAAAGGCAATAAAGAAATGGCTATAACAGTTCATTGTGACATCGTAAGCGCTGATGAATCCTTATTTTCAGGATCTGTAGAGATGGTTGTAGCTACAGGGTCTTTGGGCGAGCTGGGAATTACTCCCGGCCATGCGCCATTGCTCAGTGATTTGCGTCCTGGTCCAGTGCGGTTGGTTAAAGAAAATGGCGAAGAAGAGGTTTATTATCTTTCCGGCGGTTATTTAGAAGTTCAGCCAGGCAGTATTGCGATTCTTGCCGATACTGCAGTGCGCGCCGGAGATATTGATGAGGCTGCTGCTGCTGAGGCAATGAAGACAGCAGAACAAGCGATCGCTAACCAGAGTAGTGAAATTGAGTATTCAAAGGCGGCATCAATGCTTGCCGAAGCCACAGCGCAGTTACGCACGGTGCAGACCCTTCGCAAGAAGCTCGGCGGATAGAAGAAACTGTAGCGGTTTAAAGAGAGCAGCTTGACTGCTCTTTTTTTTCGTCTAATCTAAACATTATTCAATAGTACATATACTTGAGCAACAAGAGCCTTGAGTTGTGGCTTTATAAGAAGTACCGTTCAATATAGAAATATTTAAGAGCTAAGGCATTACCGATGGATAAAGTTAATTTTGTTATTCTAGCTGCAGGTAAAGGCACGCGCATGCGCTCCGCCTTGCCGAAAGTACTGCATAAATTAGCAGGCCGGTCGATGCTTGGTCATGTGGTCGCTGCTGTCGAAAGCCTGGGTGAGGCTAAAAAGATTATCGTCACCGGACATGGCGCTGGGCAGGTTGAACAGCAATTCAAAAGCCCCACCACCCAGTTTATCCAACAAAAGGAGCAACTTGGTACTGGCCATGCCGTGCAGATGGCCGTTCCAGCACTTTGCAGTGATGCCGTGGTGATTGTTTTATATGGCGATGTACCGTTGATTCGTCCCGCGACCATTGAGAAAATTCTCGGCATGGTGACAGAGACCACAATGGGGTTGCTTACCATTAGGTTAGAAAACCCCCAAGGCTATGGGCGCATAGTGCGCAACTCTCAACATGAGATCACTGAAATTGTCGAACAAAAGGATGCTTCAGTTGAGCAACTAAAAATTACTGAAG
Source organism: uncultured Cellvibrionales bacterium (assembly GCA_913031645.1). Classification (GTDB taxonomy): domain Bacteria; phylum Pseudomonadota; class Gammaproteobacteria; order Pseudomonadales; family Porticoccaceae; genus HTCC2207. The sequence goes on from CAJWFB010000100.1 coordinate 2,481, forward strand.
TTAATACGGGAGTCCTAGCGTTACGGTCAAGCCAGTTGCGCAAATGGCTACCCAAAATAACTAACAATAACGCGCAAGGGGAGTATTATCTCACTGACCTTGTGGCGATTGCACGAGCAGAGGGCGTCAAGGTCGTTGGCGTTAATCCTGAATCGGCGACGGAGGTAGAGGGCGTGAATAATCGAATTCAACTCAGTCAGCTAGAGCGAGCACATCAGCTACAGCTAGCGGAACATTTGATGGAATCTGGCACCAGTTTGGCGGATCCGGCGCGATTTGATCAGCGTGGGGATCTCAATGCCGGCACCGACAACTTCATCGATATTAATTGTGTCTTTGAGGGCAGTGTTACTCTCGGTAACAATGTCTCGATTGGTGCGAACTGTCATATTAGTAACAGTACCATTGGCGATGGTGTGGCCATTTTGCCCAACACCGTTATTGAATCTGCTGTGGTCGGCGATCGTGCAGTGATAGGCCCTTTTGCGCGACTTCGTCCGGGCACTGAGCTGGCAAGTGACACCAAAGTGGGGAATTTTGTTGAAACTAAAAAAGCGGTAGTCGGCAAGGGCAGTAAGATTAATCACCTAAGCTATGTTGGTGACGCGCAACTTGGCGAAAATGTGAATGTTGGCGCTGGCACAATTACCTGTAACTATGACGGCGTAAACAAGCACAAAACTGATTTGGGTGACGGAGTATTCGTCGGCTCCAACAGCACACTAGTGGCACCAATTAAAGTTGATATGGGTGGATTTATTGCCGCGGGGTCTACGGTTACCAGCGAAGTGCCTAGCGATAGTTTAGCCGTTGGCCGAGCGAAACAGAGAAACATTAAAGGTTGGAGACGGCCGACCAAAAAGGAAGTGTAATTTATGTGTGGAATTGTTGGTGCGGTTTGTCAGAGAAATGTGTATAAAATTTTAATTGAGGGCCTCAGCCGTCTTGAGTACCGAGGTTATGACTCTGCCGGCCTATCTGTCCTGGACGGAGATCAAGTATTACAAACGCGAAAAACCTTTGGCAAGGTGGCTGACCTAAAGGCATTATGTAAAACAGACTTTGCGGTTGGTAATAGCGGCATCGCACACACCCGTTGGGCAACCCATGGTGAGCCGAACAGCGTTAACTCTCATCCCCATGTTTCATCGGGCATTTCAGTGGTCCACAACGGGATTATTGAAAACCATGACGCCTTGCGTGAAGAGATGCGTCAGGTTGGTTATGCCATTACCTCTGATACCGACAGCGAAGTCGTTGCCCACTTGGTTCATCATTATTTGGCTAGCAGTAAGGATTTCCGCCAAGCCGTAACAAAAACGATTGCACGGCTGGAGGGCGCTTATGCTCTGGGTGTTATGTCACAAGACCATCCGAATATAATCATTGGCGCGCGCAGCGGCAGCCCATTGGTGGTAGGAGTGGGAATGGATGAGCACTTTATCGCATCTGACCAGATGGCGTTGCGTCAGGTAACCGATCGCTTTGTCTATCTAGAAGAAGACGATATGGTTGAAATGTCGAGTGAGACCTTCACAATATTTGATGGCCGTGGTAAACCCGTTGATCGTGACGTACATCAATTGGAAGACACAGATGATCGAGCAGAAAAAGGCGAATATCGTCATTTCATGCAAAAAGAAATGTTCGAACAGGGAACTGTCCTGGCAGACACCTTCGCTGGCCGCATTGGCACTGATCACATCCATGAGGCTATATTTGGGCACAAGGCCGAGACACTTTTCGCTCAAACCAAGAATATTCATATTATTGCCTGCGGGACAAGTTTCCATTCCGGGTTGGTGGCTAAATATTGGCTTGAGGACATGGCCGGGGTTCCCTGCCAGGTTGAAGTGGCTAGTGAGTACCGCTATAGAAAGGTAGCGGTACCGGTTGGCACTTTGTTTGTCACTATCTCCCAGTCGGGTGAAACTGCGGACACATTGGCAGCCCTTCGCAAAGGGAAGGAAAGTGGCTATCTTGGTTTTGTGGCCATATGTAATGTTGCCAATAGCTCTTTGGTGAGAGAGTCAGATATCTCCCTGATGACCATGGCAGGCCCTGAGATTGGTGTGGCTTCCACTAAGGCATTTACAACCCAACTTGTAGCATTGCAACTGTTGACTCTCTCTCTTGGTCGTCACACGGGTCTGGATGCTGCTTTAGAAAAGCAGTTAGTTGAAAATTTGCATCAACTACCCAGTTTATGCCAGAGAGTCTTGGCGCTTGACCCTGTTATTGAAAAAATGTCAGAAGCCTTCGCCAGCAAGCATCATGCACTGTTCTTAGGCCGTGGTGAGCATTATCCTATTGCATTGGAAGGCGCGCTCAAGCTTAAAGAGATTTCTTATATTCATGCTGAGGCATACCCCTCTGGAGAACTCAAGCATGGCCCTCTGGCGCTGGTGGATGAAGATATGCCAGTGGTAACGGTTGCCCCAAATAATGAATTGCTAGATAAGCTTAAATCCAATCTTCATGAAGTGCGAGCGCGAGGCGGTGAATTATTTGTATTCGCCGACTGCAACGCCAACTTTAGCAATGAGGCAGGCATTACCGTGATTGATATGCCCCCTGTGCCCAAAAGTCTTGAAGCGATTATTTATACTCTGCCCCTTCAAATGTTGTCCTATCATGTTGCCTTGCTAAAAGGCACCGATGTTGATCAACCAAGGAATTTGGCAAAGTCAGTGACGGT
>CAJWFB010000101.1 GCA_913031645.1 uncultured Cellvibrionales bacterium
TCCCTGCAGAAACTCAAAGTGGTAAGCTGTTTCGTTTACGCGGTAAAGGGGTGGCCCCCGTTCGTGGTGGTGCGCAGGGCGACTTGTTGTGTAGAGTCGTGGTTGAGACACCGGTCAATTTAAGCGCAGAGCAACGTGCCTTATTGGAAGGTTTTGACCAAAGTTTAGCGGGTGCAAGTAAACATTCGCCGCGCAGTAATAATTGGTTTGATGGGGTGAAGACCTTCTTTGATAACCTGACCGGGTGACCGCAAAGCGAACTTAGCGCCAGCAGCACTAGGCGTTAGATATAATAAGGAGAGATGTGGTGCGTAATATAGCGATTACTGGAGCCGGTGGCCGTATGGGTACAGCGCTGGTTGAAGCACTTGCCGCTATTGATGGCGTCCAGCTAACCGTGGCTATTGAACATTCAGCCAGCAAGCATGTAGGGGCTGATGCAGGTGAGTTGGCTGGAATAGGGCGCAATAATATTCTGGTGGTTGATTCCGTACTTGAAGCGGTTGATGCCTTTGATACTCTTATTGATTTCAGTGTCCCGGAATCCACCGTTCATAACGCACAGGTTTGTCAGCAACATAATAAAAAAATAGTTATTGGAACCACGGGTTTAACAGTAGATCAACTTAGTTCCGTTCAATCTGCCAGTGATCATACCGCTGTTTGTATGGCGTCAAATTTCGCAACCGGCGTCAATCTTTGTTTTAAATTAGCCGAAATTGCAGCCCTAGCACTCGGTGATGATGCGGATATTGAAATTAGTGAGTCTCATCATAAGCACAAGATTGATGCGCCATCAGGCACTGCGTTGTCCCTCGGTGAGTCAGTTGCCAAGGCCTTAGGTCGTGATCTAAATGAGGTTGCTGTTTATGGGCGAGAATCTCAAACTGGTGAGCGGAATCCCAACTCGATTGGGTTTTCCTCAGTCAGAGCTGGCGATATTATTGGCGATCATACTGTTCTGTTTGCGGCAGATGGCGAGAGAGTGGAGATCACTCACAAAGCATCCAGTAGAGCAGCTTTCGCTAGAGGTGCGATACGAGCCGCTAAATGGCTGACAGACAGACAGGCCGGTATGTTTGATATGCAAGATGTTTTGGGCCTCAAATAGCCGATTTTAGTGATCGGGGCTCACGGTTATGTTTTGGTGAATATTTGATCTTCGGCAATGGACAATATACCCCCTTTTCCCTATACTTCTCTCCTAACACCGCGACAGTAAAAAGCGGTCTCGTTCTGAGAGGTTAGAGCAAAACAGAGTATTTTATTTAAGCGAGATGAGACCAATAGTTTCATCTCGCTTTTTTGCAAACTTAAGAAAATTTTGCCTACCATTTCAGAGTTATTTTTATTTAGCGGCAATTGGGTCAACTGATTGTCGGTTAGATAGATCGAATATCCATTATTTAGGAGGTTGTGTGAATTCCCAGACTCGCCGGGAAGCCGTACTTGCGCTTGCAGACGGAACAATTTTCAGAGGAACTGCCATTGGTGCGGAAGGACTCTCTGTTGGTGAGGTGGTTTTTAATACAGCCCTCACCGGTTATCAAGAAATTCTCACCGACCCCTCTTATGCTCGTCAAATTATCACTCTAACCTATCCCCATATAGGCAATGTCGGCGTCAATACTGAAGACGAAGAGTCGAACACAGTCTGGGCTGCGGGATTAGTGATTAGAGACTTACCTCTCCTAGCTTCAAATTTCCGCAGCGAACAAAGCTTAGATGACTACCTCAAGGCCAAAAATGTACTTGGAATTGCCGATATTGATACTCGGAAATTAACTCGAACGCTACGTCAGACGGGTGCTCAAAGTGGCTGCATTATGGCCGGGAAAATCGATGAAGCAGCAGCATTAGCAGCCGCGAGAGGGTTTGCCGGTCTCAAAGGTATGGACTTAGCCAAAGAAGTCACCGCCAGCACTCCCTATCCTTGGGTAGAGCATAGTTGGACCCTAGGTTCCAGTCATAAGACACAGGTTACTGGAAGTGCTAAATACAAGGTAGTTGCCTATGATTATGGGGTTAAACGAAATATTTTGCGCATGCTGATTGATCGGGATTGCGAGCTAATCGTGGTGCCAGCGCAAACACCGGCAAGTGAAGTGTTAGCGATGCAAGCCGATGGCATTTTTCTGTCTAATGGGCCAGGAGATCCTGAACCCTGTGACTATGCGATTACAGCAATAGAAGAGATTTTAGAAACGCAAACACCGGTTTTTGGAATCTGTCTTGGACATCAGTTACTCGCGTTAGCCTCAGGGGCTAAAACGATGAAAATGAAGTTTGGACACCACGGCGCTAACCATCCGGTTGAAGATATACAAAATAATATCGTTATGATTACTAGTCAAAACCACGGATTTGCTGTTGATGAAGACAGTTTACCTGACACTCTCGTGGCCACTCATCGCTCATTATTTGATGGGTCTCTGCAGGGTATTCATAGAACGGATAAAGCCGCTTTCAGTTTTCAAGGTCACCCTGAGGCGAGTCCTGGTCCCCATGATGCCGCCCCTTTATTTGACCATTTTATAGATTTAATGGAAGCTAACCGACAGGCGTTAGCGGAGTAAACATGCCAAAAAGAACGGACATAAAAAGCATTCTCATTATCGGCGCTGGGCCGATTATTATTGGTCAGGCCTGTGAGTTTGATTATTCTGGCGCTCAGGCGTGTAAAGCGCTGAGAGAAGAAGGCTTCAGAGTTATTTTGGTTAACTCCAACCCGGCAACGATCATGACTGATCCATCAATGGCCGATGCAACCTACATTGAACCTGTTGAATGGAATACCGTGGCAAGAATTATTGAGAAAGAGCGGCCTGATGCGTTACTCCCGACAATGGGCGGTCAAACCGCACTCAATTGTGCTTTGGACCTCGCCAAGCACGGTGTTCTTGACAAATTTTCTGTTGAAATGATTGGCGCCAATGCTGATGCCATTGATAAAGCTGAAGATCGAGAACGTTTCGACAAGGCAATGAAATCAATCGGTCTTGATACACCTAATTCTGGGATTGCTCACAGTCTCGAAGAAGCAACCCAGGTTGCTGACCAATTTGGTTTTCCATGCGTTATCCGGCCCTCTTTTACTATGGGTGGTTCGGGTGGGGGTATAGCCTACAATCGTGAAGAATTTGAAACGATTTGTCGTCGAGGTTTGGATCTTTCACCGACTAATGAACTGCTAATTGATGAATCATTGATTGGCTGGAAAGAATTCGAAATGGAAGTTGTTAGAGATCGCAAGGACAACTGTATCATTATCTGTGCGATTGAAAATCTGGATCCAATGGGCATACATACCGGTGATTCGATCACTGTAGCGCCCGCTCAGACACTGACGGATAAAGAATATCAAATCATGCGTAATGCCTCCATCAAGGTACTCCGTGAGATTGGTGTTGAGACAGGTGGTTCTAATGTTCAGTTTGCGGTTAATCCTGAAAATGGACGTCTGATTGTTATTGAGATGAATCCGAGGGTCTCGCGCTCATCTGCATTGGCATCCAAGGCAACTGGTTTTCCGATCGCAAGAATTGCAGCTAAGTTAGCAGTCGGATACACCCTAGATGAGCTACAAAATGAAATTACCGGAGGGGCTACACCCGCCTCATTCGAGCCCAGCATAGACTATGTGGTCACAAAAATACCACGTTTTGCTTTTGAGAAGTTTAGCCAGGCAGATCAGGCGCTAACCACACAAATGAAGTCTGTGGGTGAGGTCATGGCCATTGGCCGGACTTTTCAGGAGTCCATGCAAAAAGCGTTACGAGGTCTAGAGGTTGGCGTGGCTGGTTTTGACCCCAGAGTTGACGCTGGTGATGATGATTTTGGCGCTGTCTTATATAACCAACTAGCCGAAGCGGGACCTGATAGAATTTGGTACTTGGCAGATGCCTTCCGCCACGGTATGAGTTGCGATGAAATATTTGGTATTACTAAGATCGATCCTTGGTTTTTGGTACAAATCGAGGATCTGATCATTGCCGAGAATGGTCTAAATGGTAAAACCCTAGTCGACCTTGATGAGAAATGGCTATATAGCTTAAAGCGTAAGGGGTTTGCTGATCGCCGCCTGGCCGACATTTTAGGATGCTCTGAGACTGAAGTGCGCAAACACCGCTACAGTTTTGATATGCACCCTGTTTATAAGCGAGTGGATACCTGTGCAGCAGAGTTTTCGACTGAAACGGCCTACATGTACTCGACCTATGAAGAAGAATGTGAGGCCCAGCCTAGCGACAAAGAAAAGATTTTAGTCCTTGGTGGCGGTCCTAACCGCATCGGTCAGGGGATCGAATTTGATTATTGCTGTGTTCACGCCGCGTTGGCGATGCGTGAAGATGGTTATGAAACCATTATGGTCAACTGTAATCCAGAAACAGTGTCCACTGACTATGACACATCTGATCGTTTATTCTTTGAGCCGGTGACCTTAGAAGATGTGCTAGAAATTGTTCGTCTTGAAAAACCGAAAGGAGTCATCGTCCAGTTTGGTGGGCAAACACCGCTAAAACTTGCGCGTGCTTTGGAAGCAGAAGGTGTGCCTATTATAGGCACTACGCCAGATGCCATTGATCGTGCTGAAGACCGAGAACGGTTTCAGCAAATGATTGAAAAGCTCGATTTATTGCAACCTCACAATGCCACGGCGCGAAGCGCTGATGAAGCCGTTGAATTAGCCAAAGAGATTGGTTACCCACTCGTAGTGCGGCCCTCTTATGTTCTCGGTGGAAGGGCTATGGAAATTGTCTATAAGGAAGATGAGCTTCGCCATTATATGAAAACCGCTGTCCAGGTGTCGGACGACTCACCGGTATTGCTTGATTTCTTCTTACCTAATGCGATTGAAATGGATGTCGATGCGGTGAGTGATGGAGATCAGGTAGTGATTGGAGCGATTATGCAACACATCGAGCAAGCGGGAATCCACTCCGGTGATTCAGCCTGCTCACTGCCACCCTATAGTCTCAGTGAAAGTATCCAAGATGACATGAGAGAAGTCTGTAAGAAGATGGCTCGTGAGCTTGGTGTGCGCGGCTTAATGAATGTTCAGTTGGCGCTGCAGGACGGTAAAATTTACGTCATTGAAGTAAACCCACGGGCATCTCGAACTATTCCCTTCGTGTCAAAATGTATTGGTGTGTCCCTTGCAAAAATAGCGGCACGTTG
>CAJWFB010000102.1 GCA_913031645.1 uncultured Cellvibrionales bacterium
GAACCGGAACAAGGAATGACTGACACCCTGGTCTATACGCTTTTAGGGAAAGCAACCTAATAGAAAATATTAGGTAGGGCTAGACTCAAATAATCAACTGATGAATCGAAAATTTTAATGCCAAAAGCCGTTCAAGCTAGGCTGATAATTAATCTAATTTTTTCTCTAACAAAAGCAAAAATAGTGCTTTGAAATAAACCTCTTTAAGAGTACATTGGCGCCCAAATTAACTGAGTGCTTTTGTCATGCCTGTTCGTACCGTTGTCGCCATTTGGCCGCTCTTTGCAGGCCTGTCTCTTATTGGTCTCGCCGTTGGCGTACAAGGCAGTTTATTGGGCGTGCGTGCGGCTTTAGAGGGTTTTGACGACCTCCTTATTGGGCTTTTAATGTCCTGCTACTTTGCCGGTTTTTTGGCGGGCTCACTTCTCACTCCAAAGATGATTCAACGTGTCGGTCACATACGTATTTTTGCCGCCCTGTCTGCAGTGGCTTCGGTCACTATATTAGTGCATGCGCTGTTTATTAATCCCTGGGCTTGGGCATTAATGCGATTACTCACTGGCTTTGCATTTTCAACCATCTATGTGGTCTCAGAAAGCTGGCTCAATCAGTCTTCCAATAACGCTAATCGTGGCCAGATTTTATCCTTGTACACAACGATCTTGCTCGCCGGCATCTGCGCAGGTCAATTTATGCTTAATGTTGCTGATCCCACTGAATTTACCCTGTTTATTTTAATCTCGGTGATGGTAAGTGTTGCTGCGGTTCCGATTTTGTTGTCAATCGTTCAAACACCGCCGATTGAAGAGACAGAGCGAGTGACCATTAGTCACCTATGGTTTCGTACTAGGGTGGGCGTTATTGCCATCGTAATGTCCCAATGGGTATCAAGCATTCTTTTTAGTATGGGTGCTGTATATGCCACAAAACTTGGATTTAGCGTTTATCAAGTAGCTAATTTTATGGGCGCCATGATGGCGGGTGGAATGATTCTGCAATGGCCTCTGGGGAAGCTATCAGACAGCATTGATCGACGGTGGGTCATCGGATTTTCAAGCTTAGTGGCGGTGTTCATTGCCATCATTATTAGCTTTATGAATGAGGCATCCGGGTGGCTGTATGGGCTGGTGTTTTTATTTGGTGGCTGTTCGCTATCGCTGTATTCCATCGTTGTCGCTTTTACCAACGATCACTTGCGTCCAGCTGAGATTGTTCCAGCGAGTGGCACTATTATTCTGATCAGTGGTCTCACATCGATTACCGGTCCAATTACAGCGGTATTTTGGCTACAAATCTTTGGATTGAAGAGCTTTTTTATACTGATTGCTGTGAGCTTGCTCGGAATGGGTGTCATGAGCATCTGGCGTGTGCTTACGATTCCTGCCCTGCCTGCTGAGTACAAAGTACAGAGCACCCTTCAGGCAGCGGCAGCACCAGTAGGATCTCTTCTTCATGCAGAAGATGAGATCGCTTCAGCGAACTAAGTCCGTTAACGAACATAACCTATAATGGCAATAAAGTGTGCAGTGGAGCCGGCCAACACCGCAAAGTGCCAAACACCATGTGCATGTTTTAAGTGCCAGGTTTTATCAATCACATAGAAGACAACCCCGGTAGTGTAGGCAATACCGCCGGCAACCAACCAATTAAAGCCAACCACATTCATCGCTGCTTTTAAACCAGAAAAGTCCAGTGCACAGGCCCACCCCATGGCTAAATAGATTATTAGTTGAGCTACCTTGACCCGACGGCCCGACAAAAATATTTCGCTCAAAATACCAATCAGCGCGAGCGTCCAAATCACAATCATGATCCACCAACCACTGCTATCTCTCATGCTGACTAACATAAATGGCGTGTATGTTCCCGCTATCAGCAAATAGATAGCAATATGATCGAATAGCTGAAATAAACGCTTTAACCCAGTAGGCCGGAAGCTGTGATATAGAGTGGACATGGTGTAGAGCAAGACCAATGACACGCCAAAAATAGTAAAGCTTGAAATAATCCAAGGATCTGCAGTCTGTACACTAACTGTAAGCAGAGAACCTAATCCGACAAGAGCGAGCGCTGCCCCAACCAGGTGACTAATACTGTTAAGTCTTTCACCGTAATACATAAATTTCCTCAGCCTATTACTCTAGTGATGGCTCTCAATATTGGCAGCGACATAATCAGCAGTCTTCATATGACTAATAATACGCTCTAGCATGTTAGGAAGTATATCTTCAGGAATGTTATGACCCATACCCGGGAAAATGACTATCTCTGAATTATCTATAAGTTCAGCGGTATGCTCACCATGTGATAGCGGTATGAGGCCGTCATCTTCGCCATGAATCACTAAAGTTTTGACCGCAATTGTTTTAACCTCAGCAGAGCGATCACCCGTTTTAAAAATGGCCATTAATTGACGTGGCATTGATTCAGGATAAAAGCCCCGGTCTCGTATTGCTTGACTGCGCTCCTCCGTAGTATCACCGGATGCCAAATTAGTCAGCGCATCATTCGCAGCTTTGGTTGGGGGCGGCAAATGTTTGGCGAAGGTTGTGGACATTACAGAGGTTAAACTACGCACTCTTTGTGGATATTGAGCAGAAATCTGTTGAGCAAGCATGCCACCCATGGAGAAGCCAATGACATGGGCATCCTGATAACCAACCACATCAAGAAGACCAACAGCGTCCGCAGACATATCATCTAAGGTGTAGGGCGCATTGACAGTGAAGCCAAGCTGGTCTTTTAATAGTTGCCACCATATTGTTGGTTGTCCCCAACTATCAAAACGCGTGGACCCTCCGGTATCTCGGTTGTCAAAAATTAGAACTTGATAACCCGCTTGTTCAATGCCCCGTACCATGTTGTCGCCATGAACCCTATTTGAAGCACCCAAACCCATGATCATAAGAACTTTAGGGTTCTCCGATTGACCGATTTCTCGATAGGCAATTTCAATATTATTAACTGACGCTATTTTTAACGGATGTTCAGAAATGTAGTCAGAGGAAAATTCGGCATTAGCAAAAGATGCCAATATAAGCGGTAATAGTAAAAACAGATGCTTGCGCATTGATGTTCCTTTTTGTGGCCATCTGGGGCAGCCCATAGTTTTTCAAAATGATTAATAGGCCAATGAGTACATACGTAGTAAACCATAGTAGGCTCCACTCAATAAATCTATATTAAGAAGTACTCAATTAGAGACCCATTAGTCACTACATATCATATGCAGGCTCGCAAACACCAACATTGAAATTATTGATTTTCTCCTATCCATTCTTGAGGGAGTGTTTTTTTGCTTTATCTGAATCGAAAAAAACATTGGAGGCGTATACTTCGAATCGTTAACGAAATACTTCACTATTTCTAATTAAGCTGAAAACACGCTATGCAACTGAGTTGGTTTGACAATGATGCAACACAGCTATCCGACGGGTTTCCTCGCAGGATGGTGCTGCTTGATTGCGAAACTACCGGGGGTAATGCCACCCGCAATAGAATTATCGAAATCGGACTACTTGTGATTGAGGAGGGTAAGTTGATGGAACGCTGGCAGACTTTTGTCGATCCACAAACAACTCTGCCACCTTTTATCCAAAAAATCACTGGCATTAATCCTAGAATGTTAATCGGTGCGCCGATTTTTAGCGATATTGCTGAGCAGCTTCTCGAACATCTCAATGACCGTGCGCTAGTTGCTCACAATGCAAGATTTGATTATGGGTTCTTAAAAAATGAATTTGCTAGAATCGGTATCAAATTTTCGACAAAGCCATTGTGCTCAGTAAAGTTTAGCCGCGCTCTATTTCCACAATTTAATCGTCATGGTCTATCTCATATTATTAAACGATTCGACTTGACCATCGAAAATCGGCATCGTGCAATGGATGATGCCGAAATGATTTATCAGTTCTTCTTAAAATCTTCTGCTTTATTTTCAGCTGAAGAGATAGCCGCGACCTGTAAGCAGCAGCTTAAAAGACCTGCCCTACCAATGAATTTGTCCAGCAGTGAAATTGACAAACTACCGGCTTCTGCAGGCGTTTACTATTTTTATGATACTAACGGCGGTTTGTTATATATAGGTAAAAGCGTCCATATCCGCAATCGTGTAATGAGCCACTTTACTCAAGACCATAAGAATGCCAAAGACTTACAAATGAGTGCAAAAATTGCTCATATTGACTTCCACAACACACCCTCTGACTTTGGTGCGCAGGTTCTTGAGAGCAACCAAATAAAAGCTCTCAGTCCTCTTTATAATCGTCGGCTTCGACGAGTCAAAAAAATGCACCAATTTCGCAGCTATGAAGATAGCAGGGGCTATAAACGGTTATCTATCGAGGCTGTTGATGTGGATAGTGGAATCGACGAGAGTAATATCGGTCTATTTCGATCGCCGCGTCAAGCCAACAAGAAGCTCGAATCCCTAGCAGATCAGTTCTCGCTATGTCACAAATTACTTGGCTTAGAAGCCGGGCTAATTAATAATAAGCCCTGTTTTCGTGCCCAACTAAATAAATGCTTGGGTGCCTGTCATGGTGCCGAAATACCAGAACTCTACAACCAGCGGTTAAATTCGGCATTAGAAGGCTATCAGCTACAAATATGGCCCTATTCTGGGCCAATTCTAATCGAAGAGCGGAATGCTGAGGATTCAGATCAAACCGCGCTCCATCTGATCGATAATTGGCGTTACATAAAAAAACTAACTGCAGCGGACGAACTGTTTGAGCGTGGCTTGCAAACAATGGACTCATCAAATGTAGTCGCTGTAAATGACCATCCGAATAGATCACAGGACGAGATTAACTTCGATCTAGACATTTACTTTATCTTGGTGCGGTTTTTGATAAATGACGACCGCATGAAGATGAACAATATTAAGATATGGCCACTCATGGGAATTGCTCCTGAAAATTTTGACTATTGATCGGCACTCGAGAGCGCAGCACTACTCAATGCTTTAAATTTTCTTACTGGTGAGTTTTTTCTGTAAAGCCATAGTTTGTTTTGTTGCCTGAAACACCGTTAGTTTTGGGTCTGAAGAACCAGTGCGTCCGATAGAATCGATCTGACTA
>CAJWFB010000103.1 GCA_913031645.1 uncultured Cellvibrionales bacterium
GCATACAAACCCATAACAAAGCAGGCTATGGCTGCCGCTATACAGGTGCCGACAAAACTAGCGCCCTGATCCATTCCACTCGCAGCCATCATCTGGGGATTGACGAAGATAATGTAGACCATGGTTATAAAGGTTGTACAACCTGCCAACACCTCAGTACCCACATTTGTACCATTTGCTTGTAGCTTAAATAAGCTATCCAAAAATTTGTTCATATACAGCCCATATCGCTTAGTTTTTTAAAATTTGTGGCAAGGTGATCAGCGTCAGCAATTTATCCTAAGGATCACGAGCGCATATTGACGTTCAGATAGCATTAAGACCGTCATTTTGGACAAGATGATACTTCAGCGCATAGTTAGATAGCTAGTGACTAACTCAACAAATAATATTGAATCACTTTAGTGTATCATGGCAGAGTAATTGCTTAAGTGCGTAGCGTACTCCTCCAGAGGCGTTAACACTTCCATTACACGACAAATGCACTTAAACGGTTCACACCTCTATGCGCGTCTCTTAAAATGCTCACAGGCAGGTCAGCCAACATCTAGTTCATACAACACTTACATACATAGGTATCCAAAATGAAGTACTCTTATATTGCGGTTAAAGTCCTCAGTATTACAGTCGCAGCTTCACTGGCTGCGAATATTTCTGCACAAGATTCTCAACCTGTTTTTGAAGAGGTTTTAGTAACCGCTGAAAAACGCAGTGAGAGTCTCCAAGATTTATCTCAAGCAATTACGGTTTTGACTGGAGAAGATTTGGATACTCGGCAAGTGACGTCCTTCGTTGACCTCAGCGCAATCGCCCCTGGCGTGAATATCGCGAAGAATGAAGGCTTCAAGACTGTTATAACTATTCGTGGCGTAGGTAACGAAGCTAATCAGAATGCGATTGCCAACCCCTCAGTCTCTTACCATCTAGATGGTATTTATGTGGCATCACCGTTTGCTCTGCAAACAGATTTTCTCGACCTTGAACGCATTGAAGTATTGCGTGGCCCACAGGGCACACTATTCGGTCAGAACTCTACTGGCGGTGCAATCAATGTAGTCACCACTGCCCCCTCGATGGATAGTAGCTTCGGTAAAGCCGATCTGACTCTGGGAGACTATGGTTTGATTAAAGCACGCGCTGCATACAATTTGCCATTAAGTGACACCTTGGCAGTGCGTGCATCGATTATTTCGAACAAGCGCGATGGCTTTACTGACAACCTGACACTGGGTCAGGATCTCGATGATGCTAACAGCTTGTCTGCTCGTGTTCGAGTGCTCTATGAGCCCTCAGATAATTTTCGTGCTAATTTTACGGCCCAGTACTTTGACGAAGATCGCAACGGTGCAGCACAAAAAGGTCTCCTAGATCCGACTCCGGGTGCCAGAAAACTTCGTCAAAACTCAATAGCCGAATACGAGCTAGAGTCGCAATTGTATAGTGCCGTATTGGAATGGGATTTCGAAAAATTTAGTGTTAAATCACTAACCAGCTATCAGGATGACGATATTTTAATTCGTCGTGACAATGACCGTAATGATCTGGATTTTTTACCACCATTTGCTCAACTTCCTAGCTCATATGACCCTGAAACTAATAAGCAGACCACCATTACTCAAGAAGTAAACTTAGTTTCCTCCGAACCCCTATTTGGGAAGCTTGATTGGGTCGCTGGTGTATTTTACTTAGATACAGACGTCGAGATCAGTATTCTTGAGCGCCTTGATTTTGGTTTTGATGGTACTTTTGATCCCTTCACTATCGAGACTATTTACGCCTATGGTGGTGATGTAGGCTTTATATCTGATTCAAAACCAGAGCGCGACTCAACCTCTATGTATGGGCAGGGAACTTGGAACCTTAGTGAAACCTGGCGAACCGTGTTCGGCCTGCGCTATACAGAGGATGAAGTTTACAGTTCGGTAACTAACTATTACGGCCGAGAAGGTACCGATGTCCTGGAGATAGACAGCGATAAAGTTACTGGGCGTCTGGTAGTTGAGCATGACATCAACGATAGCACCATGCTCTTTGGATCTTTCACCAAAGGGTTTAAGCCTGGAGGATCGAACCTAACCTTCGGTACTGAAGCTGTGGTAGCGCCAATTGTCGTCTTACCTATTTTTAATGAAGAGATTGTCAATGCCTATGAAATTGGTCTGAAAACTGATTTGGCTGACGGACGAGCGCGTTTAAATGCCGCCGCTTTTTACTACGACTATAAGAATCTACAATATCAGGCCACAGACCCTGAAGTCTTCAATGGGGGAGTAGGTAATATTCCAGAGTCAGAAATTTTCGGTGCGGAACTAGAATTTTCTGCATTTTTATCTGATTCCCTTATCCTAGATGCCCGCATGGCATGGTTGGATACGGAAATCACCTCTGACCACCTTGCCTTAGATAACGTTCAGTCCGAAGCGGCTGGTAATGCCTTATTAGGACAGGGCTTTGACCTTTTCAGTGACGAGATTCAGATAGCAAGAGCTGATCAAATTCAGAATGTAAATGGTAATGAGCTAGCCAAAACGCCCAGCTTTACCGGAAATCTGTCACTAAATTGGACCAAGGAACTCGAAGCTTGGGGCGAAATGCGCAGTACACTCCAATATACCTATCGTGGAGACTTCAAACATCGCATCTTCAATAATGCTGACACAGATATAGTACCCAGCTACGATGTTCTTGATTTAGTCATCGGGTTTTATCCCGGTGCTGGTGAAAGCTGGCATGCAGAACTCGTTGCCAAAAATCTTACCGATGAAGACGGAATTAATGCTCGCTTTACCGATGTTTTCGGCGTTGGAGCAACCGGTGATGAACTTATAGGGCCTCGCCAATTAATGGTTCGTTTTGGCATGGACTTCTAGAACTAATTGTTAAAAAACTAGCCCCGGACAGAGATTCTGTTCGGGGTTTTTTATTAATAAGGCCTTATAGGGCAGATGCAACAATCGGCCGAGGCAATGCTTAATAACGACGAAACATGTTAATATTACTGGGTACAAAAAATCTTTATTTGTGGAATAAGAATCAATGGAAAAGCGCTATATTCAAGCCCAACAGCTACTAGAAGACTCCTATCGCCTAGCCTGGAATATTTTTGAGAGCGGCTATCGTCCCAACTATATTGTGGGCGTTTGGCGTGGTGGCGCGCCTATTGGCATCGCAGTGCAAGAATTTCTCGATGTACTGGGCGTTGAATCAGATCATATCGCTATCCGCACCTCATCCTATACGGGTATTGGTGAGCGCAGTAAAAAGGTCAAAGTACATGGTCTTAGCTATATTATCCGTCAGCTTGAATCTGAAGATTCATTGTTAATAGTTGATGATGTGCACGACACGGGCCTCTCCATCCAACAGGCCATAGATGACCTAAAGATAGCCTGTAAAAAAAATACGCCCAATATTCGCATCGCTACGCCTTACTACAAGCCAAATAACAATAAGACTAGCAAAGCGCCAGACTATTACCTTCATGAAACGGATGAATGGTTGGTTTTCCCTCATGAATTACATGGTCTCACCGCTGAAGAAATTCGCGAGCACAAGCCTGAGCTTGCCGACTTGATCGACAAAATGGCGCCCATGATTTAGCTATTGGCTTACACTTTTTAGGTGTTTATGTGTTCTTCAGTGCTTGTGTTATCCTAAAGTTTCTTTAGTGTCCCTAAGATAAAATATTTATGAGTGATCTCCCGAATATTCAAAATAGTGAACCCGAAATCGACTGGACTATCTTTGTTCCTGCCGTTCTTATTGTTCTTGTGTGCGCAATTCCGCTGATGATTTTTCCCGATAGTGCGTCACAAGTTTTAGCGGATGGCCGAAAAATAATTATGTCTAACTTTTTGTGGCTATACCTCGTTGTGGCACTAGGTGCATTCGGCTTTTGTATGTGGTTAGCATTCGGACGATTTGCTCATGTTAAGTTGGGTGCGCCTGACGAACCGCCGGAGTATTCAGATACTCATTGGGTGGCAATGATGTTTACCGCCGCCATTGGTGCCGCTGTTTTAGCATGGGGTTTTGCGGAACCTATTTACTACCTTCAAACGCCACCCTTGGGTATCGAGGTTGGCTCGTCTAAATCATTTGAATGGGCCCATATGTATCCTTTACTGCATTGGGGTTTAGTTCCTTGGTCGATCTATGCCTTACCTGCAGTGCCAATTGCCTATATGCTTTACGTGAAGCGCTATCCGGTACTGCGGATTAGCAGCGCCTGCGATGGAGCGCTGCCAACTAAGGGTCGTCGTCAAGTCAAAACCACAATTGATATTCTAATTGTGCTTGGAATAGTTGGCGGCGTCACAACCTCTCTTGGTTTGGTAGTGCCATTGCTTTCAGCAATGCTCGCAACGCTGTTTGGTATCGAGGACAGTATGGTAATTAAAATGTCCGTACTAGTACTTTGGACGCTGTTATTTGGTGCGAGTGTTTATCGTGGCCTAAAATCAGGTATTAAGGTCCTTGCTGACATCAATATGGTTTTAGCCCTAATCGCTGTGATATTTATTCTTGTTGCTGGCCCTGGTGTTTTCATCCTCGACCTGACCGTCAACAGTATTGGTCTCATGTTTAACAACTTTATTAGCACTGCTACTTGGACAGATCCTATTAATAATGGAAGCTTCCCAGAAGATTGGACTGGTTTTTACTGGGCATGGTGGCTTGCTTATACAGGAATGATCGGATTATTTTTTGGCCGAATTTCTCGAGGTAGAACTATCCGCCAGCTAGTCTTGGGTGTCATATGCTGGGGCTGCTTGGGGACTTGGTTAGTGTTGGCAGTTATGGGAGGCTACTCGCTCTATCTTGAGTCTACAGGCGGACTAAATGTATCAGAAATTTTAACCAATCAAGGTATGTCATATGTCAACGCGTTGGTGATACAAAGTCTGCCATTTGGTAATTTTACCTTGCTCATCTTCATCATCTTATCAGTTATATTTTCAGCTACCACGATTGATTCCTCAGCGTATGTTATCTCAAGCATCTGCGCGAAGAATTT
>CAJWFB010000104.1 GCA_913031645.1 uncultured Cellvibrionales bacterium
TCGAGCCTGAGAAATTGATTCCGCGTATTCTTATCGCTGCAGTGTTAACGATTCTAATAATTTATTTCTTGGTGAGTTTAGCGGTGGCTTTGGTGGTGCCCGCGTCTGAACTGGTGGGATCCACCGCGCCTTTTGCACTGGCTGCAACTAAAGTAATGGGACCGGTTGGCGGCGCTATTATTACCGTTGGCGCATTGATATCGACACTCGGCTCTTTAAATGCAAATACACTAACAGCGGGCCAAGTGCCGCTGGCCGCCGCTAAGGACCATTTGTTGCCGGTTAAATTTTTAACGCTGAGTCAGTCGGGGACGCCAATTTTTTCCTTTCTAGTGTCCGGTGGGTTCGTCTCGTTATTGTTAGTACTCAACTACACCAAAGGTCTAGTCGCAGCCTTTACCTTTATGGCGATGCTATCAACCTTGTCTACGCTAATGGCTTATGCATTTTGCGCGGTTGCTGAATTTTACTTCCTCAAGACTGATCGAGCAGGGCCACAACGAACGAGAGCAATCCTATTGTCAGGCGCAGCCTTTTTGTATTCCTTTTTTGCCATCTGGGGTGCTGGTTCAGAAATCGTATTTTACTCCTTTATGCTAATCATCATTGGCATGCCCTTTTATGCACTTGTCCGAGAAGACGTTAGAGACCAATAGTATGAGTCAATTCAATGAATATTCTGCCCTTGGGCGGGTTGCAGTACGCACGCCAAAAAATGCCTTTGTAAGTCAACAAAAACTGACCTCGGAATGGGAGTCTCTGCGTTTTCATGCTATGCCAGACATAGAAGAAGCACATAGAGAATTCGATCAATTTCGTAAAATTCTTTTAGACTGCGGTGCAGAGATTATTGATCTTCCCGCTGCAGATCAACTGACCATCGATAGTATTTATCCACGTGACAGTATTCTTATATGCCCACGAGGACTGATCATTTGCAATATGGGGCGCGCCACAAGAACGCCAGAAGCGAGAATTAATGCCAGTTACTACGAATCCTATGGCCATGAGGTTATTGGTGAAATTGTTGCTCCCGGTACGTTAGAGGGGGGTGATTTCATTTGGATTGATAAACATCATGCGGCAGTGGGCCTGGGGCCGAGGACTAATCGAGAAGGGATCCGCCAGCTACAGGCAATATTAGGTGTTGAGGTAGCTCTGCATGTGGTGGATCTACCCGAACCAGAACATCCAGATGATGTGCTGCATCTGATGTCCATTATCTCGCCTTTGGATAAGGATTTAGCCCTTATCTATCGGGCTTTTATGCCAGAGAGTTTTATTTTGTGGTTACAGAATTTAGGGATAGACTTTGTTGATGTGCCAGAAGACGAATACCTGCCGATGGGCTGCAATGTACTTGCGGTTGGGCCGCGCCAGGTAGTCATGCTAGAAAACTTACCTGGGGTTAAGAGTGGGCTAGCAACAGCAGGCTGCTCGGTGACCACCTACAAAGGGCTAGAAATAAGTCGCAAAGGCGAGGGTGGACCGACCTGTCTGACACGACCCTTAGTGAGAGCATAACGCACTCTAAAACCACCTTATATAGCCTCGACGATTGTCCTTAAGCGGTGTATATTTGCGGAAATGACTCAACGACCGGATAGAATGCGTAATCGCCCTTCAAAAATAATGGCTATCATGGCTTTATTGCTGACGATGATGTCCTGCAATGATTACTCACCTCAAGAGAACCTTGTGCCCGAGTGGTCCTCCCCTGCGGGTAAAAATTCGGTATCACCAAATTTGAGTCTTGATCTTAATGGAATGCCTATATTGAGTTGGCTAAAGATTGAGCAGAGTTCAGTTGCACTAGAATATGCACGCTGGCGCGGCGATCGATGGAGTGCGCCAATAATCATTGCGAGCGGCAACAATTGGTTAGTCAATCGCGCTGATTTTCCTTCAGTAGTGCAGTTGAATGAATCCCTCTGGGCGGCTCACTGGTTAGTCATGACGGATCCAAGCGTCTTTGCCTATGACGTTTTTATCAGCTTATCAAGAGACGGAGGCATTACTTGGGCGCCCTCTTTTAAACCCCATACCGATGGTACTTTTACGGAGCATGGCTTTGTCAGCTTTTTCACTGAAGGTGACGATGTGGGCGTCGTTTGGCTTGATGGGCGAGAAATGAAAGTCGGTCATGGTCATAAAGAGATGCCGGAGCCGAAGCAAGGTGAACTAGAAGGCATGACCATTAGATCAACCAAGATGACCGCAGATGGATCAATTTTCCAAGGTCAAATAATTGATAATCTGGTTTGTGACTGTTGCCAAACTGATATAGCTCAGTCTAATCAGGGGCCGATTTTAGTATTTCGCAATCGCACTGAAAATGAGCGCAGGGATATTTATTTTTCACGCATGACTAATGGTCGTTGGAGTGAATCACAACCCGTTGCCATAGATGATTGGAATATTGCTGGATGTCCTGTCAATGGCCCGTCTGTTGCTGTAAATGGACAGACAACGGCAGTGGCTTGGTTTACTAGGGCAAAAGGCTTTGGCGAGGTCAAACTGGCTCTGTCTAAAACGGGTGATAGTTTATTTGGAACTGCTTTAGAGGTTGAAAGTGGTGACGCCGTATTGGGTCAAGTAGGGTTGGCTCCATCACAAAATGGTGGTTTTTTGGTCAGTTGGATGACTTACACTGATGGTACTGAAGGCCACCTAAAGCTACGTTATTTTGATGCTACAGGGATTGCTGGGCCAATGATGATTGCTGAAAAAATTGATTTCACTCGAAAAGCGGGCTTGCCGCAGATGGTCTTGTTGGGAGATCTCGCCGTACTATCTTGGACAGGGGGCGGTGAGTCAGACAAGCAAATTATTGTCACAACGGCTGAGATCGTTTCGACACAACAGCTCCAATAATACAAATAGAACATCAGGGTTATCCATTGAAATCGTGTCTTCCATTGTTCATCAAAAAAAATCAAATTCTGGCGATCGGAGTACTTTTCTTTGCTCTCACGTCGATTTCTTGCAGTGTCGCAGAAACCTTTAGCAATAACGATCCAAGTGCCGCACCGAAGAGCTTAGGCGATGTCATTGAATGGCGAATGACTAAGGATCCCTCACCGGAAAGAATAGCCATTGAGCTTTCCGATGACTGGCGTAATCTTGATTCTCAGTCAATTCATTATGCCGTTTGGATTGGTCACGCAACCTACCTAATGAACAATGGTGATGTGACTATTCTTGCGGATCCCATCTTTTCAGAGCGCGCATCTCCAGTTGCCTGGGCAGGCCCAGAGCGTTTGATTCCACCGGCTATGACAGTTGACCAATTACCCAGTATTGATGTGGTGGTTATTAGCCATAATCATTACGATCATTTTGATCTTCCCAGCCTGAAAGCACTGCAGAAAAATAACCCGGAGATGCTAATTTTGGTGCCTCAGGGCGACAAAGATTTATTAGATTCTCAAGGTTTGGGCAATGTTTCTGAATTTAGGTGGTGGCAACACATTCTTGTTAAGCAAACAGAATTTACCTTTACGCCGGTGCAACATTGGTCGGGTCGAGGTATAACCGGTCGCAACACTAGTTTATGGGGTGGATGGTTTATGAAGAGCCCCAGTTTATCTCTTTATCACGCTGGCGATACGGGGTATTCAAAAGACTTCGCAATGACGCGGCAGCGTATGGGAATTCCAGACGTTGCTTTCATACCGATTGGTGCCTACAAACCGAGATGGTTTATGAAAAATCAACATGTCAATCCAGCTGAAGCAGTGCAAGTGGCTTTGGATTTGCAGGTGCCGCGATCATTTGGTATGCATTGGGGGACTTTTATCCTAACCGATGAAGCGATTGAAGAGCCACGCAGAGTGCTTGCAGAAGAGTTAGTGGCTAGAAAATTGGCCGCTGACTTTTTTGTCGCGCCTACCCCAGGCACTATATTGCCCTTGTTAAAAAACAAATAAGGAAATAGCGATGACTACAGAGATAATAGCCGGTGACTGGGACCCCAGATTTAACAAGGTTGTAGATGTCTTTAGAGACTCTTTCACTTCTGGGTTTGAGGTTGGGGCTTCCTTTGCCGTGGAGATCGAGGGTGAGATGCTTATCAACCTATGGGGTGGTCATCAAGATGCCCAGCGCACCCAACCATGGCAACATGACACCATTGTCAACGTGTTTTCTGTGACTAAGGGTGTTACTGCAATCTGCGCGGCTAAACTGATCGAGCAAGGTCATTTGGAGCTTCATCAAAAAGTATCACATTACTGGCCTGAATATGGCGGCAACGGCAAAGAGAATACCACCGTCTTGGATGTGATGTGCCATCGCGCGGGTGTGTTTGGCTTCCGCGATGAAACGCCTTTGGATGAATGGACCAGCTGGCATAAATTTACTGATATGCTGGCAGGGCAGGCGCCTTTTGTCGAGCCGGGCTCTGTGCAGGCTTATCATGCATTAACGTTTGGCTGGTTGGTGGGTGAGCTTATTCGGCGTATTGATGGGCGTTCCGTTGGTACCTATTTTAAAGAAGAAATAGCCCAGCCGTTGAGTCTTGATTTTGCAATCGGTTTAGGCAAAAGTGATTTGGCGAGATGTGCAGATATGCTTATGCTTGATGAGCTTCCGTCGATCTCTCAGCTTAATATACTCAAATACCTCCCAGATTTTGTGCTGTCAAAGTCATTTAAAAACATTAAGTCGGCTGTGAGTAAGGGGTACAACCCA
>CAJWFB010000105.1 GCA_913031645.1 uncultured Cellvibrionales bacterium
ATAAGTTAGACAGACAAATTATCAAGCACAAAGAAAAACACCGAGGGCACTAAACCAAATAATGAAAATCACCGACATCCTCTCTCCTGTCACGACACAAAGCCGCTTAGCCTGGCCGAGCAAAAAACGTGTTCTTGAAAATTTATCATCCTTGGTCAGTGACTATTTAGGTAATGATGAGGATCAAGCGGAGACTCTATTCCATAGTTTTGTAGCACGTGAAAAACTTGGCAGTACGGCTATAGGTGATGGAGTAGCGATACCCCATTGCAGAGCACCAGGGGTAAAGCGAATTCATGGGTGTCTGCTAACGCTTGAGAATCCGATAGATTTCGATTCTGTTGATGATGAACCGGTTGATCTTATTTTTGCGCTAATAGTCCCTGAGGAGAAAAATGACGAGCATTTGGCTACGCTGGCGCGAGTGGCGGCGCTTATGCAAAAAGATTCGTCGCGACAGTTACTGCGGGCATGTGAAAATAGTCAGGATCTGTTTGACACGGCTATAGCCTTGGAGCGTGCTAGCTAATGTTGCGTCTGGTTATTGTCAGTGGTCGCTCGGGTTCGGGTAAGACATCCGCTCTCAATATTCTTGAGGATGTAGGCTTCACCTGTATTGATAATTTACCTGCAAGCCTGTTGCCCAATCTAATCAAAGAGCTCAACTCAGGGAACGCCGGCAATAGTCAGCTGGATCTAATGAATGACCTCAATGTAAAGCCCATTGATTATGATACTCAGCTAGCAGTCGGTATAGATGCTAGGAATATCGCCGGTGACCTCAACAAACTACCAGGAATATTAAGTCAAATTGAGGCCGGAGGTATTCATGTCAGCGTGATTTTTCTGCAGGCACGTCGGTCTGATCTGATCCGCAGATACAGTGAGACTCGGCGCAAGCACCCATTGAGTAGCGACACTGTCGGTCTATCTGAAGCTATTGATCTTGAAGAAGAAATACTATCGCCAATACTAAAGATTTCGGACCAAAATATCGATACATCGGGGCTTTCACTCCATCAACTACGAGATCTTGTTAAAAATACTGTCGTGCCTGATAGTAGCGACAATATGTCGATCCTATTTGAATCTTTTGGATTTAAACGTGGCTTACCGGATGCTTCTGACTTTATTTTTGACGTGAGATGCCTGCCAAATCCTTATTGGAAGCAGGAGCTAAGAATTCAAAATGGAAATGATGTTGGCGTTATCGAGTTTTTAGAGAGTCAGGTGGAGGTGGCAGCCATGCTTGCTGATATTATTGGCTTCTTGACGCGATGGATTCCTAAATTCCAAGCAAATAATCGTAGTTATTTAACCATTTCTATTGGCTGTACCGGCGGTCAGCATCGATCAGTCTATATATCAAACCGGCTACATGAACATTTTTCAAAAGATTACCCCTCAGTACAAATCGTGCATAAAGAGCTCACTAAGTGATCCCAATGGGCATATTGTCATGATCCAAACCAAAATCAAGGTGATCAACAAACTGGGGCTGCATGCTCGCGCCGCTACCAAATTGGCGAGCCTAGCCGGCCGATACTCATGCTCAATTCGTACGGGTGAAAAACCACCTCTGGTTGATGCAAAAAGTATCATGTCACTAATGTTACTCGCTGCAAATCAAGGAACCGATCTTATATTTGAGTTTGATGGCCCAGAACAAGAGCTCGCTCATACTGCGATGAGAGAGTTATTCGATGACTATTTTGGTGAAGGCGAGTAAATTCAAAGGGATATTCAACCCTTCGAACCTTCACCACTGCCCGACAAATGTAAATATCTCCTATTCTATTTAGGCATACAAAGTTAGAATGGATCATCGGCCAGCCTCAAGTGGATCGACCGGGATTACAACCTATGATTGTCAGTGATAAATTACTTGCCAAACTCGACAACTCAATTGATTCAGTCACATTGAATCAGGTTAGGCATACCCTTAATAATCTCGCACCTCCCGATATTGCCCATCAACTTGAAATTGCTCCTCCAAAAGATCGTCATATCCTTTGGGAACTTGTCGATCCTGAGGTGTCTGGTGAAGTGCTTCAAGACTTATCCGATGACATACAACTAGAATTCCTCAATAAAATGGACGGTGCCGAAGTTGCCCTCTTAACTGAAGGACTGGATGTAGATGATGTAGTTGATATTCTGCAACAGTTACCAGACCGAGTGATACCTGAAGTACTAAAGGCGATGTCATTGCAGGATCGTCAGCGCGTTGAAACAGTGTTGACCTATAAAGAGGATACCGCCGGTGGTCTCATGGATACCGAGATTATCACTGTCAGACCAGACATTACAGTCGATGTTGTTCTCAGATATCTAAGGCGGTTTGAAGAACTTCCAGAGACCACAGATAATCTTTTCGTGGTTAGTCGCGATGACACTTTTTTAGGCAATTTGTCCATAGGTACGCTACTTACCTCTTCGCCGACTACTACCGTCCGCGAAGTAATGAACACAGAATTCAAAGCCATCGATGTTAATTCAATTGATTCAGACGTCGCCATTCTATTCCAGCGCTATGACCTAGTTTCTGCACCAGTTATCGATGAAAGTCGTCGACTGCTAGGAAGAATTACAATTGATGATGTAGTCGATGTTATCGTCGAGGATGCTGATCATTCTTTATTAGCAATGGCTGGACTCAGCGATACCGAAGACACCTTTTCATCTATTGGTCGCACAGCTCCCCGCCGTGCAGTCTGGCTAGGAGTCAATTTACTGACTGCCATATTAGCGTCATCGGCTATTAGTCTGTTTGAAGCGACCTTGGACAAAGTCGTTGTACTTGCCATCCTAATGCCTATTGTTGCAAGTATGGGTGGGGTAGCCGGAAGTCAAACTCTCACTGTGGTGATTCGAGGTATGGCTTTGGGACAGATAGAGAGAGGGAATATAAGTTGGCTGTTAAGTAAAGAATTTGCGGTGGGTGCGTTAAATGGATTGTTATATGCCGCTGTCGTCGGCGGTATCGTTTCTGTATGGTTCCAAGATATCAGAATGGCGGTCATCATTGGACTTGCGATGGCTATAAACTTAATGGCCGCTGCACTGACAGGGTCTATTTTACCGGTGATATTAAGATCTCTAAAGATCGACCCCGCTCTTGCGGGTTCGGTTATTCT
The DNA here is from genome assembly GCA_913031645.1 of uncultured Cellvibrionales bacterium. Lineage (GTDB taxonomy): Bacteria > Pseudomonadota > Gammaproteobacteria > Pseudomonadales > Porticoccaceae > HTCC2207. The sequence goes on from CAJWFB010000105.1 coordinate 3,138, forward strand.
TACTACGATTACTGACATTGTTGGCTTTGTTTCCTTTCTGGGACTAGCCGCAGTATTTCTTGTCTAATGGATGATTCAAAACCGCCAATGGAGTTCGACGGACCCAGTAAATCACAGCTGAAAAGAGACAGTCATGCGCTTCAAGCTATGGGTAAAGAATTAGTGGAAATGCCCGAGGGAAAGTTACAGAAATTTAACTTACCCGACGCTCTGAAAGAGGCTATTTATGAAGCACGCAAGCTGAAAAATCGCGAAGCCAAACGCCGTCATTTGCAATATATCGGTAAACTGATGCGCATATCAGATATCGATGAAATTCAAATTACACTGGATAAAATGGATCATCAGTCTTTAATATATCGCCAACATTTTAAACAACTAGAAGTCTGGCGTGAACGGATTATCACTCAAGGAAGCAAAGGTATAGAAGCGTTTTTAAAAGAGTACCCACTCGCTGAGCGACAGCAATTGCGTAATTTACAGCGTCAAGCCAATCGTGAAATAGAACTTAAAAAAGCACCCTTAGCGAGTCGTAAAATTTTTGAATATATTCGATCAGTCACCGAATAGATATTATTCTGTATCAACATTATGCTGCATTGCCTAACAATAGACTTAGGCTTATCATTCCTCGATTGCTTGGTTTTCCGTTGAATTTATAGTTGGGCTACCCTCTAATTGTGCAGCAAATATCTCATCTACCGACACCTCTAGATCATCCCAAGGCCCATTCACCCTATAGCTTATGCTTGATAGGCGGTCTACCTGTTTGCTGACCAGTTTACTGGTAACAAAGACTCCGGCAGCAGCGGGAATACCTCCGAGCAGTGCAACCACCCAGGGCAAATTAGTTGCTACGGGGAGGGTTGCCACCAATCTAGCATCCGCAGTTTCTGCCAATAAGTTAAAGTCTCCCGCCAAACTCATCCTCCCGGAGGGCATTTTCACAATTAATGGTTCTAACAACCGAGCATTCCCCTGATCAAAATGCACTGACCCTTGGAGCTGGTTATAAGTAAAGTTCTCGCCAATAACATCCGAAAAGTCTAGTTTTAATCTGCGTAACCAATTGGCGAAATTAAACAGGCTAATAAGTTTAAGTGCGGGATTCGTGCCTATGGAAGAGTTATAAAAACTGCCATTACTAAGCTCAATTTCAAAATTACCCGCAAGATTTTGTTTAGAAAAACGCCAGGGATTGTCTGGCCACTGGAGATTAAAAACGACTTCTCCAGACTCACTGTCAACTGGTGGCGACAGGCCAATACCACTAAATAAGTCACCAATATTTTTAGTGGTGACAGAACCCTTTAGCTGGCTGTGATATTTTTCACCATCAAATCCCCAGTAAAAATTTGCGCCGTCGCGCTCAGGAGAGCCCTCTATTTTTAATCCAAACACATTTCCTTTGATGTTACCAAATTCAGCGCCAGATACCTGTGGCCGCAGTTCAAAGGCAAGATCACCCCATAGCTTCTCATCGAAAAATAACTTGTCAACCGAGAGGTCAAATGCTGAAAGCGTCCGAGGAT
>CAJWFB010000106.1 GCA_913031645.1 uncultured Cellvibrionales bacterium
TTAGACTAGTTACTAACGTCGCTTGAAGGCATAATAATGGTTTACAGAAAACCAAAAACGAGCGTTCTATGCCGCGCAAAACAATTCGCCGTTTTTTACCTGACATCAAGGGAATGCTCGAACGACCAGCATTGCGCTGGCTGCGCTCATTACCCCAAGATCCCAATCTACTGCATTTAAATCGTCACTCAGTGTCACTGGCCATGTTTGTGGGTATTTTCTGCGCTTTTATTCCCTTACCTATTCAAAGCCTGTTAGTCATAGCCATGTGCTTTTGGTTGGGTGCTAACCTGCCCTTGGCTATACTCATCATTTGGATGAGTAATCCACTGACCATCCCCCCCATGTTCTTTCTCACCTATAAGTTGGGGAGCCTTGTACTGGGTACTGAATTGGGCGACTTTTCGGTTACTCTCACCTGGGAATGGTTTTCTCAGTTGGGCTCAGAGATCTTATTGCCACTATTTGTCGGCAGCCTGCTATGTGGCACAGTGCTCGCTTCAGCCGGTTACTTCTTCGTGTTATTTTTGTGGCGCTGGCGAGTGGTTAGAAATTGGGAACAGAGAAAGGATGCTCGGCAGGCTAATAAAAGGGCCTCTCAGAAAAGCTAGTGTCCTCATCACAGAGACTGAACTCAGTTAAAGTTAATTATTCGTAGCGCAATTCGTCCGCTGGAACGGTGCGACTGGCACGCAGGGCTGGATAAATTGTGGCTATCACGTTTAAGGCTAGGGCAATGCCGGCGATCATAGCCACATCGGCCCAACGCAGGTCAACCGGGACATAATCAATTGGATATACCTCGGTGTCGAGAAAAGGCGTACCCATTAGGACTTCAAACCAGCTTACAAGATCAGCCACCCAGTAACAGCCAAGTATCCCTAGCAGCACACCCAGCGTGATGCCGACGACACCTATCATGCTGCCCTGCACCAAAAATAAAGTAACAATGTCACCACGTGATAAGCCCAAGGTCTGCAATACAGCAATATCTTTGCGCTTGTTCATCACGGACATCATCAACATTGAAATAACGTTGAACGCGGCGATGGCAACAATTAAGAAGATCAGCAGTACTACCATGTTGCGAGACAGCTGAATGGCCTGATAGAGGTTACCATGGGTCTGAAACCAATCTCTGAACCCATAGCCAAATGGGAGTTGGTTAATGATCTCAAAGCCTATGTTGCGCGCGTTAAACTGATCACTGACCTGCAAGCGAAAGCCCTGTGCACGGTTGGGGATTCCGGCAATCTCGGCCACCTGCTGCAGTGAGGCGATGACTAGCGACTGATCAAGCTCGGTATGGGTGGCAAAGATACCCGCCACCACGAAGGAATGAACGGCGGTAGAGCGGCTATTTTCAGCTGGAAAAATAATGGAAACACGCTGATTGATCACCGCATTTAACGCATCGGCAATAACCTCAGAGAGTAATATACGGCCTTGCGATGGAATAGCTAAGTCGTGGTTTGTAAGTACCACGGCCAGACCCGCCGGCATGGCCTCGGCAGACAAACCCAACATCTGCACCGGACGGGCATTTTGCTGGCGGCTAATAAGCCCTTCCGCATTAGCATAGGGAGCCGCTTCGGTGACTTTATCAATTTGGATAATCTTGGTACGCTCAGACTGCCAATCAGAGACGCCCGACTGATGTATTAACTGCACATGCGGAACCACTGACAAAATATTGTTACGTAATTCACGATCAAAACCATTCATGACTGAAAGCACAATAATTAACAGTGCAACACCCAAGACTAACCCGGCTATGGCTAACATTGAAATAAATGATACCAATAGCGCGGAGCGCTGGCCGGCAAAAAAATAGCGCAACCCAATAAAGACTGGGGCTGGCTTAAACAACGGCGGGGTTCTCACTGACCAACAGCCCGTCAGTTAAGGTCAGCGTTCTATCCATTTGCGCTGCAATGACCGGATCATGGGTCACCAGTATAAATGAGATATTTAACGACTCATTTAGTTCGATCAGCAAGTTGAGTATGGCGCCGGCGGTATGGGGGTCTAAATTACCTGTCGGCTCATCCATTAGTACCACAGAGGGTTCGGTGACCAACGCGCGGGCGACGGCAACACGCTGGCGCTCACCGCCTGAGAGTTCGGCCGGCTGATGGTTTAGCCGATCGCCCAGTCCGACTCGCTCAAGTAATTGCGTCGCTCTGCAACGGGCTTCGGTCGGACTGCAACTGCCAATGAGTAGCGGCATAGCGACGTTTTCAAGCGCTGAAAACTCACCCAGAAGATGATGAAACTGATAGACGAATCCAACGTGTTGATTGCGCCAGGCAGCGCGTTCGGATGCGCCGAGATCATGCCACGATTTTTCAGCAAGGAAGACCTCACCCCTATCAGCATCATCCAGCCCACCGAGTAGATTCAAAAGTGTGGTTTTACCTGACCCTGAAACACCAACGATGGCAACTTTCTCACCTGCCTCAATGCTCAGGTTAACCCCTGACAGCACTGACAGCGTCACATCGCCTTGGCGGTAGTGTCGGCTCAGGTCAGTGGCATGCATGATGGGCTTATTGGTCATAACGTAGCGCCTCCGCGGGCAGTATTTGGCCAGCTCGCCATGCTGGGTAAAGAGTCGCTAGAAAACTAACTAATACGGCACTAACAATGACTGTCGCCACATCAGCAAATACTATTTTAGACGGTAGTGCGCTAATTAAATAGATGCTGGGGTCGAAGAAATAAATGCCCAATACACTCTCAATCATTGCCACAATATCACCAATAAAATACGCCACAGTGCAACCAATCAGTGTGCCACTGAAAATTCCCATCAGCCCCACCGAGAGCCCTTGAATAATAAATATTTTAGTCACCAGACTTGAGGTGGCCCCCATTGTACGAATGACCGCGATGTCTCTGCGCTTGTCTGCTACCATCAGCACCAGACTGGCAATAATATTAAATGCCGCCACGGCAATAATAACGGACAGTAGCAAACTAACGACCACTTTTTCCATGCGCATTGCTTGAAACAGCGCGCCCATCGTTGACGTCCAAGACTGCCACTTCAGCTCTGGAAACAGCTGGCGGCCTTGAACCCCAATCCACTCATCTGCGACGAAGGCGTCATACAGCTGAACCTGAAAACCCTGATAGTTATCACCCAGTCGCAACAGTTTACGTGCATCATGCTGATGAATAAAAATAACTGAGCCATCGACCTGAGCTCCTACCTCGAAAACTCCTGACACGGTGACCCGTTTAATTCTGGGGAAAATCCCTGCGGGCGTGACACTGGCCTTTGGTAGGGTAATCTGCAACTTGTCACCCACAAAAAGATCCATCTTGCGGGCAATTTGACTGCCAATAATAACCCTAAAATCTCCCTCTAGGAGCTGCTCTACCTCGCCATTGAGCATACTGTCGGCTAATAAGTCGGCGGTAGGCCAACCGGGGTCTATTCCCTGCAAGTTAACCCCAACCTGCTGGCCATGTTTAGAGAGCATTACAAAGCCTTGCACCATTGGAATAAAATCGCGCACGGCTGGGTCGCCAGCTATTTCCTCTGCAATGACAGTCAACCGATCGGGACTGAAGCCCTTGTGCTGAGTCACTGTCACATGGGGAACGACTTTAAGAAGCCGACTTTTAATTTCGCGATCAAAGCCATTCATCACTGAGAGAACTATGATTAATGCAGCGACACCAAGCGCCATAGCACCCAGAGAAAAGGCCGAGATAAAAGAGACGAACCCTTCCCTGCGCTTACTGCGGGTATAGCGATAACCAATAAACAATGGAAGGTTTTTAAACATGCAGAGATTAAACCTGAAAGCCTCATTACAAACAACAGGTAGCCAGTTTAAGCATCCGCTATTCTAGAAACAGCCACTTAAAACGAGCTATTGGGATAGCTAGCGTTGCTTATCCTCGAAACGGCGATGCTCTCGGCTAATTCGGTTCATACCATTCATGGATGCAATTCTGTAGGCTTCCGCCATGGTTGGATAGTTGAAGGTGGTGCTTAAGAAGTACTTAATGGTATTGGCCTCACCCTTCTGGTTCATGATGGCTTGGCCAATATGAATAATCTCTGCTGCCTCAGCACCAAAGCAGTGAATACCAAGAATTTCTAGGGTATCTTGATGGAAGAGGATCTTCAGCATACCCACCTCTTCACCGGATATTTGAGCCCGAGCGGTGTCTTTAAAATAGGCCCGCCCTATCTCATAGGGAATTTTTTGTTCGGTCAGTTCACTTTCATTTTTACCGACAAAGCTAATTTCTGGGATGGTCCAAATACCCGTAGCCACGTCCTTAACTCGGTATTGGTCTTCCATATCACACATGTGAGAAGCTGCCGCTCTGCCCTGGTCATAGGCTGCGCCAGCGAGTGATGGCCACCCTATAACATCACCAACCGCGTAAATATTGGCTACGGCGGTTTGATAATCTTCATTGACTGCTAGCTGACCGCGCTCATCGGCTTCAATACCAATATTACTCAAACCCAGAGACCTAGTGTTACCGCTCCGGCCGTTGCACCATAACAAGGCCTCAGCGTGAATGCGCTTGCCGGACTTAAGCTCTAAAGTGACACCAGTTTCATGGGTGGTTAAACGCTCGTACTCTTCGTTGTGTCGCACCATCACGTTTAAATCGCGTAAGTGGTAAC
>CAJWFB010000107.1 GCA_913031645.1 uncultured Cellvibrionales bacterium
CGTTCTTTCTATGACATCCCTAAGCTACCAGTGATGCCAACACGCTGCGCTGGCCTTCAAAAGGCCGCCGACCATGCATGGTGATAAAATTGTCTAACAGAACGACATCACCGGTCTGCCAGGAAATATCAAAAGTCAGCTGATCAGCTAGTCTGATTACCACGGCCATATCATCATTACTGATTAACGAGTCATCACCGTAGCAAATAGATTTCTCACTATTATTTCTGGCATCTTGCCAGCCTCTAAATGCCGCTATGAGCTGATTGAAGAACACCTTTCGTCCGTCCCGTAATATTTTTATCGCTGGAAGTATTGGGGTTGTTACACTCAAAGATCCATCAGTCTGCCATTGCCATTGGTAGTTCAGTCGTTCGAGTTTGGTTTCGGCTTCCTCAGCATTCGCTGCACTCAAGGTACTCGCCCAGCTGCGACCTTGGCCCGACTGCAAGTCATTCTCTGCAGGCATAGTCTGAGAATAACGTATGCCCTTTTGCTCGCAGGCTGCAACAAAACTTGGAATTTCAGACTGCAGTCGCTCAAGTAAAACGTCTGACCGACAGATAGGTGTTGCACCACCAGATACCGCTACCTGTTCACAGAAGAAAAATAATTTTGATGGGAAGACGGGTGTTTGCGCCATTTCATGATGCAGGAAAATAGACACTGATGGTGGTGCCTCGTTCGCGGTAAAAACTAATTCAGTACGGTTGTGCCGCACGGCATTGGACAAAGATTCCTCATAGGTAAAACTGGGCCAATCAAACGCGCGAATAAACGCATCAAAGCCCTGGTCGTCGACAATACCAAAGTCACGAAACAACACTGCGCCATTTAGCTCAAGCTCTGTCTCAATTTGCGCCTTATGCTGCTGAATCCAGCAGGTAACGGCATTACTATCCGTATCAGACGGACTAGCATAGACCAGAGGAAATAGACTATCTGAGTAATGCTGTTGATCTGCTACGCTTATTTTTTCTACGTTTATTAAGCTCATTAAACTCTGCTCATCCGTTAGTCATAAATTGAGTGAAAGGTACCGAAGGCTCCTTCGCAGAAGACACCGGGATCATTGAATCGGCGGTTCTGATTTAGACCAGAGATTGCATCCATCTCTTCATCGGTCAAGGCAAATTCTGATAGCGAGAGATTCTCTGACAAGCGTTTGAGCTGGCTGGTCTTTGGTATCACTGCAGTACCGCGTTGCACCCCCCAGCGCAAAACTACCTGAGCAGCGGTTACGCCCGCTCTTTCGGCTGCGTCCGTCACCACGGCCTCAGTGAGCACAGAATCGTCTTCTGTGGCCATGTCTATAGACACATAGGAAAGCGCGCCCAGCGGTGAGAACGCCGTTACTGCGATGTTGTAGGACTGCGCAGTGCGTATAAGCGCTTCTTGGGTCAGGTATGGGTGAGATTCTATCTGTAACATCGCTGGCTTTATTCGCGCATAGCTCATTAGGTCATGAAGCAGCACTGCGCTGTAGTTACAGACTCCAATTTTACGCGCTAGTTGGTTCTCAACCAATTCCTCCATGGCCGTCCATGTTTCACTGAGGGGTACCGCATCAGATTCCATAGCAGGATATTCATCCTCAGGATTAAAAATCCACTCCGGCGGATAGCGGTCATTAAAGTCTACATACTTAAGCGCAATCGGAAAATGAACAAGATACAGGTCGAAATAATCGATGCCTAAATCGGCAAGTGATTTTTCACACGCCACTTGCACATGTTCTTGGCGGTGAAAGGTATTCCATAATTTAGAGGTAATCCATAAATCTTCACGAGAACACACACCATCGGCAATCGCTCTAGCAATACCCTCCCCAACCTGTTTTTCATTACCGTAATCGGCGGCATTATCTAGATGCCGATAACCTATCTTAATGGCGTTATAGACGGTATCGGCTACTTCATCGATGTCGAGCTTCCACAAACCCAGCCCCACTGCGGGCATGGTTTGACCTGTTACGTTTATTCCTTGATTCATGTCCAATCCATCTTATTCGAAATAGTTTACTAAATTGTTTTCGAGCATAAATGCTCTTATGTCCACCGCTTGCTGGGTTGCAATGGAATGCTGGGCTGCGCTGGCCACAATCATTGACCATAAACCCTGAACAGTTGTGGCGGCCTCACCTTTTTTGCCATCCAATTGATCAACAAAGGCCACATGCTCATAGTAAGTGGCGCCATGATGGCCGCTCTTTTCGATCTCTCGGGCGTAAGTTACATCAGTCTCTTTGGAAGCTCCCCATTCGCCTTTTTCGAGTGCAATAGTCGCCCTTGATGGTTGTTGCTGATGCACATTGAACAGTTCATTGGTTACCAACCGACCACTATCACCGGTTACCACCAGTTCTTCGGTAAAGTCATGACAAAACATATTGAGTGTGAAGTTCGCTCGGACCCCATTGGCATAATCAATAATGACAAAAGCATGATCATCGATGTCTGCAGGTATTCCATCCTTCTGGAAGTCTAAAAAGTTTACTGCTTGGCCACCAGAGGCATAGACTCTCAGCGGCATGGCATTGGCTAACAGATTGATCAAATCAAAGTAGTGGCAGCATTTTTCAACCAGGGTGCCACCGCTATTTTGATTGAACTTATTCCACTGCCCTACCTTGTCTAAAAAAGGTGGCCGATACTCGCTCATACTGATGGTTTTAACAACCCCAACAGACTGGCGCTGCTGCACTTCATAGAAGGCTTCTAGGTATTGCGCTTTGAAGCGGTACTGCAGACCAACTTGGATAAAAGACGGGTAGGCATCATTGGCTTTAACAATGGCGTCTGCATCGGCCAGCGTTGTCGCCATGGGTTTTTCTAAAAAGATGGGTTTACCCGACCGCATCGCCACTTTGAGCACATCAGCATGCGTGTGATTGGGCGTGCAGATCAAAAAGGCATCAACCTCTGGATCACTGCAGGCAGACGCTAAATCAGCATAACGAATAAGCGGTTGTTCACTATAGTCTTTAAAGTTTTTCTCAGCTGAATCCATACTTTGAGATTGGCTATCGTAGATACCATGTACTCGAGCTCTACCCAATAGAGTAGCCACGTACATATGCTCTTGTCCGATCGTACCCGTGCCAATAACCGCTAACGCGTGGGTGGACTTTGGGGATTTGTACAAATACTGATCCGCATCAGTAATATGCTGTTGACCCAACGACTTTTCGAAAAAACGTAATCTTTGCTTAGTCACTTATTACTGTCCAAATACTCTATTTTTTAGGGCTTAGCGATCAGCGGCTATAGTGAGACAAATCGATAGCTGAGTCTACCACCTGTAATCTATTTTCACATGAAGTCCTCGACATTTCTGTCATTCCGACAAGAATAACCCCGTATGGCTATAAGATTACTAGTCAATGTCTAAACTGGGATAATAGCCTACTTTATAGCGTGATTTTGATTTAATATACTCTGGTCACCGCTGTGAATAATGCACCACAAAAAAGCACTGATTATACGAAACACTTAATAATAAAAGTTAATTCTCAGGAGGAGTCGGTGTGAATATCAACTGTGCGCAGATTGCATTATTTGTTAGTGCAATTCTAATAACCAATAATGTCCTCAGTATTGAACAACTCTATACACGACAGTCTCCAGTCACTCCCGAATTAGCGTTTTCAGGGCCCTATGATGTGGGTGTTAGTACAATTACCGCAGTGGATGAGGAGCGTCTAAATACAGCTAATTTTGTAACCAACATTAGGCGACCCTTGGTGCTCGAAGTCTGGTATCCGGTGCAACTTACTGCATCTTCTGGCGCCAATATATCTAAGGCGACCTATAAAAACGTTACTCGACTACAGCAATCTTTTGACTTGCAGGGTGAGGCCTATCGTGATGTCACCGCAGTTAGTGAGGGTCAGTTTCCTCTAATTTTTCTCTCTCATGGCTTTACCGGCTACCGAACGCAAATGTTTTATTTAGGCGAGCACCTTGCCAGTCACGGCTATGTCGTGGTCGGTATTGATCATAAAGACTCAACCAATACCGAGGTCTTTGATGACGAAACCAGGGCGTCAGGGGCTATTAGTACTTTTTATAATCGTGCTCGCGACCAGCAATTTGTGTTGGATTATTTTACAAGCACTGAACAGCCTTTGCCCATACCCGGCCTAAAGATGCGTTTAGACACTAATAGTGCCGCTATAATCGGGTACTCGATGGGCGGTTTTGGTGCCATTAATACCATGGGTGGCTGCTACGACTTTAAATCAGAGCAACTAAAAAAGATTGGCGTGCCCTCCATAATCGCCACCTTACTGCCCTTTCGTTTAAATTCCTGCTTCGCAGGGCAAGATGAACTTGATCCGCGTTGGAAAGCTCTGCAGGTTTTTGCGCCTTGGGGTGGTGAATTCGATGTTCATGATGCCCAGGCTATGGGGAAAATGACGGTGCCTACGCTCTATGTCGCCGGTGATCAAGACAATACCTCGGGATTTACAAATGGCGTCAAAAAACTCTTCCAGCAAACCGGTTCCAAACATAATTACATGTTGGTGTATGAAAATGCTCGGCATAATATTGCAGGTCATCCCGCACCAGCCATCGCCTTTGATACAGACTTTGAACTCGGGCATTATGTTGAGCCCAGTTGG
>CAJWFB010000108.1 GCA_913031645.1 uncultured Cellvibrionales bacterium
AAGTCTGTTCAGATCTCACTTAGCATTCAAAATATCAATTTGTTTTTGAAACGCAAAACTGAGTGAGAAAATACTGACCACACTGGCAATGACAACCAACTTTTGGATTGTCGCTTGCCTGACCATTTCTTCGGGGTTGTCGAAAGGATTGCCCCCTTGTAACTGATAAATGACATAGGCGACTACGCAAACTAAGTAGGCTGCTGTTACCATAGAAAAACGGTTATCTACATCGCTGCGCACCAACACTATGAGATATAAGAGTGACGCAGGAACCATCAACCTAAAGGCATTGACTGCAAAAAAAACATGGAGATCAAGGTATAGGTCATAGGGTGTCAGACCTACTCCCGCAAAAAAGGCAGTACCAACCAAAAAAAACAGAGCGCCCACCAACGCTAACCAACGATTAATCACGTCCTCATGAAATAGCTTTTGCACATACAAAAACGCGATGCCAACCGCCACAAAAAGGAGCATCGCCATATTAAAAAAGAATCCAGCAATAAAATTCACCTCATCAGAGTGCGAATAATAGCCTCCCAAATCACTTAGAAAGTTGTGGGTAAATGAGTAACCTATCTGTCCAGGATTATGAATGTTTCCTCCTGGATAAAAGTACATGCCGATGCACACTGCACCGAGAAAAAAAACCGACACAACACGCAGCACTTTAACTGGCCAAAAGTTATCCATTATATTCCCTCACTATTTTGAATCCTCAGATTAGCAGACGTCTTTGAATTAGTCAGCTTAAGAAGAAACTCACTTGCTTTTTTAGTGTAAATGAGAATAATAACCGTTCTCAAATATTCATTTACAAGGATTTAGAAATGGCTTTTCGCACTCTTTTTTTCAGCGCACTATTAATGTTACTAGTACCACCGTATTCATTGGCAGTGGCGGAGGTGAACGTCTACTCGGCGAGACAAGAGTCTCTTATAAAACCTCTTTTAGATCGCTTTACTGAGCAGACAGGGGCCAAGATCAATTTAGTCACCGGTAAGGGTGATGCGCTGCTGACGCGATTAAAAAGTGAGGGGATGAACTCACCCGCAGATGTACTCTTAACCGTCGATGCTGGGCGTCTTTATCGAGCCCAGGAAGCGAGCATACTGCAAGCTGTAGAATCTGATGATCTCAATCGGCTAATTCCTAGTCATCTACGTAGCGCTGACAATCAGTGGTATGGCTTGAGCGTGAGAGCCCGAGTTATTGTATTTGCAAAAGACCGTGTAAAGGCTAACCAGTTGAGTACCTATGAGGCTCTTAGCGATCCTCAGTGGCAGGGTAAAATCTGTGTACGTTCGTCCAGTAACATCTATAACCAATCGTTAGTTGCCGGCATGATTGCGTCACAGGGAATGTTAAAAACTGAGGCTTGGCTCAAAGCCTTTGTAGCCAACTTTGCGCGTCCTCCCGCAGGTGGAGACCGAGATCAAATTAAAGCGGTAGCCTCTGGCCAGTGTGATGTAGCCGTCGTTAATAGCTACTATTTAGGCGGAATGTTGCTATCAGATGATCAGGCTCAACAAACAGCTGCCAGTAAGGTAACACTGTTCTGGCCCAATCAAAAAGATCGAGGCACCCATGTAAATATCTCTGGCGCTGGTATCACTCAGTCGGCGAAGAATATTGAATTGGCACAAAAATTGATCGCGTTCCTAGCCTCCAATGAAAGCCAAGAATGGTATGCTGAGCGTAACAATGAGTTTCCTGTGAGAGACGCTGTAAAGGTGAGTACCGTCTTAGAGTCTTGGGGTCCATTTGTGGCCGACACGCTAAATGTAACAGAATTGGGCCGCAATAATGCTGCGGCTATTATGGCTATGGATCGTGCTGGTTGGAAATAGACTCTAGATCATCAGGTTTTAACGCGACCAACCAATCTTCTGGGCGGGGTTGGCGCACATACCTCTATATTGTAACAGCCATTATTGCTGTGCCGATGCTGGTGATTTTCGCCAGTCTGCTGCAACCCTTTTCCAGTGCCTGGCAGCATTTGTTTGACACCGTGCTCAAAGACTATATTACTAACTCTCTGTTATTAATGGCAGGCGTTGGCGCTGGCACACTCATACTCGGGGTGAGCGCTGCTTGGCTAACCGCGATGTGTGAATTCCCTGGTCGTAGGATTTTATCTTGGGCATTTCTCTTACCCATGGCTATGCCAGCCTATATTATTGCCTACACCTATACTGGGATATTAGACTTCTCTGGGCCACTGCAGACAGCCCTGAGAGACACTTATGATTGGCAATATGGAGACTACTACTTCCCCGAAATACGCTCCTTGGGCGGCGCTATATGCATGCTCTCACTGGTACTTTATCCCTATGTCTACATGCTAGTTAGAGTGGCTTTTTTAGAGCAGTCTACTGCAGTCCTTGAAGCCAGTCGAAATCTGGGTAAAAAGCCTTGGCAAACATTGTTTTTGGTCGCGCTCCCCATGGCCAGACCTGCGATTGTGGCAGGTGTTAGCTTGGCGCTAATGGAGACCCTAGCCGACTACGGCACCGTGGCTTATTTCGGCGTCAGCTCCTTCACTACCGGAATCTTTCGCACTTGGTATGGGCTTGGCGAACTCACCACCGCAGCTCAGTTGTGCGCATTTTTGATGCTATTTGTATTTGCTCTGATAATGGCTGAACGTTGGTCCAGACAGCGACTTAGATTTCATCATCACTCTGCCCAGAAAAAAATGGCGCGACTGCAATTAAGTGGGTGGCGATCAATACTGGCAATGTCTATCGGTAGCCTTATTATCTTTCTTGGATTCATCCTGCCTGCAGCACAACTCTCTATTTGGGCCTCAACCGGCTGGCAGGAGAAACTCAACGCTGACTTTCTGCGCCTTCTCTTCAACAGTTTTGCATTGGCTGCTATTGCCGCCGCATGCTGTTTACTGGTTGCAGTATTTTTGGCCTATACCAAACGTGTCTTCGCTTCACGTATTGAACTGGGCGCTGTGGCTGTTGCTAGCCTCGGTTATGCTGTCCCTGGCACTGTTATTGCCGTCGGTGTTCTAATACCGGTCGCATGGCTTGACAATCAAATTGATTTCTTGAGCACCACTTGGTTCGACTACCCTACCGGACTGCTTATCAGTGGCACTATTGGTCTTCTGGTATTTGCCTATCTTGTTCGATTTTTATCCGTGGCGCTCAATACAGTGGACTCTGGCTTAACTGCCATCAAACCAAGTATAGACGAGTCCGCCAGATCTTTGGGAGCCACACCAAGTCGAGTGCTCAGCCGCATCCACCTACCTATACTGAGAACCAGCTTGCTCACTGCATTATTACTGGTCTTCGTAGAGGTGCTGAAAGAACTACCCACTACTTTAATACTGCGGCCTTTCAATTTTAATACCCTCGCGGTACGTACCTATGAGTTAGCATCTGACGAACGTTTAATGGATGCCGCGCTGCCAGCGCTAGCAATTGTTATAATTGGTTTGTTACCGGTACTACTTATCACCAAGAGCATCCTTAATGAGCGCTTTAGTAATGAATAAGCAATTAATATTAGATCAGGTCACTGTTCAGTACGACGCGATTGCAGCGGTTTCTAACGCATCCTTCTCACTGGCTGAAGGTGAAATTGGTTGTCTATTAGGCCCCTCAGGATGTGGTAAAACTACCTTACTCAGGGCCATTGCCGGCTTTGAGTCGCTGGCGTCTGGAAATATTAGTTTACATGGCGACTTCATCAGCACACCCAAAAGGACACAGGCACCAGAAGATCGAGCGGTGGGTATGGTCTTTCAGGACTTTGCGCTATTCCCCCATTTGAATGTGCGTGACAATATTGGTTTTGGCCTAAGCAAACTATCCGCGGGTGAAAAAACTCAACGGATTTTAGAAATGCTCGAACTGGTTGGTTTAGTAAGCGTTGCTGAGCGTTTTCCACATGAGTTGTCCGGCGGTCAACAGCAGCGGGTCGCTCTGGCAAGAGCACTGGCGCCAAGCCCACAAATTTTATTGCTTGATGAGCCATTCTCAAATCTTGATGCGGAACTGAGGACTCAGTTGGCGGCAGAAATTCGTACCCTCTTGAAAAAAAATAAAGTCACCGCCCTGTTGGTTACTCATGATCAAGATGAGGCCTTTGCAATGGCTGACAAAATTGCATTACTCAATGCGGGTAAAATCGTTCAGATTGACACTCCCTACAAGCTTTATCACAAGCCGGGAAGCTTATTTGCAGCGGACTTTATTGGCAAAGGCACTGTGATCAATGTCGGTATTGATGCCGCAGGATTGCTCGGCAATAATCTCGGCAGCCTATCGATAAATGCGTTGCCTGAAGACCTAGGTAATACAGTGAAACTACTCGTTCGACCGGACGACATCGCCTATGATGAGACATCAGATACTACATTGGCCATCGTATCTAAGTCCTTCCTTGGGCCTAATTATCTGTATGAATTAGCGCTAAAAGATGGGCAACGAGTTCCCTGTCTGACGCATAGTCATATTGATATTCCGGTGGGTAACGAGTTACCGGTGCGCTTCGATCTCCGTCACGTGGTGATTTTTAACCCTGACTAGTGATTCGCTGGCCGCTCT
>CAJWFB010000109.1 GCA_913031645.1 uncultured Cellvibrionales bacterium
TGCGAGAGGGCGGCAATTCTAATGGAACACCCCGCGCTTATCAAGTGTTTAAACACCAAAAATGCCCTTAACTGAAAGGATCGTTTTTAGGGTCGATAAACTCAGACAAACCAAGCCCCTAAATCACAGGATGCGCTGCCATATTTAGGCGTCCTTTAACCAAATAAGAGTGGCATGACGACCGGTAACTGGCTCTCGCCGGTAGGAATAAAACTGTTCGGGATTTGAAAATGTACAGTCATCGCCACCATATATATCGAACACCCCACAGCTATTGAGCTCTCCCCGAGCCAAAGCATAGATATCCGCCAAATAATGGTCTTTGCGACCGGTATTATCACTGGGCCTAAACGCACCGAAAATAGCCTGCCGATGCGACTGACTCTGCGCATTATCTAAAAATGCCTGCTGTACCTCAGCACCCACTTCAAATGCACATGCCCCAATAGCAGGGCCCAAAAATGCCATAAGAGGGCCATCATGAGAGAGAAATTTAGCGGCCGCTTTACGAACTACTCCAGCAGCTAAACCGCGCCATCCAGCATGAACAACGGCGACCTGACTGCCTTGTTTGTTACACAGCAACACTGGTAGACAATCTGCTGTCATAACGGCACAAACAACTCCAGCTTGATCACTATAACTACCATCAGCCTCAGGTGTACCTTTCACAGTGGGAGCATAGATCACATCGATACCATGTACTTGATCGAGCCAAACAGGTGAGCCAGTAAGATTTAACTGTTCAATCAGAGATGCGCGGTTAGCCTGCACATTAACCTGACTATCACCGGCGTGAAATGCCATATTATTGCTTGAGAAAGGCCCCTCACTAACCCCTCCATACCGCAGACTAATCGCCGACCCTACCGAATCTGGCACAGGCCAATTGGGTATAAAAAATGAATCTGCGTTGCTAGCCACAGGCTAATGCCTCAAGTAAATGTAGCATATCGTCAGGTAACTCAGAGTCCCACCCAACAAGCTCACCAGTGGACGGGTGCACCAGCTCTAACTCTTTCGCATGCAATGCTTGGCGTCCGAATGCTTTAATGCAGTCCTGCAGCTCTGCGGATGCGCCCTTGTGAAGCCGCAGTCGTCCAGCATAGACATCATCACCCACAATTGGATGCCTAACGTGAGCCATATGCACTCTAATTTGATGAGTTCTGCCAGTCTCCAACTTGAGACGTAAGTGACTGTGGCCATCAAAGCGATCAACAACCTTATAGTGGGTTCGCGCCTCTTTACCATCGCTAATCACTGCCATTTTAGTGCGCTGTTTGGCATGCCGACCCACAGGCTGATCTATCGTACCTCCAGCTATGACCACGCCAGTGACAACCGCTTCATATTCTCGCCTGACTGACCTTGCCTGCAGCTGCGCAACCAAATTGGTATGCGCCTGCAATGTCTTGGCCACCACCATTAAGCCCGTCGTGTCCTTATCCAGCCGATGAACGATGCCAGCACGCGGTACCGATATTAAACTGGGACAGTGATAGAGCAAGGCATTTAAAACCGTGCCAGAGTAATTACCAGCAGCCGGATGAACTACAAAGTTAGCGGATTTGTTAATCACTAAAATGGTGTCATCCTCAAAGACAATATCCAATGGGATATCTTCTGCCTGCCAGTCTCCCTCTGGCGCCAGCTCTGTACTCAAACGTAAAGCCTCTCCACCCAACAATTTATATTTTGGCACCTGCTGCTGACCGTCTACCAGCAGGTGTCCCTGTTTGATCCATTGCTGCAGTCTGGCCCTTGAAAAGTCGGAGAACAGTTCCGCGGCAACCTGATCAAAACGTCGTCCAATATCAACCGCTGGCACATCGGCCTGTTGCTCAATGCGCTCACCGGTGACCGAGTCGACGTCTACATTTTTATTTATTTCATCAATCACTAAACTTATTCCAAATTAGTCGCTCTAAAAAGCGCGGACCAAAGCCCTGAACAGCCCTTAAAAACGAAGATTTATTGGTTTAGCCAATTCGCTGTGTTTAAATAGCGCCCAGCCAGTCATTTAGCGTGGCAGCGCCTTTATCTGAGAATATTACATGAAAAACCTATCGCTGATGTTGTTGATTTTAAGTTTGTCTCTTACCTCCGGATGTTCCTGGATGGGGTTTGGTGATGACGAACCAGCTGAAGAAGAAAGCGCAGGCCTGACGGAAAAAGACTTTTATGAAAAAATACACTCTAGTCTCAACGCCAGTAACTGGAGTGTGGCAATTAGTAATCTGCAGCTTTTAGAATCTCAATTTCCTTTCGGAAAATACGCAGAACAAGGGCAACTAGAACTGATTTATGCGCACTACAAATCTGGTGATTATGAATCAAGTATTGCGGCATCAGATCGATTTGTTCGCCTGCACCCCCAACATCCCAATGTCGATTATGCCTTTTATGTAAAAGGCCTGTCGCAGATATCACAAACCGGTGGTTTTTTAGATAGCTTTATCCCCACAGACTCTAGTATGCGAGACATAGGTGAGGCCAGAACCGCCTTTGCCACGCTGACTGAATTATTATCACGATTCCCCAAGAGTCCCTATGCGGCAGATGCCCGCAAGCGCTTGGTCAGTTTGCGTAACCAACTGGCGAGAGCAGAAATTCATGTGGCAAATTACTACTTTTCACGAAGAGCCTATTTAGCTGCAGCTAATCGCGGGCAATACGTAGTGGAAAATTTTCAGCAGTCTCCTGCGGTCCCCGATGGTCTAGCAGTGATGGCTCAAGCCTACTATCTGTTAGAAATGCAAGACTTAGCCGACAATGCGGTTAAAATCTTGGCCGCTAACTATCCAGAGTATCCGTCATTGGATGAAAATGGGGATTTTGATTTTGAGAGGAAGCTCCTAGTGGGTCAAGATTCATGGCTAGATAAAGTATCCTTTGGCGTTTTAAAACGCGCTAAACCACCCTCCTTCGATAGCCGTATGATCTATGACAAAATGACTCGTGAAGCCGAATTGAAAGGCAGCACGCAAGATCAGAGCAATGAAAAGCGATCTATTTGGAATAAACTAACCTTTGGATTGCTTGGCTAATATTAAGTATTGAACAACCAAAGTGAGTTGTATTGTAAAATGAGCAAGCAAGATATTATCGACGAAATGCGGGTACTTCCCGTTATCGACCCTGACTTTGAAATTTCTCGCAGAGTCGCGTTTATCCAAAATCAATTGACCAATGCGGGCGCTAAAACCCTCGTTCTTGGTATCAGTGGCGGCGTAGATTCCTCAACCTGCGGTCGTCTGGCTCAGCTAGCGGTTGACGGCCTCAACCAGCAGCATAATTGCACAGACTACCGGTTTGCTGCGGTACGATTGCCCTATGGCACCCAGAAAGACGAAGACGATGCGCAGGTGTCTCTGGCTTTTATCCAACCTAGCCTAAGCCTCACAGTGAATATCAAAGACGGTGTCGATGCGATCAATGCCAGCGTTTGTGCAACGCTTGACGATAATGGCCTATTACCTAACGCAGACGCCGTTGATTTTGCCAAGGGCAATGTTAAAGCGCGGGCACGCATGGTGTCGCAATATGAAATAGCCGGCATGCTGGGCGGCTTGGTTCTGGGTACCGACCACTCAGCTGAAAATATAACGGGTTTTTACACCAAGTTTGGTGATGGTGCCTGTGACTTGGCACCTCTATTTGGTCTTAGTAAACGTCAAGTTCGCCTGCTGGCCAAAACCATGGGTGCACCCGAGGCTCTAGTAACCAAAGCGCCTACGGCAGATTTAGAATGCTTAAGCCCGCAGAAGGAAGACGAGCAAGTGCTAGGTCTTCCCTACGATGATATTGATGACTTCCTTGAGGGTAAGGCAGTCAGTGCTGAGGCGGAACAGCGGCTAACGACCATTTACACCAAAACACAGCACAAGCGTTTGCCCATTGCCACGGTTTACGACTAAATTTTTAGTCAATTTCTAGATAAGAATAGAGCACTTTTTTCTGCCCATTTTCCGTCAGGTCTGAATCTTCGGCTATCTCCACCATGGTGGCGTCCGATACACCACAGAGTTCATGGGTCGGGGAGCCTGTAGTCGTTGAATCAGTATCGTCACCACGATACTTTAGGCCTTTTATGCCGTTGCCGTTGCGCCAGAGGTTGGGTCAGTTGTTGTAACACGGATCTCCACCTGTGAGTAGTAGTCCTCGCCCACCTAGTCGCCTTCGTCCGCGGTATCATTAAATTCAGCCTGTGTAACGACTTTACATCCCCCCGTACTGTTGAATAGTAAGAGTGAAAGAATGCGCTGGTTTGTGCCACCTCACGAATTATTAACAGATCTGGCGGTCGCAGATGCTAAGTGCTTTTTCAACGAGACATTGAAGTTATGGTATTTAAGAGATGAGATTTCACAATTGCTATAGTTCGTCTTCGGTGAAATGTGGCGGCACAAATAGCATATCTGGAGCAAAAATATAATCTGGTATCGATAGATAGACACCTATTGGATCAATATGTTTTTCATCACTTTTGCCCACTAGACACCCTCTAGGA
>CAJWFB010000110.1 GCA_913031645.1 uncultured Cellvibrionales bacterium
TAGCCCCGTATTATCGGTTAACTCAACAAAGGCACAGGGTGTCTCACCCCATTTCGCATGCGGCATGGCCACCACAGCCGCCGAGACTACCTCAGCATGCTTGTGAAGCACCTCTTCTATTTCGATGGATGAAATATTTTCACCGCCGGAAATAATAATGTCTTTAGAGCGATCTTTTAACTGAATATAGCCGTCAGCATCCACCACCCCAAGATCACCCGAGTGAAACCAACCGCCAGCAAAGGCATCATTATTGGCAATCGGGTTTTTTAAATAGCCTTTCATCACTACGTTGCCACGAAACATCACTTCCCCAAGGGTTTCCCCGTCGCGAGGCACCGGTTGCATGGTGTCTGGGTCTAGAACATCTAAACCTTCAAGCGCGTGGTAACGAACCCCCTGACGGGCTTTTAGAGAGGCCTGTTCGGTAACCGGTAAATCACTCCACTCCGCATGCCAGTCATTAACCACCGCAGGGCCATAAACCTCAGTCAAACCATAAAGATGCGTCACATGAAACCCAGCCTCGCCCATGGCCGACAGCACTGATTCAGGTGGCGGTGCTGCTGCGGTAAAAAAGTCTATGCTATTGGCTAATTTACGCTTGTCCGCTGGATCGGCCGCTAAAATGGTCGACATCACCACTGGCGCGCCACACAGGTGTGTCACATCATGATCTTCCAGTGCCGCCCAAATAGCGTCGGCCCGCACCTCACGCAAACAAACATGGGTGCCGGTCATGGCTGATATCGTCCACGGGAAACACCAGCCATTGCAATGAAACATGGGTAGCGTCCATAAATATACCGGGTGTTTGCCAATAGACGCGGTAATCGCATTACCTTGAGATATCAGAGTTGCCCCACGATGGTGATAGACAACCCCTTTGGGGTCACCTGTGGTTCCGGAGGTGTAATTGAGGGCAATCGCGTCCCATTCGTCCAGAGGCATCATCCATTCATAATTAGCGTCACCAGAGTCAACGAGGGCATTGTAATCCTCATTCCCTAGACGTTTACCCGGCTGTGGAACAACAAGATCCTCATAGTCAATCACCCATGGCGCTACCGTGGCTAGGGTAAGTGCCTCCTCCATCGTGGTGGAAAAACCAGTATCGGCAATTAACACCTTGCTCTCGCCATGATCTAACTGGAAAGCAATAGTGCTGGGGTCCAAGCGCGTATTCATAGAGTGCAATACCGCCCCACACATAGGTACGGCATAGTGGGCTTCTAACATGACTGGTGTATTGGCGAGCATTACTGAGACCGTGTCACCGTGGCCAATACCGCGACGGGCTAGTACCGAGGCAAAACGGCGACAGCGAGCATAAAACTCAGCATAACTAATTCTTACATCACCGTAGATAATAGCCACATGATCGGGAAATACACTGGCCGCACGTTCTAAAAACGGCAGCGGGCTCAGCGGCTGATGATTGGCGGGGTTTTGTTCGAGATCATTGTTGTACATAGTTGACATAAGAAATTATTGATCATTCCACTGCGGTGAGCGTTTGCCTAAAAAGGCGTCAATACCCTCCTCGGCGTCAGCGGTTAACATATTATCAGTCATAACCTGCGAGGTATAAGCATAGGCCTCTGCCAGAGGCATCTCTGCCTGCGCATAAAAGGCACGCTTGCCAACCGCCACCGTCATACTCGACTTGCTGGCAATTTTATTGGCCAATGCCATGGTCTGGTCGGTCAACTCATCCCCATCAAAGGCATTGTTGATTAAGCCTATTTGCTGGGCCCGATCACTATCAATCATATCGCCACTAAGCAGCATCTCCATAGCGTGCTTGCGGCTAACATTGCGCGACAATGCAACCATGGGGGTTGAGCAAAATAACCCGAGATTAACACCTGGAGTGGCAAATTTTGCGCTGTTTGCCGCCATAGCCAGATCACAGCTGGCCACCAACTGACAACCCGCGGCGGTGGCCACTCCGGCAATCTCAGCAATAACCGGCACTGGGTTGTTAACAATTAACTGCATCACCGCGGCGCAGGCGGCAAATAGACGCTCAAATGCGGCCTCACCCTTATCTGCTTCTGCGCGTGCTGCAGTCATTTCTTTTAAGTCATGCCCCGAACAAAATACCGGCCCGTTGCCAGCCAATACGATAACCCGGACTTGAGGGTCCTCTGCGGCCGCTGTGAAGGCACTGGAAAGGGCTGCCAACATAGTGCGAGATAGAGCGTTGCGACGCTTATCATCGTTAAGCGTAAGTCGCAAAACGCCATTGGCATAATCGCTGAGTAAAATCGAAGTGTCTGCTTGATCTGTCACTAATGCATCTCCAAATCTAGAGTCTTTCACTCGGACTAGTTGGCTACACCGGTCCAATAAGGCTTTTGTAATTCTAACTTTGGACAGCGGTCCATCACAACTTTTATTCCCGCCGCTTCCGCCATCTGCGCTGCCTGCAGATTAACAATGTGGAGCTGCATCCACACCACCTTGACACCTATGGCTATAGCTTCTTCGGTAACCCCCAAGGCTGCCTCAGAGGAACGAAAAACATCCACCATATCCACCGGCTGCTCAATATCAGCCAACGACGCATAGCAGCGCTGACCCAAAATAGTATTGCCGGCCTCACCCGGGTTCACCGGTATTACCTGATACCCCTGTTCCAGTAGCACCTGCATGCAGATATAACTGTCACGCTCAGACCGAGGGCTAGCACCCACCAAGGCAATGCTGTTTACCTCGGTGAGTATCTGCTTCAGATATTCGTCTGGATAGTGATCGTGGTTAATAGTGACACCTCTACTAATCAGTTATGCGCTCTTTAATCCTGCCAAGCTCTTTTTAGGATCGTAAAATGGCTTTTCAACAACTGTACCACTGCGACACTCCATTGGGGTGACAATCTCAGTTTTGGTACCCAACTCGCTGTATTCAATACTCACCATGACCAGTGCAATATTGGCATCCAGACGCGGCGAGTAAACCGCAGAAGTGACCACACCCACCTGCTTGATGCCCTTCATAACAGGCCAAAACTCTGTGTTAGACCCAGTGATAGGTTCGCCATCAATCACCATGCCTACTTGCTTTCGCTGAATGCCTTCCGCTGCAATCTGTTTTAGGGCTGCCTTACCAATAAAATCGGTATCCATCTCCAAATCAACCAAGCGCCCTAACCCCAATTCATAGGGATTTGTGCGGCTGTCCATATCGGCATGGTAAGACAACATGCCGCCTTCGATACGCCTAATGCTGGAAGTATGCCCTGGCTGCAGTCCATAGGGCTCGCCAGCAGCCATTAATCGCTCCCATAACTCATCACCACGGCTACCATCGCGCAGATAGAGCTCGTAGCCCAACTCGCTAGACCAACCGGTCCGGGAGATAATCAGTGGTATACCGTCCAACTCAAATTCTGCAAACCAGTAGTAGCGAAGCTCATTAATCTTATCGCCAAACACTGACTGCATAATCTCACCCGAGCGAGGGCCTTGCAGTTGCAGTGGCGACACGTCGGGCTCACAAATCTGTACATCTAAACCAGAATTAAACGCCAAACCCTGTGCCCACAATAGAATGTCACTATCAGCAAGGGACAACCAAAAGTGATTCTCGGCCAAGCGCAGCAGTATTGGGTCATTAAGGACACCGCCCTCTGCATTGGTAATGAGTACATATTTGCACTGACCCACCGCGCAGGTAGACAGATTGCGTGGCGTTAGCATCTGCACGAAGGTGGCGGCATCAGGCCCAGTTATTTCAACCTGACGCTCTACTGCAACATCGCTCAGTGTCGCTGCGTTAACTAGGTTCCAAAAGTTTTGCTGTGGATCGCCAAAATCGCGTGGAATATACATATGGTTGTACACCGAAAAGGCCGTAGCCCCCCAGCGCACAGTAGCATCAAAATAGGCTGACTTTCGAATCTGTGTGCCAAAGCCAAAAGGCTTGGGTGAATCGTTGGCAGCGACTACCATGGTGGGCAATACAGCGTCAAAATCAGGCGCTGCAGAGGTATCAATTTCATGGTCTTGTGACATAAATTTTACTCTAAATATTCGTGGTATGATTTTCGCGCAGTGTGATCGCATAAATACAAATATGCTTCTAAATTGCCGACAAAAATGTATCGCAATACGACAAAACATAGGCGTCTTTTTACGGATTACCCGTTTTGTAATTAGGGATGATTTGCAGCCTCAACTAAGGCCCAACAAAAATATCGCTGGCACAGTGCCATGCGATGCTGGTGAGCCTTTAAACGCGATAGTGCGCTCTGAGTTACCGGGTGGAGTCTATTGGCACATACCAGGCGATAGCTGGTCTTTTCTCGATCGGTCATGGACTTATCCTCTTTAGTGCTTTGCGTTAGACGGGCGCACAATCTGGTTATCAAATGCCCAGCTTTTAAGGAAAGCCAACCTATAAAACACAAAAAACCCGATCCAGCAGTGCTAAATCGGGTTGTTGAGTCGAGGTTAATCGACGGTCC
>CAJWFB010000111.1 GCA_913031645.1 uncultured Cellvibrionales bacterium
GTAACCCACACTAAGAATTTTGAAATCAGTGAGCAGACTCAAGACGGTCTTCCCAAGGGTGATTTAGTTAATATCAACGTAGCTGAGAATGGTGCGGTAGTGTCTACCTATTCCAATGGCGTCCAAAAGGTCGCTGGAAGAATAAACTTGGCCACATTTACTTCAGCACAAGGACTAAGTCAGCAGGGTAATACGATTTATAGCGCAACAGGTTCATCCGGGACTCGATCGTATGGTGAGCCAGGTTCTAGTGGCATAGGAACTCTAGCCGGCGGCGCCAAGGAGAGATCTAACGTGGATATTACAGAAGAACTCGTCAACTTAATCTCAGCACAACGCAATTTCCAGTCTAATGCTAAGGCAATGGAAACGTCTGGAGCCTTGACTTCAACCCTTATCAATATGCGTGGATAAGAGACATAAATAGGATTTAAAAATGGACAGATTAGCGTTTACATCATTGGCGGCGGTTAATAACCAAAGTGAAATTAGAGCTCAAATTACCAATAATTTAGCTAACGTTTCAACGGTTGGATTTAAGGAAAGTTATGCGCTTGCTTCAAAGACTATTGCCGTGGCTGGCGATGGATTTGAGTCTCGCGCATCAGTCGCAATTGAGACCAGTGATGTCATTAATCTAAAGCCAGGAGTGCCCAACCAAACTGGCCGAGCAATGGATGTTGCACTACAAGCATCTACAGTACTTGGCGTGCAGGCTGATGGCGGGGAGATAGGCTTCACTCGTCGCGGCGATCTTCGAGTCTCGCCAACAGGTCTTATAGAGAACGCAGCTGGTCATTTAATTTTGGGAGAAGGCGGTCCCATTAATGTTCCACCAGGACAAATGGTAACCATAAGCCCAGACGGCACTGTTTTTGGCTCTTTGCCCAGTGAGCCGGACGTAGCACCTGTTGCTTTAGGGAAACTGATGTTGCGAGATGCAAGCGAAATGCCTCTAACGCGCAGGGTGGATGGATTATTTGAACCTGTTGTAGCGCAGTTTAAAGGAACAGATTTTCCTACGGGACAGCAAACGGCTTCATTACAAAGTGGCTCCTTGGAGGGAAGTAATGTCAACCCGATCGAGTCAATGATCAAGATGATGGATTTTAGTCGATCCTATGAATCGCAAATCAAAATGATTAACGAAATCAAATCGATTGATGAAACCGGATCAACTCTTATGAGAATTTCAGGTTAAACGGTAACAACGAATAATAAATAAAGGATAAAGGTAATGGACGCTTCACTTTGGATTGCTAAAACAGGTCTAACGGCTCAGCAGACAAGAATGCAAGTCATCTCGAACAACCTTGCAAACGTTAACACCACAGGCTTTAAAAAAGACCGAGCGGTGTTCGAAGATCTGTTGTATCAAAATATCGTTCCAGCAGGTGGCCAAGCTGATGCACAAACGCAGACGCCAACCGGATTAATGTTAGGAACGGGCACTCGCGTTCTAGCAACAGAAAAGTTACATGGACAGGGCAATATCATTAACACCGAAAATGCCCTAGATATTGCTATTGCTGGTGAAGGCTTTATGTCAGTTCAGCAAGCTGATGGCACTGTGGGTTATACCCGAGATGGTTCAATGAAGCTTGACGCTCAGGGGCAGTTGGTCACCTCAGGGGGAGAGGCAATCCTCCCGGCTATCCAGATCCCTCAGAACGCTACCAGTGTAACAATCGGTCGTGACGGAACCGTGACGGCAGAGCTAGCTAATGGCGGTGGATCTGCTCAGGTAGGTCAAATTCAGTTATCTATTTTTGTAAACAATTCGGGACTTCAACCGGTGGGTCGCAATCTACTAAAGCAAACTGAGGCCTCTGGTGCTGCCATTGTTGCCATACCAGGCGAGGGTGGATCGGGCATGTTAATGCAGGGATCTTTGGAAGCATCCAACGTCAATGTGGTTGAAGAGATGGTCAACATGATCGAAACCCAACGCGCCTATGAAATTAACTCAAAGGCAATCTCAGCGGCCGATGGAATGCTGCGATTCTTGAACAATAACCTCTAGGACTGACTGATGAACAGCAATCGCTTTTTGGTAGTGTTCTTTCTGGTTAGCATGCTAAGTGCTTGCGCGGGGCAACCACAAATGACGCCAACAACTGAATTTTCTCCGATACAGCCTATTCCAGAGCAGGAGCCAAGACAGGTCACAGGCTCAATTTTCACCAATGGTCGCGACTTATTTGGCGATCTGAGAAGTTATCAGACTGGTGATGTTCAGGTGGGTGATTTAGTGACTGTACTATTGAGTGAAACGACACAAGCGTCGCGCACCTCAGCGGTCGCTACAAGCCGGACAACAGCGAACGATGCTATTGGCGCAAATCAAATGAACTCAATCATCAATAAGATTGGATTCGGAGAAGGATTTTTTGATGGAGCTAAAACCGATGGTTCAGAAATTAAGAGTGACGGAAGTGGTTCTGCAGGGCAGGCCGCTAGTTTAACGGGATCGATTTCAGCCATGGTAGTTGAGATATTGGCCAATGGAAACTTGGTGATTATCGGCGAAAAGCAGCTGGCGCTCACAGAAGGCACTGAGTTCATAAGAGTTAAGGGAATTATCCGTCCAGCAGATATCCAGCCAGATAATACCATTTTGTCCCAGCGGATTGCTCATGCTCAGATCTCTTACCGCGGTACCGGCGAGTTAGCATCAGCATCTAGAGCGTCATGGGGTACTGGTTTACTTTATAAATTCTGGCCATTTTAGATAGGCCGCAGCGAGATTATTATGTTCAAAACTAAATTTTTTATAGTTATGTTATTGGCGCTAAGCACCGCTTTTGCAAATGCAGACCGAGTCAAAGACCTTACTGACGTAGCGGGAGTACGGTCAAACCAAGTGGTTGGCTTTGGTCTTGTTACGGGTCTGCAGCAAACCGGTGATGGTAAAGATCTCCCAATGACGGCTCAGGCTCTAAAAACATTACTCTCAGGATTAGGCGTCAGTGTTGATGGCCCCGTTACGGATTTTGATCTTGGAGACCAGCTGGCCTCTTTGGCTGCACAGAATGCTAAAAAAGAAGTTAAGGTTGAGAACGTTGCCGCAGTAATGGTGACCGCTGAAATTCCACCCTTTGCTAAGCCGGGACAGAGAATTGATATCGCGGTCTCAGCGATTGGTGTGGCAAAGTCACTACGTGGTGGACAGTTAATTATGACTCAGCTGCGCGGTATTGATGGTCAGACCTATGCAGTTGCACAGGGTGCAATGTCAATTACGGGTGTCAGTGTGGAGGCAGCAGGCAGCAGTGTCCAAATTGGTGTCCCTACGTCAGGAAGAATTCCCAGTGGCGCAACGGTAGAGCGGATGGTACCAACTCCTTTTGATACATCAGAGCATATCGTTTTAAATGTCAAAGAGTCTGATTTTTCAACGACAATGGTAATTACTGAGGCGATCAATACCGCCTTTGGTATGGGTACGGCAAAAGCACTTGATGGTGTCTCTATTGCGGTGAATGCGCCCATGGACTCATCTCAACGTGTCTCCTTTTTGAGCATGATCGAGAATCTTGATGTAGCGCCGGGCGAGCCTAGTGCACGTGTTGTCATTAACTCAAGAACTGGCACAGCCGTAATCAACCGCAACGTAAGGGTAACAGCCGTCGCGGTTACTCATGGTGCAATCACTGTCAGTATTTCTGCAACCAATGAAGTCAGCCAGCCAGCGCCTTTTTCCGAGGGTGAAACGCTTGAGGTTCAAAACGCAGACATAGAAGTAGCTGAAGTAAATAATCCAATGGTGCTTTTCCAACCCGGCGTTGATTTGCGAGAGCTTGTAGATGCCGTTAACCAGGTTGGCGCCTCTCCCTCGTCATTAATTGCAATCCTCGAGGCATTAAAAGCCTCTGGTAGTTTGCGTGCCGAGCTAGTGGTGATCTAAATGCAAGATATCTCTACAACAGCTAAAAGCTATCTTGATTTTGCTGGTTTAGGCCAGCTTAAAGCGAAGGCGAGCGCAGACCAAGCCGGCGCAGCTCAAGAAGTTGGGCGGCAGTTTGAGGCAATGTTTGTTCAGATGATTTTTAAATCAGTGCGTGACGCAAATGCCACCATGAAGAGTGATTTGATGGGCTCCTCCAGCGTAGACACATTTGAGCAGATGTATCACGACGAACTATCTCAAGTGATGTCCCAAAAGGGGGTGTTTGGTTTGGGTGATTGGCTTGCAGAACAAGTTAACGGCCAAGCCAGCGCAGCTAAAGCGGTTAAGGTATATGAGCAGACATCACCGCCAGCTATGCCACTCAATAAAATTGATAGTGCCAAACCAATGGCGCTCTCGAGCAAAGACAATAACGTAATCCGAGGGATTAGATAATGGTTGATATCCTAAATATCGGAGCGGG
>CAJWFB010000112.1 GCA_913031645.1 uncultured Cellvibrionales bacterium
GGTAAGATTATCATCAACAAGTTGGAAAACTACTCTGCCATTAACAAGTAGAACCTTGGTTAAACCATTGCTGCCAACATAGTGCTTGGACTTTCCAGATAGGCCTTCCAACAATTATTGAACCGGGCGATGGTAGCACCATCAATAACCCGATGGTCTCCTGACCAGCTCACTGACATGATCTTTCGCGAGGTGATTTGATTGTCACTATTGAAACGCGGCAAATCCTGAATTTTACCCAAGGCGACTATAGCAACCTCCGGACTATTGATGATGGGTGAGGCAGAAATGCCACCGATAGCGCCTATATTGGAAATAGTGATAGTGCCGCCTCTAAGCTCCGCAATATTAATAATGCCCGAGCGAGCCGCGTCGGTAAGTCTAGTCACTTCAGCTGCTATCTCCAATATAGAGCGCTTTTGAACATCCTTAATATTAGGCACCAGCAGCCCATTTTTCCCATCTACGGCCATACCAACATTGTGACTGCCCAAATAGGTAAGTTCAGTAAACTCAGTGTCAACGCGACTATTTATAATAGGAAATTGACTCAAAGATAATGACAATGACTTGATCAACAGGGGCATTAAAGTCATCTTCACCTGATCGGTATAGTTACTTTTTAGTGTCGCTCTTAACTGTATTAGCTCCGTAACATCAACTTCATCCACAAAGGTAAAATGAGGGATCGTGGAAACTGACTCAGACATATGCTGAGCCATAATTTTCCGAACCCCCACTATGGCTTCGGTGCGATTTTGATTCGTGGTAGTGATTTTTGGGCTGAACGCCTGCTCTGCCGATTTTAGATATAGGTGGACATCTTCTTTAAGGATACGTCCATTTTTTCCCGTACCAGAAATCGTTGCCAGATCGAGGTCGTGCTCACGAGCTAATTTCCGTACTGCAGGTGTGGTGAGTACCTTGTCATTTTGGGTATCTCGAACAATTTCAGGTGGCTGTTTTACTAACTCTAATTTTAACTCTGCCGCTTCTGAAATATGACTTTTCATTTCCACACCTTCCTCATCAGTATCAACGGCGAATAGCGGTGAGTGGACCTTAGCAATATCCCCGTCAGCGTAATAAAGCTTGGTTATCCGACCTGAATACATTGAGGGAATCTCGACAACCGCTTTGTCCGTACTTACATCGGCTACCACCTGATCTTCCTCAATCATATCGCCTTCTTTTACTTTCCACTCAAGGACTTCACATTCAATGATGCCCTCTCCGATATCCGGTAAAATAAAATCTCTATTCATAACCCATTTTCCTAATTCTGATAACGCTAACTACTAAAAATTGACGCTTTTTTTGATGGCTTCGTAAACCTTAAGGTAGTCTGGCAAATACTCTTTTTCAAATACCAATGGAAAAGGCGTATCCATTCCCGTAATGCGCATAATTGGGGATTCTAATGACAAAAAACACTGCTCTTGAATAGCGGCGGCAATCTCTCCTGCAAAACCGCCCGTGCGCGGTGCTTCGTGGCTAATAATGAGTCGGCCCGTCTTAGTTACCGACGCTGAGACGGCTTCAAGATCCCATGGAAGCAGTGTTCGTAGGTCAATCACTTCACAGTGAATTCCGTCTTTAAGCGCCATTTTTGCAGCACGATGCAGCTGGTGCATCTGGGCACCCCATCCTACTAACGTAATGTCAGTGCCCTCAGTTACCACCTCAGCCACGCCTAGAGGTATTTCATAGTCTCGGTCTGGTACCTCGCCTACTTCGGCGCGATAGATAGCTTTTGGCTCAAAAAATATCACCGGATCAGGGTCTCGTATCGCGGCAAGCAATAGTCCTTTGGCTTGGTAAGCAGTGCTAGGAATCACCACCTTTAGCCCAGGAGTATGGCAAAAATAGGCCTCTGGCGACTGCGAATGGTAAAGTGCGCCGGCGATACCACCACCATAGGGTGTGCGAATGGTCAGCCCACCACAGTTAAACTGATCACCGCTGCGATAACGAAACTTCGCTGCCTCATTGACGATCTGATCGAAGGCAGGAAAAATATAGTCTGCAAACTGTATTTCTGCCACAGCAACAGACCCTTGCGCTGCCAACCCTATGGAGAAACCAACGATACCCTGCTCGGTAATTGGTGTATTAAAGCAACGCTGTTTGCCGTACTTCTCTTGAAGTTTACTGGTCGCTCGAAAAACACCACCAAACTGACCGATATCCTCTCCAAGGCAGACCACTCTCTGGTCAGTCGCCATAGCCGTGTCTAGCGCGCTATTCACGGCTTGAAGAAGGTTAATTTGTGGCATAGTTGGTACCCTAGTTAAACTGAGTTAGAACAGATCGTTGGTCAATCCGGCTGGGGTTTGGTAGGTAATGATCCGGATACTGATCAATATGACTTAACAAATCCTTGTATTGCTGTCGCAAATGGAGTGGTGGCATTTCATAGACGTCGGTAATCAGCTCACTCAGGGATGGGCATGGCCTCTTTTCTTGACTCTTGAGAGCGTCAAGAATCTCTTTCTTATACTCTATCTTCAATTGATGATCTTGTTGGTCACTCCACCACCCCTTGCCGAGCAACCATTTTTTCATTCTAATAATAGGGTCTTTCTCGTGCCAAACTTGTTCCTCATCGCTACCTCTGTAACTGCTGGGATCATCAGATGTAGAATGAGCACCCAACCGGTAGGTCATGGCTTCAATAATAACGGGCGAGCTCGTTTCCAAGGCCAATTTTCGGGCCTCGACTGACGCGGTGTAAACCGCCAATATGTCATTCCCATCCACCCTGATACTTCTAATGCCATAGCCGATACCTCTTGGTGCTATACCATCACCTAGAAACTGTTCTGATGTAGGCGTTGAGATGGCATATCCATTGTTGCGCACCACAAATACAACGGGGCAATTAGAGACCGCAGCCATGTTAAGTCCGGCATGGAAATCGCCCTCGGAAGCGGCACCGTCGCCAAAATAACAGATCGTACAGGCATCCTTACCTGACAACTTTTGACCATAGGCATAACCGGCTGCCTGAGGGATTTGAGTCGCCAATGGTGAGCTTATGGTCATGTAGTTAAGCTCACGGCTACCATAGTGAATAGGCATTTGACGGCCCTTGCCAAAATCAAGGTCATTGCTTAGCAATTGATTCATAAACTGCTCAGAGCTAAAACCACGATAACGTAATGCTGCCTGTTCTCGATATTGACTCATTACCATATCGTGATCTTTAAAGCCCGCAATTGAACCGACTACTGCGGCCTCCTCTCCAGTACAGGTGAGATAGAAGCTCAATCTCCCTTGCCGCTGAGCAGCCAACATACGCTCATCAAGGACGCGAATATAAACCATGTTGCGGTATATTTTCAGCGCCGTAGATTGATCAATTAAGGGTTCTTTAGCATTTTTAAAAAGCTCTCCTTGGGCATCCAAAATGGTCAGAGTAGGGATCGATAAGTCTGTGGTTTTGGTGAACCTTGGAGCGCCTGTTTGTTTAAATTTAGCCGCCATAAAAATACCCTCTGAGTACGCTATTTATGATTTTCTATAGCGCTTAAAGTAGCATGCTAAAAGATAGAAAATCCTGCCAAAATAGGCGCTAGGTTTTGTCCTAATGCAGCATTTATTGCTGATATATGTGATTTCTGGGCGAATAATTGCGTAGATGCTAATCAATATTGATAGTGGTGTTTAAAATTGACAAGGATTAGCAATCTGTGAATTTTTCGGTTTAAATCATATCTAACATGAAATTTTGCGTTGGAACTTGAAAACGGGTGGTATAAATAATGGCCAATGAAACATTAGACTCAACCGACTGGAAAATTCTATCTATTCTGCAAAGCAATGCGGCAATACCCAACATTGAGCTTGCAGAAATGGTGTTTTTGTCACCGTCCCCCTGTTCGCGAAGAGTAAAAAATCTTGAGGAAAAAGGCTATATCAGTAAACGCGTCAGTCTTCTTGATCCCATAAAGGCAGGCCTTCCAGTGACTGTATTTGTGCAGGTAACTCTCGACCATCAAGTTAAGAAGGAGCTGGATGACTTCGCCAGTCAAGTAGCGTCATGGCCGGAGGTTATGGAATGCTATCTAATGACAGGTGAGTTTGACTATCTAATTAGGGTTATCAGTCCTGACCTGCAGCGTTATCAAGAGTTTCTTGACCAGCGATTAACCCAGTTCGAGGGCATCAGCCATGTCAAAAGTAGCTTTTCTCTCAAGCCTGTATGCTATAAAACTGAATTACCTCTCGGCCACCTAACAGATAATAAATAACTCATAGATATTAATCTGAAAATCTATCACATTAACATTGATAACCGAGTTGTTGATTCAGTAATAGCAACAATTCCCCT
>CAJWFB010000113.1 GCA_913031645.1 uncultured Cellvibrionales bacterium
TTGCGCTCACTGCCGTTCCAGTGTTCTCGCTGTTTTTAACACCACTTGAATCAGTGGTTCTCAGTGCGGCACTCACTCTGACGAGTAATTTGATAGGCGTACGATCATATTGGGGCATCGTGCCCTTGAAGCCGATGTTGCCATTAGTATTTATGGCCGTCATCGGAACGGCGATTGGAACGATGATACTGGTCTTTATTTCACCCACACAATTTCAATTTTGGGCAGGTATATCGGTAATAATTGCTTGTGTGGTACTCATATTTTTCAAGCCTACGATACATCGGGTTAGCCCTATGCTCACCAACTTTACCGGTCTGCTGTCTGGATTGATGAACGGGGCTTTAGCGATACCCGGACCACCAATGATTATCTATGTAATGCTTACTGAACCCGTACCCGAGCGAAGCCGTGCCCTACTAATTACTTTTTTCTTGGCCTCAGCGGTAATAGCCTTAGTTTCATTTGGCGTGGCAGGG
Source organism: uncultured Cellvibrionales bacterium (assembly GCA_913031645.1). Classification (GTDB taxonomy): domain Bacteria; phylum Pseudomonadota; class Gammaproteobacteria; order Pseudomonadales; family Porticoccaceae; genus HTCC2207. The sequence goes on from CAJWFB010000113.1 coordinate 480, forward strand.
TTTATCCAAATTCAGTCTTTATGGCATCTGCTGTTGGCATTTCCCGCCATGGTGGCAGGAGATAAAATTGGCTTTTACCTGTTCAAAAAGTATGGCGGACAGCTGTATCGCCGAATTGCTATCGCTGGCTTGTTAGCCATCGGTGTCACCATTACCTTGCGCACACTGCTGTAATTGATGGCCGCTAAGAAATATGGCACTGACAGATAGCTTGCATAAGCGAGATAAAAATCTAAACTACGATAGAAGAAAATTTCACCTAAACCGGAGTTTGAGATATGTTGTCAATTAACAGCCACTGTTGTCGCAAGCAGGTTCATACTGCCAAACCGGTTAAATTTTTCGTGTTACTCGGATTCTGTGCCATTGGCAGTATCTCGGTGACGGCCACTGAGCAAACTTCTGACACAGCGGCAAATTTGGTCAGTAGGCTGACCTTGGCGAGTTACAAAACTACCTTAAAAGGACTGACTCAATTTGGGGATCGCCGCCAGGGTACTGCCCGCAATCGAGATGCCCTTAGCTGGATAGAAAAGCAGCTAGTGCAGGCGGGTTGTGACAACGTGGAACGCATGTCATTTAACTACAATCCTGAGCCTCGAGCGCCAAGAGTACGAAATCCTGTGAACAACCATCCAGATAATCTCAAAACACCCACCGGAGGTGCTGTGGGTCGAAATGGCAGTGGACCCGGTGGTGCATCGGTATATGGCTATCGAGCAGATACGGGTGTTAACCGTGATACTGCTGCGCAACCAGATGAGCGCATTCGCGCGCTGAATGCAGAACTGCCTATCAACGGCGTACGCCAGCAAGTTTACTGCACGAAAATTGGTAGTAGCAGACCCGATGAGATGTACATTATTGGCGCCCATTTTGATGGCCACGGCGTCAATGAGGCGGTGAACGATGATGGTTCCGGCACAGCCTTAGTCATGGAGCTAGCACGTATCTTCAATGCACCTGATGTGACTACCGAGCGTTCAATTCGCTTTGCTCTTTGGAATAACGAAGAGACCGGTTTAAATGGCTCTAAAGCCTATATTCAACAACGCCAAAAGCTGCAAGGTATTGAGAGTCCAGCTGGGTCTGGTGAATTCCCTGAACCACGCTGGTTGGGCATGATTCAGCATGACATGATGCTCTGGGATCATGGCGCCCCAAGAGCAGATGGAACAGTAAGCGCAGAACAGCGACCAGAAGCAGACGTCAATATTGAGTTTCAATCTAACTCAGACTTGGCAACTGATTCAATGCAGTTGGCCTTTATTTTCAAGGCAGCAGCAGACAGCTACAACACGGACTATCCAGCGACTGTGGGCCCGCATATGACAAACACTGATTCCACGCCATTTATGAATATTGTGCCCTCCATTAGCCTACGAGAGAATGAACGCGGTGCGCACACAGGAGCTGGATGGAACCCCACCTGGCACACGCCATTGGATGTTTGGGCAACGTTCAGTGACAAAGACTTTAGGCTGGGCCTAAACGCTGCTCAAACTACCCTATCTGCAGTTTCCCAGCTGACTGGCGCTGAGGTTGAGCAATAACCGGATTAGCGTTTTTGCCAGTCACAGATGCGCTTTAGTCAGTGAAAGACACTACCGATATAGCTCTATTGCCGTCGTCACCTTGGGTCAAAATTAGCTCGTCTCGGCCATCATTATCAAGATCATGAACAAGAAACTCAGCTCGACTGTCCGGTAGGTCTAGCGATAATTTGATGGCTTTTCTAGCAAACATCTTCTCGCCAGGTTGTCCAGGGTAGACCAACAAGGTTCCTTCACCTTTTTGCACAAGCAAGTCCTTTCGTCCGTCCCCGGTAACATCTGCGCCCAGTACCGCAGGGATATATAAATCACCACTACCAAAATCAAAGCGTGCTGATATTGTTTTTCTGGCACTGGGTTTTGAGGGAAATTCACCCTTGCTCATTTTATAAATCGAGACATCGACAGAGACGGAACGGGCAATCAATGCCCTAATAACAGCGCCGATGCTTATATCCACCGAGGTAACCACAAACTCTTGATTGCCATCACCAGACATGTCCTGCCGTTCATTGTCGAACTGAAAACCATCAGTGCTGATGATTGAAGACGGGCTTTCGGGAAACGTCAGAAGATTGTTTAGACCCACAGCACCCAAATAAATCTCATACTCAGACTCCCAGCCAAAGATACCCTCGGCTTTAATCCGCTTGACGATAAGATCACTAATCCCATCATCGTTAATGTCTACAATTTCATCTAAAAGCCTATTTTTACCATTGTCATTTCTAGCATCTTCACCAATGCTAATCTGGGCATACCCACTCAACATATCCTTGAGATTGGCATCTAAATTGACCGGTATCCCGGCAAACTCGCCTAGACTATTTTGCCGATACACTTCAAAAGAGCCGTCTTGCCAAAAAGCAATATCATTACGGCCATCATTGTCTTCATCAACAATAAAGGCTTGCTCCGCCCGATAAGCCACATAGCGAGCGGTCTCGCTAAAACTCATATTAGGCCTTGGGCCAACTAGCTGGGGTAACTGAAAACCATCCTCACTCTGCAGTGCTACCGCCCAACCGTCAAAATTGGGCATTAAAAAATCGTCTAGTCCATCTTGATTTATATCAACAAACATCTCTATGAGAGGCGATGAACCCCAGTTGCGACCAGAAAACATCGACGAGGTTGTTAGTAAGGGTTTAAAGTCCTGTGTTGCCTCATCTAAATAGACCACCTCTGAACCCTGCAAGCCAACCAACCGCATGCCACTCGGGGTTCTTATGGTATCAACGACATCCATTGACTCCTCAAGGGCTTTACTTAAGACGAGTTTCCATCCTGAGTCGTTGCGCTGAAAAAGGTTGATGGTACGAATGGGCTCGTTACTAAGTTCTTGTATCTGCTTTTCTAGTTGGTTGATCTCTGGTGTTTCTATGATCAGCAGTTTGACGGCCTTTGATGACTCAATGGAAAAAGGAATGATATCGATACGGTGTTTGGGGCTTACCTCAATGGTTTCAATATCAAAGTCCAAAGCCGCTAGCTGGCCGGAACACGCAAGGCTTGCAATACCAGTAATTTGGGTAAGTCGTGTAAGAAGGTGCCTTGAAGGAGATAATCTCATTATTTAATTAAAACTCTCTATATTGTTGCTGAATAGGGCCAGCGCTTTTTATTTATTTGCCGCTGTGACCTTACCATTAGGTTCGTTGAATAGACCTCTAGAAGTTTACAACAGGTATGCGTCATTTAACCAGAGCGAGCCATTTAAGTATGAGAAGGAAGAGTGCAGAAGCCCAAAAAATAGCTGCCTAGAAAGAAGTGCCAGTGTTAAAGCGACCTAAGAGCAGACCAGAGTATCAGGTTTATAGATACTCTGGTCTTTTTACATTTTGACTGACTTACTCCGGTGTTGGCAACCACCAGCCATTGATCATCCCGGTGCGGTCAATCTGATTGCTGTCGATGACAGAGGAATTCTGCGTGATATAGGCCACCTGCAAGATATCCAGGCAAACTAGTTCCTGCGAATACACCCAGGCATACTG
>CAJWFB010000114.1 GCA_913031645.1 uncultured Cellvibrionales bacterium
AGCGAAGTTAATCCAGTACGTTTGCATAATATTAGTGAGCCTATGGTCGGCCTCGACAGTAGGCAGCCAATCATCATGGGTATCAAAAATATAAGGTAGTTCTGCACCATGATAAGCGCCCATAGTAGCTGCTAGTTCGCCCTCACGTTGACGAGTAAAATGATATACCCAGGCTTTATTCCCCAACTTGGCAGTTTCTTTAGCTAACACTAACGAGGGACAGACATAGTATTTTGCTGTGCGCAATAAGTCAGAAATACGTCGATTGTCAGTTTCATCTTTTAACAAGGCTTTTAAATGGTCAGCCGTTAGCGGTGGCGCCTCAGTTTTTAACCAACCGTCAATGTCAGGGTTGTCATCGGTATACATTAGCCATTCATCATCATTAGACCCTATTAGCAAATCTACCCCGTGCATCTTTCTTGCTTTTAAGATATTCATAATGGGTTCCATCACACTCATTCCATCAACCACAGGGTCAAAGTAGTGATTTTCATAAACCTCGTTTGCCGCTGACAAAATAGTATCTGCCGACAATTTTCTCATTTCAGATATAGGCGTACTTACCTCATCTCCCACCGTGAAATCGGCGAGGGCTTCACCTAATTGTAAATGTGCTTTTCTGATACTTCGATTGGTTAATGAAGAACCACCGCTTTGATGAATCGCTCGAGAAAAAAGACCCTTGCTAGAGGGCATTGTCATCAAGTGATCAATATTATTGGCGCCGGCGGACTCTCCCATGACTGTAATTCTTGCAGAATCACCCCCGAGAGCGACGATATTCTCATTGACCCACTGCAGCGCAGCGACTTGATCGAGCAATCCAAAATTAGAATGCTCAAGTGTGGGGTGAGAGAAAAACCCGAAGACACCCAACCGATAGGCAATAGAGACAACGATGACACCTTTGGATGCCAAATTATGACCAATGTAGTTGGGCTCATAAGACCAACCACCTTTGTTACTTCCACCATGGATATAAACAATGACTGGCAGCAGTGGGGTACTTTCTGCCATTTTGGCGGGCCGCCAAATATTTAAATAAAGGCAGTCTTCACTGACCTTAGGGTGATTTATCAAATCAGGGTCACCACCGAAGCCGGAAGCGACATTTTTATACCATTTAGCAATGTGATCCCCTTGCATGCAAGCAGCTGCAAAGTCATTGGCCTGAGGTACTGCACCGGGTTTTGCTAAAGGCTGAGGAGGCGCCCACCTTAAGTTGCCAACAGGCGGTTGCGCAAAAGGAACTCCTAAAAATGATTCTGTTTTACCCCCTTGCGCAAGTTCACCGACAATAATCGACGTATCATTTAAAGTCAGTCTGGAGCTATTGTCAGCGCCACCTTTTACTGTATCAGTGCAAGCGCCCACTATAAATAAAAGGCATACCATGGCTAATTTAATAAATTTTTTGTTGGATAAATACATTATTAGCTACTCCGTAGAAACAATAACACAACCACCAAACCCACCCTGCTCGACGAGTTTGTGCCCCTCAGCAATTTGATCTAAGGTTACTTTGTGCGCGATTCGATGCTGTAATTTTCCTGCCTGTAAAGCCTCGGTAATGGCCTCAATCGCGTGAACTTTTGCTGGCTCTGGCATTGCATAGACAAGTACCATTCGCAGCGTTAAGTCCATAAACATCATGTCGATAAAAGGCAGTGATGGTTGCTTTACCTGAGTCGATGAGTAGGTCGCTATAATTCCACTAGTAGCAATACACTGCAGTATTTGGAGTAAGTTAGCGCCAAACTCTACGTCAATCACGCGATCTACTTTTCTACCCTGGCTAGCGATTAACACCTGTTTTCCCCAATCATCCTCTCGGTGATTAACGACCGCGCTAGCACCTAATGCCAAACAGATATCGCGATCTGTATCATTACTCGCTGTGGCAATAACTTCAGCACCGGCGATGAGCGCCCACTGAATGGCGTAGTAGCCCACTCTCCCCGCACCCCCAGTGACCAATATGGTTTGACCACTAACGTCGCCATCAGCATGTACGCAACGATGCGCCGTCATCGCCGGAATACCCAAACAAGCACCGATTGGAAAATCGGTATTGTCAGGTAGCATTACAGCCCGGTTTGACCCGACTGCAACATACTCAGCTGCAGTGCCGAGTCTTCGCCCGTACTGAGCTTGATACACCCATACGCGCTCACCTAATCGATCTTCCGACACGCCTGAGCCTACTGACTCAATAATACCTGCCCCATCACTATGAGGAATGACCAATCCTTCGTCGAGTAAATTGGGAGATGCCCCTGCACGCTTTTTTACATCAGAGGGATTGACCCCACTAGCGGCTAACTTAACCACCGTCTGTCCAGGTTCGGCTAGAGGTTTGGGCTGTTCGCCTATCTGCATAACCTGCTCTGCACTCCCGAATTTTTCAAACCATGCAGCTTTCATACACTATTCTCACTTGCTCTAAAGTACATTTACGTTTTGAGCCATTAACTAGACAAAGTCTCAGTATGGCCGTCTATGGGTATCGCCTGCCCGGAAATATGCTGAGCCCCTTTGGAACACAAAAAATCAACAGTCTTGGCAATATCTTCAGCTTCAATAAACACGCCTAGCGAGTTCTGCTGTAAATAAGATTGGCGCACTGACTCTGCTGAGATAGCTCTAGTTTGAGCGTCAACCTCTATGACTTTATCGATTCGCGGGCCACTGACACTGCCCGGACAGATGGCATTAACCCGAACGCCAAAAGAGCCCAGCTCCATTGCCCATGTCTTGGTAAGACCAATAATTGCCCACTTAGCCGCGGCATAAGGTGACCGCAGTGGGCAGCCAAATAAGCCGGCATTAGACGACATATTAATCATGTTCCCCTGAGATTCTTTTAATAAGGGAACGGCTTTCCGAGTCACATAAAAAATACTATTGAGGTCAGTGCTTATCGTTTCATTCCATTGTTCTGGCAAAATATCTTCAACCATGGCTGTGGGCCCGGAAATGCCGACGTTGTTGACTAAAATATCTAGCCTGCCCCACTGTCGCAGGAGGTCTTCAAAAACCAAGTCCACGTCACTAAGTTTTGTTAGGTCAGCACAGGTGGTGCTAACGGTTGGCATATCTCTATTAAGAGTCTCGATCGCTATTTGATCGACATCACACACATGGACGTGGTACCTTTGAGCCGCAAAGTGCATCGCTATTGCGCGCCCGATGCCCGATGCACCTGCAGTTATTAATACCACTCTTGACGTGTCACTCATCACATACAGTGCCTGTTGTTATTTTTATTCATTCTAAGTACAAATCGGTGTTAACCTCAACCGCTAAAATTGACGTCCGTGGCCAAGACTCACCATAACATGCAATATGAGTTGAGCGACGGATTCATGATTCATCAAAATGCGTTATTTTAAACCAAGGAATAGTCATGCCCAGAGAAATTCTAGACCCCAAAAAAATACATACAAGTATCCAAAAGATCGTATCTGAACAGCATGCCGACATTATTGCTGAGGTCAAGGAGGCCATAGCAAACAACACGATTGTTATAGTGGGTATGGCGCAAAATCCCGCCCCAAAACGAGCACGTAAGGTACTCAATGAGCTCAATATTGACTACCACTATTTGGAATACGGTAACTATTTCAAAGAATGGCGTCGACGCAACGCACTGAAGATGTGGACAGGCTGGCCAACATTTCCGATGATTTTTGTGAAAGGTACCCTAATCGGTGGCTCTAGCGATATGCGTGCTCTAGTAGACACTGGTGAGCTAGATAGCTTGCTGAATAGCGATTAAGCGTCCCTTATTTAATCGGTTTCAGAATCATATTTTGCCAATGTGTTGATTCTGATCACCGCTTGAATCTCGTGCACATAGGCCTCGCGCAGCTCTGAATAGTCAATGAGACCCTCAGCTAGCTTATGACCAGTAACAGTCTGCCCGGCGTTGCGCAGTGACGCTCTCTGCTCACGCAGATCGGTGTAGGCTCGATGTGTATTGAGATTACGTAAATAAGATTTTA
>CAJWFB010000115.1 GCA_913031645.1 uncultured Cellvibrionales bacterium
AAGCAAGGGATCAGCACTAGAGTTATCGTCGAGGCAAATAAAATGCCAAAGCTCAAGGATAAGGCCATAGGGATAACAAATTGTGCCTGTACACTGGTCTCAAACAGCAGCGGAAACAAGCCCACAAAGGTGGTAAGGGTAGTGAGTAATATGGCGCGAAAACGTTTTTTCCCGGCATTCAAAATTGCGTCTTCGGCTGATAGATTTTCTGCCTTGCCCCGATTAGCAAATTCCACCAAAATTAAGCTGTCATTTACGACAACCCCAGCCAAAGCGATAATACCAAACAGTGATAATATATTAACGGCCATATCAAAGATCACATGACCTATCACCGCTCCAATAAATCCGAAGGGTATCACCGACATAATAACGATAGGTTGGATATAAGAACGCAGAGGCACGGCTAACAATCCATAGATCATAAATAGCGAGGCTAAAAAACCAACAGCCATTTTCCCATAGTAATCACTTTGCTCTTGGGTTCCACCACTCAATCTAAACTCGACACTAGGATATTTCCTAAGTAGCTCGGGTACAAAATTTTTACGAACATCGCTAACCACATCTCCACTTTGAATCTTTTCAGCTTCAACCTCAGCTGTGACGGTAACGGTTCGTTTTCGATCTAGACGTTCTATTGCTGTGAGGCCAAGGCCGAGAGTGATTTCTGCAACCTCACCAATTGAAATAGCTTCTCCGCTGGATGTCCGGATGTGCATATTCTCAAGTGTCGAAATAGCTCTTCGCTCCTCAACAGGATACCTAACCATAACTTTGACAGTATCAGAATCGCGCTGAATACGCTGCGCCTCTTCCCCATAGAATGCTTGCCTCACTTGTCCCGCAACATCTGACAGTCTTACACCCACTTGGCTAGCGTAGGGTTTCAAATTAATCAGCACCTCTTTACTGCCTGACCCCTGTGAATTATAAATATCATAGACGCCCGAAAATTGGGTTAGATATTGCTGTAATTCAACGCTAGCCATAGTCAACTCGTTTGGATCAGAAGCTGATAAAGACAAACTAATAGCCGCGCCAGAAGGGCCCTCACTCGAGTAGTAGCGCTGCTTGCGCACATTGGGTAACAGGCCGACCTCAGATCGCCATAACCGCTCAATTTCAGTCGCGCTTACATTGCGAAATTCAGCTTTAGTTAGCACTACCCGGAAGGTGGCCTCGACGTCGCTAGAGATAAAAAATACAACATGCTCTACCAGACCCATTGTGTCCGGATTTTCAGTTCGATATTTTTCATCAACGGCGTAGATCGCTGTTTCTATTTGATTAATTGTCTCGGTAAGACTCTCAGCAGATGCCCCATCTTGCATGATGATTTGTGCTTGCACACCATTCCCAGGAACATTGGGGAAGAATTCAAATCGCGCGATACCACTGTTTACTGATCCGACGATGATAATAAAAATAGCGAGAAACCCAGCTAGGGTCGTGTATCGATTACGCAATGCCTTGCGCAAAGTCGGCTCGTAAATCTCTTCAATGAAATAGTCCAATCCTCTAGCAACTTTGCTTTGAAAGCGATTAACCACAGACATTTTGCCTGATGGTTTTTGCCCAAACTTGAGCCCCACCAGATGTGCTGGGAGGATCAATTTAGACTCAATGAGCGAAAATAAAAGACATAAAATAACCACGATACCAATGGCCTTAGTGATACCAGCAAAACTTCCCCCTATAAAAATAATAGGAAGAAATGCTGCCATTGTAGTTAGCACTCCAATGGTGGATGGCGTAGCCACTCTTTTTGCACCTCTAACAACTACCTCTGCTGAGGTAGAGTAACCTGCATCGGGTATTTTTCCCTGGGCAAGCTTAACTTGATAATCTTTTTTGGCTTCACTAAAGACACTCTCACCAATAACAATGGCATCATCCACGACAATTCCCAACACCATAATAAACGCGAATAAGCTCAATATGTTGACCGTTACCGAACCAAACGGCATCAACCAAAATGCACCGGCAAAACTAACTGGAATACCTAATATTACCCAAAATGCGACCTTTAAATTGAGGAAAATACCGAGTACAAGAGCCACCAGAATGCCGCCCATCAAAAGATTTTCCGACATCATTGTGAGTCGCCCATTTAAATCATAAGCCTCATCATTAAAGACACTAATACTTAAATCACTTGGCATGGACTGTTGCTTTTTGTTTGTATAAGCATGAACCGCTTCACTGATATCAAGTAAATTTTGACCCTCCAGTGAAAAAATTCCGAGACTGAACGCACTCTGACGATCAAAGCGATTAGTGTAAATACTCTCCGCGAACTCATCTCTCACCTCAGCAACATCGGACAGCAGTAATTGCGTTCCATCCATCTGGCTGCGCAGTACAATGTTTTCAAAGTCGGCCCCTATGTAGGCCTTGCCCTCCGTTCGCACTAATACATTGCCAGCCTCGGTTCGAATAATACCCGCAGGTAGATCCAGAGAAGATGCTCGAACTGCAGAGGCAACTTCAGCTAAGGTTAAATTCAATTCGCGAAGCCGATTCTCTCTTACCTCAATGGAAATTTCGTAGGTGCCTGCACCCCACAGACGAATTTCTTTAACCTCTGGCAAGGCCAGTAGTTCATCATAAATCTCATCACCAATAATTTTCTTTTCTAGCTCGCTCATCTCGCCATAAATAGCCACGCCCATAGCCCAAAGATTGCGCTCCACTCTTTTAACCGTTGGCTTCTCAAGATCATCCGGTAAGTTAGTAATGCTATCAATCCGGTTTTCAACTTGACTCATTACCTCATTGATGTCTTCGTTCTCTTCTATCTCCAAATATACTCGCGCATAATCTCGATCTGCAGCAGAGGTTATTTTTTTGATCCCTTTCAAGCCTTCCAGTGCCGATTCCATGGGTAATATAACGCCTTTCTCCACCTCTACAGGGGCAGCGCCAGGATAGGGCGCACCTATACTGATCATGCTTGTTTCTCCGCGAGGGAACATTTCTTTACTAATACTCAACAGCGATAATGCTCCGGAGAAAAAAACCAATACCATGACTAAATTTGCTGCCACCGGGTTTCGAGTAAACCAACCTATGAGGCCTTTAGAGTTAAATTCCATTATTCTGCGCTTCCAATACCGACCGAATTTTTAACTTCCAGTTTGATGCCTTCAATAGGGGTTCCTATAGCGCTGACGATAACCTCCACGTCATCCTTAAGACCCTCGCTAATGTAATAGTAGCCTTCATCGTTAAAGACCACTTCAACCGCATTAATTTGTAGTTTTTGCATCTCATCGACGACAGCGACTCGCGATCCCTGCAGTAAAGCGCTACGTGGAACTTTGAACACACCTTTCAATGTTTTGCCGGGTAATTTTGCGGTGACAAATGTACCCACCAATAGTGAGGGCACACTCGTGAGCAACGGCTGATTCAACCCGTAGGGATCTGAGACTCGTGCGACCAAATACTGAGAGCGATTGAGTTCATTAACAACACCCTCAGACCTAACTATGACTGCAGACCAATCAGCTGATCGACCGTTCACAGATCCGCTAAGGACGACCTTATTACCAGAATTCATATTTTGAAACGACCGCGGCTCCATCTGGGATAAATCTTTAGCTGTTAGCGGCAGTCTTACTTCTACAAACTCAAGTGCGAAGGTTTCGCCTAGTCGAGAGCCTGTGGTGACATATTGGCCTACATCGACTGACTTAACCGACACCATACCGGCATAGGGTGCACGAATAGTCGCTCTTTGCAGCTTTGTTTGCGCCTGCTTTACCTCCGCTTGAGCTTGCAGAATGTTAGCTTCCGCCTCCGCTAAGTAGGGTTGTCT
>CAJWFB010000116.1 GCA_913031645.1 uncultured Cellvibrionales bacterium
AACCATAAACCTTCACGCCATACCGCCTCTAGGAGACGGTCAGCAATGTGCGCGTCAATTTCTTTACGCACCGTGAGAGGGTGCATTCCCAATTGGGAGATAACCGTTGCTGCTCGCTCCGTAGTTTTGATATTACCCACCAACTCTACGAGTGGAACCAGGTAAACGGGATTAAATGGATGTGCAACAATAATCTGTTCGGGTCTCGACGAGGTTGCTTGCAACTCAGAGGGTTTGAAACCAGAGGTTGAAGACGCAATGATAGCATCCGCTGAACAGTGGGCTTGTACTTCTTGATAAACGGACTGTTTAAGCGCTAAGCGTTCAGGAATTGACTCACAAATCCAGTTGGCCGAGGTAACCGCTTCCCTAATAGTTGAGGAAAAAGTTAGCTGGCCTTCCCTGGGCAAAAGGTACTCGAATAGACCTGGCATCGAGCGACGCGCATTTTCCAGCATCTGTTTAATTTTTCGCTGAGCCTGTGGGTCGGTGTCGAACACATTGACATCAAAACCCATCAGTAAAAAGCGTGCGACCCAGCCACCACCAATAACACCGCCGCCAATAACGCCGAATGTAATCTCATTTTTCATCAGTTGATTTACGTTTGAGTCAGTTGGACTCATCGTGGCGATCGTTTCGTTAGCCCAAGCTGATCCCGAACTTGCTGTGGATTCATCAGAGTCGAACCCATGGCCTGAATAATAGTGGCTGCCTTTTTAACTAGAGCTTCATTGGTGGCCAATACGCCTTTTTCCAACCAAAGGTTATCTTCTAAACCAACACGCACATTACCCCCAGCCAGCACAGAAGCGGCCACATAAGGCATTTGGTGACGGCCTATAGAGAACGACGACCAGTACCAATTATCAGGAATATTATTCACCATCGCCATATAGGTATTGAGATCATTGGGGGCGCCCCAAGGCACGCCCATGCATAGTTGTACTAATGCGGGACTGCTCAATACGCCTTCTGTGACCAGTTCTTTGGCAAACCACAGATGACCCGTATCAAAAGCCTCAATTTCAGGTTTAACACCCAGCGCGGTCATCATGCCGCCCATGGCTCTGAGCATACCGGGAGTATTGGTCATCACATAGTCAGCTTCGGCAAAGTTCATGGTGCCACAATCCAATGTGCAGATTTCAGGTAGACACTCAGCAATGGGCTCCATTCGAGTTTCCGCACTCGCCATATCAGTGCTTTTATCTAATGGCAGTGGTGCAGAGGGCGGACCAAATACCATATCGCCGCCCATTCCAGCGGTCAGGTTCAAAACGACATCAGTGCGTGAATCGCGAATCCGATCAGTTAACTCTCGATATAGTTTGGGGTCTCTAGAGGCCACGCCCGTCTCTGGATCGCGCACATGACAGTGAACGATAGCTGCGCCTGCTTTGGCGGCCGCAATCGCACTTGCAGCAATCTCTTTGGGTGATCGCGGCACTTCCGGACTGCGATCTTGAGTATTTCCTGAGCCAGTAATAGCGCAGGTAATGAAAACATTTGGATTGACCGTTAATGGCATGAGTAGTCCCTACGATTTAAATGATTATTTATAATGTAATAATTTACAAACCCTTGGATACAACAGTTATAGCACACTTAGCACAAAGACAATATATTCCCATTAAACGGATTAATGCCTCAGTAAAATTAGTGTATGCGAGCCCCTTGCTGCATTAGTTTTTGCTGTACTTTTTTAATATCGACATCGGCGACATCGACATTGGTCTGAATCGAAATGGCAGCAGCCACGCCGGCACCCTGACCATTAACCGCACAACACATCATATTCCGGACCGCGGCATGTGAATCTTGGTCACCGCCGACACAGCGCCCCGTCACCAGTAAATGACGCACACCCTTGGGGAGCATAGATCGGTAAGGTAGCTGAAAATAACGACCGGTGGTTGGCAGTATGAGAATGCCATAACCATCAATAAACTCCGGAAATATACCTATACTGTCCTCGAACTGACCTTGTTCACGAACATCCTGAGCAGTCATATTGTAAACCGCGTCAATTTTGCGGGTATCTCGAACGCCCAGTGTCATGCCAAAATTTCTTAGTTTGGCATTCTCGCAACCCGGATTAAATTGCTTCAGCGCCGCAATAGCTAACATCGCCTGCCGACGACCCTCCATTTCACCGCGCGTCAGGTGGTCAGGGTTGGTGGCATCCAACCCAGCTAGATGTACTAAATTTAGGTAACTGAGATCACCTTGTTCGCTGATGGCACCCCAGGTGCCGGTAATAGTATTTAAATTGGCTGGAATAAGCCCCGACTTAATCGCCTTTTCAAAGGGCTTTTTCAGGTAGGGAGAAAATAATTTATCTTCTTTGCCCGTTGTCTCCATTGACCAGTCAGGTCCGCACCAATCACTGTAGGTATGGGGGTTTGATTTCACATCTTCGATAAACTGAGTTTTGTCGACCCCATTCATTGAGAACATAACAGAGGCGGCCATCATCTCCTCCACTGGTGTTTTGTGCACCAGTGCACCAGCTCTGTGGGCGATGTCAGCGTCACCAGTGGCATCAATAATGCGCTTGGCCAAAATAGCCTCTCGACCACCTTTACTCTCTACGATAACACCCTTGATAACATCGCCTTCGACAATCGTTGCCACCATGGTTCTATGAAGCATTGGCGTTATGCCGGCCTCTTGGACTAAAACATCAGCAACATACTTAAAGGCTTCACCATCAATGGCATGGCTGTTAGATTGAGGCTCTGGGTTGGCTGCACCCATCGATTTGGCACGTTCCTCAAACTCAATACCAATGCCTTCGCTGTCAACCGTTTTGTCGTGTCGGTACCATGCAAAGCCCTCTACGCCTACCTGAGTGAGATTGCCACCAAAACAGCCATAGCGCTCAAGCAAAGTGGTTTCGGCACCTGCTCTAGCGGCAGCAATTGCCGCCGCTAGGCCGCCTGGGCCGCTACCCACCACCAAAACATCAGTACGGTGGATAACTGGCGTTTCACGGGCTGCTTCGTTAATTAACTCCATACAGATACCCACACATTTTATGCTTACTCGTTAACTCCTCGGTCTAATAGTAATCAAATATTAATGAATAGAGAATTAAAATATCGCAGTACATTAAATACTCTCCATGGCTGCCCCTTGTCCGTTTATTAACATCAGGTAAACTGTTGCCTATGCCTAAAGATTTCACTCTTCAGTTTTATTCGCGCACCCACACGGGCAAGATAAAGCGCAACAATGAAGACTACTTAAGAATTCATCAAAATGGTCTTTTAGCGGCTATTGCAGACGGTATGGGTGGCACTGATTTTGGTGAGGTTGCCAGTCAAATTGCGGTAGATGCTAGCGTTGAATACCTCGCCAATACTGATTCTGCGAAGTTGCTTAACAAACCCGCGGGTGAACTTGGCAATGCTGTGAAATATGCCAATGAAGCCATTATTGCTATTCAGCAGAACGAAGAACAATATCGGACCATGGGGTCGACTCTGACCTGTTTTTTGATGGTCAACAATCAGTTACATTTTTCCTGGGTTGGTGATTCCAGAATTTATATAGTTAGGCCGGCTCAAAATAGTATTCAGATGCTGACTAGAGACCACACCTTGGATCGCAATAAAATTGATGCCACGTTAGCGCCCGATCTCTACCGACGTGCTCCAAGTATTCTGACGCA
>CAJWFB010000117.1 GCA_913031645.1 uncultured Cellvibrionales bacterium
GTGGCTGAGTGACCATAGGTCATGGACATCGATGAAATTGCTGTGTCTACATTATCAATACCCGCCTCTACGCATTTCATGATGGTTGACGTAGACAGGCCGGTAGTGGCGTGAGCATGCAGTTGGATTGGGATAGCAACAGCCTTTTTCAATCGGCTCACCAAATCAAAACCTACATAGGGTGTTAGCAACCCAGCCATATCTTTAATACAGATAGAATCAGCACCAGCATCTTCAATTTTACGAGCCTGGTCAACCCACAACTCAATAGTATGAACGGGGCTAACGGTGTAAGAGATCGTTCCTTGGGCATGTTTGCCCACTTGCTTAACTGCTCGCAGCGCCGTTTCCAAATTGCGCATATCATTCATTGCGTCGAAGACACGGAATACATCGATCCCATTAACTGCCGCTCGCTCAACAAATTTCTCAACCACATCATCCGCATAGTGCCGGTAGCCAAGAATATTTTGACCACGGAACAGCATCTGCTGAGGGGTATTTGGCATCACCTTTTTAATTTCACGGATACGATCCCACGGATCCTCTCCTAAGAATCGTATGCAAGAGTCGAAGGTGGCACCTCCCCATGACTCTACAGACCAGTAGCCAATTTGATCTAGCTTGTCAGCAATGGGTAACATGTCATCGATTCGCATGCGCGTAGCAAACAGTGATTGGTGCGCGTCACGCAAGACGACTTCAGTAATACCTAGTGCAGTTTCTTTCACTGACATAAATGAATCCCAAGAGTTAATTGAAAAGTGGTTGCAAATTTGTATCTAAATAGGGCTTGGTTTTACCGCCCTCTGTGTTGATCGATCGCAGATTGAATCGCATTGACTATATTGGGTTCAATCTTCGAATTTAACGGAATCGAGTGGCTCTCGGCCGCAACACTTATCTCTGTAGCAGGTGAGTAATAGTTTACTGTCGCAGACATCAAATGGGTGATGCCCACTAATAAGGTCAGAAAGCTAAACACGGTCCCCATACCAAACAGCATGAGATCAAAGCCTTGAGAAATGAGTGTTACTTCCATCTAAATACCCTTTATGCCTATTTTGTTGTCAATATAGTGGGAGATAAAAAACCCACAGGTCAAAAACTATAGCAATACCCAAGGTTTTTGCAAGTTGCGCTTTGCTTTATGCGGCAGTAAACCTACAATTCACCTCTATTGTCGACAATGCTCACGGGAAATCTTACACCATGCAATTAAAAACGCTACTTACTCAGCGATTTTCGGCCGCCATGACCGCCGTAGGAATTCCCAGTGATTGCTCTCCAATGCTAGCGTTGAGTGGTAAACCTCAATTTGGAGACTACCAAGCTAACGGCGCCATGGGTGCCGCTAAGCGTATGGGGAAAAACCCTAGAGACCTCGCCACAGAGATTATAAATAGGGTTGACCTTGATGGAATTGCTGATAAATTTGAAATTGCCGGACCCGGGTTTATCAATATTCATCTGTGTAGATCATTTTTAGCAAATAGCCTATCTAAACAGACCCATAAACTTTTGGACGCCGCCGACCAAAAAACGGTGGTGATTGACCATTCATCGCCTAACCTTGCGAAAGAAATGCATGTTGGACATTTACGCTCCACAATTATTGGGGACTGTCTTTCCCGCCTACTTGAGTTTAGAGGGCATACAGTTATTCGTCAGAACCATATGGGCGACTGGGGTACTCAGTTCGGCATGCTGATTGCTGAATTAGAAATACAGCTAGGTGATGGCGAGCCAGCTCTATTAGCTCTAAATGATCTTGAAGTTTTTTACCAGCAGTCTAAAAAGCACTTCGACGCAGACTCCGAGTTTGCCGACAAAGCCCGTGATTATGTGGTAAAACTGCAATCAGGAGATGCTCACTGCCGTAAACTTTGGAAACAATTTATTGACGTTTCAGTCGCTCACAATCTGGATATTTATCAAAAACTAAATGTTGGCCTTTTGAAGCAACATATAAAACCTGAGAGCGCCTATAACGACGATCTAGAGGCTGTTGTCACCGACCTCTGCAAGCGCGGAATCGCTGTTGATTCAGATGGCGCAAAAGTCGTTTTCCTCCCTGAACTGGCTGACAAAAACGGAAACCCATCACCAATGATTGTGCAGAAATCTGGCGGTGGCTTTCTCTACGCTAGTACTGATTTAGCCGCACTGCGTTATCGCGTTGGCGATCTTAAGGCTAATCGTATCCTTTACTTTATTGATGCTCGCCAATCGCTTCACATGAAACAGGTGTTTATCACTGGCCGTAAGGCAGGCTATGCACCTCACTCAGTGAGCTTGGAACATCACGCATTTGGTACAATGATGGGCAGTGATGGTCGGCCGTTTAAAACGCGCAGTGGTGGAACGGTAAAATTAGCAGACCTTTTGGTTGAGGCTGTGCAGCGTGCAGAAAAACTGGTTCGTGAAAAAAATAATACGCTGCCTGAAGCGGACATAAAAGCTATCGCCCAAAAGGTCGGAATAGGTGCAGTGAAGTACGCAGACCTTAGTATCACCCGCACAAATGATTATATTTTTGACTGGAATGCCATGCTGTCATTCGAGGGCAATACCGCGCCCTATTTACAGTATGCCTATACCCGTATTCGCAGTATTTTCCGCAAAGCTAGCATTGACGCGAAGACAATTTCATCGGCCCTAATCATCACTGAGCAACAAGAAAAAAATCTTGCGCTTAAATTACTGCAATTTGACGAAGTGATTGATCAAGTGGCTGCGGATTGTTACCCCCACACGCTTTGTAGCTATCTCTATGAGTTAGCTAGCGCGTTCATGACCTTTTATGAACACTGCCCTGTTCTCAAAGACAGCGTAGAAAAAGACACCCAACTCAGCCGACTAAAGCTTTGTGCGCTGAGCGCGGATACCCTAGCCTGTGGGCTCGATCTTTTAGGCATCGAAGTGATGGAGCATATGTAACACCCCTGAGGGTGTTACATCATCACTTTAAGACTGCTAGCGTTTCCGTCATTCTGTCGAAATTTTCGTAACCTGCATTCTGGCCGTCACTGCTATCCAACAGTGAGCCAACAACAATGGCCACAAGAGAAACTCCGAAGCCAGGCACGAGCGAATAGAGGTCAAAAATACCGCCCTCAAACTGTGGCCAAATAATCACGGTTAAACCTCCAAAAAATACGCCAGCTAGCGCTCCACGGGCAGTCATTTTCCGCCAGTATAGACTGACTAGTATTGCTGGACCCAATGAGGCTCCTAGTCCAGCCCATGCATAAGAAACCACATCAAGAACTTTGCTATCAGGCTCCATAGCGAGCATGGTCGCCATCAATGCCAGTACGACCACAGCACCTCGCCCAGCTTGAAGTCGTTGCTCTGGACTGAGCTGCTTGTTAAACGCCAACGGATAGAGATCCTCAGCGAGAGATGATGAGCAGACCAGCAGTTGAGAGTCCACTGTACTCATAATGGCGGCCAAGATAGCCGCCAATAAAACACCAGCAATTAAGGGATGAAAGATTAATCCGGTCAAGGCAATAAACACTTTCTCAGAATCAGGAATCACTTCGGGAAGATAAGCTACTCCACT
>CAJWFB010000118.1 GCA_913031645.1 uncultured Cellvibrionales bacterium
GTCAAGTGGGTGCTGATATTCTCAGTCAAGGTGGTAATGCCATTGATGCCGCAGTCGCAACCGGGTTTGCATTGGCAGTGACACTGCCTCGAGCGGGGAATCTGGCTGGCGGTGGATTTATGATGATTCACTTAGCGGAAGACAATAAAACTATTGCACTAGACTATCGCGAAATGGCGCCCTCAACGGCAAGTCGAGATATGTTTTTAGATGCTCAAGGTGATGTAGATAACCAGCTAGCACGATTTAGTATCAAGTCATCAGGGGTTCCTGGAACCGTTGCAGGCTTACTGCATGCTCACGAGCAATATGGTTCATTGAGCTTATCAAAAGTAATAAATCCAGCTATTAAATTGGCCAGAGACGGGATTATTGTCACTGTTGATTTGTCCTCATCACTGGCGTCAAGAGCCAAGCGACTCGGGAAAAATAAGGCCTCCAAAGGTTATTTCTATAAGGCCAATGGTGATTTGTACCTGCCTGGAGAAACCTTAAGCCAAACCGATTTAGCCTCTACCCTAAAACGTATTCGGTCAGATGGCCGTACCGGATTTTATCAAGGTAAAACAGCCGATTTAATCGTCAGTGAAATGCAACGCTCCGGTGGTTTGATTAGCAGTGCAGATTTGAAAAATTACCAAGTGGTGACTCGCCAGCCAGTATGCGGAGAGTACAGAGATAACACAGTGTGTGCTATGCCACCGCCATCCTCCGGTGGTGTTCACTTGGTACAGATGTTAAACATGCTTGAGGCCTGGGATTTAAAAGAACTCGGCCATAATAGCGCCGATTATATTCATCGGTTAGTCGAGGTTATGCGCCGCGCTTATGCGGATCGAAGTGCCTATCTTGGCGATCCTGATTACTTTGCTGTGCCGGTGGCTCAGATTATTGATAAGAAGTACGCCGCATCATTGCGCGCCGGCATCGATCTTTCAAAAGCCAGTGTCTCATCCACAATCGAGCCCGGTTTAGATATTGACATTGATAGTCTCTCAAAGAGACGTGACGCGGCTGATAAAGAATCAGTAGAGACTACCCATTTTTCGACATGGGATCAGTGGGGTAATGTGGTCAGTAGCACAACCACTCTGAACTTTTCATATGGCAGTGGTATTTCCGTTGCAGGCGCCGGGTTCTTGCTAAATAACGAAATGGATGACTTTTCGGCTAAACCGGGTGCGTCCAATGGGTATGGCCTCATCGGTGGTGTAGCCAACTCTATTGAGCCTGGGAAACGTCCACTGTCATCAATGACTCCAACCATCGTGTTTGGTGAAGACGGCAAGCCAATGCTCGCGACTGGCAGCCCTGGAGGTAGCACCATTATTACCGTGGTTTTGCAGACAATTCTAAATGTTCTGTCGTTTGATATGGGTCTAGCAGAGGCATCTTCCGTATCGAGAATCCATCATCAATGGCTGCCCGATCAGGTGTTTTTTGAGTCAGGCATATCCAAGGATACGCTACAAATATTGGCTAGCATGGGACACCGGATAGGCAAAAACCCGAGAATTTTGGGTTCGACTCAAACTATTCAAAGAGGCCAGAATAATAGTACGCTTGGCGCCTCTGATCCACGCCGCCAAGGTTCCGGTGCGGTTGCGCAGGACACTGCCAATCAGCAATAACGAATAACTTCGACCGGCAGTTTTATGCGTCCCAGGTAAGGGCTTTGAAAAACCTGCACTAATGAGGTGGGTGCTTGAAGAACACTTTTTTGTTAAGGTCTGGTTCATGGGCACGCTTTTTAGTTAAATGAGATGAACCGAGTGCTGAGGAAAAATTCTAAATAAGGGACTTTTTATGACGTCAAAAGCGTTAATGCCATTTCAATTCAGTAGTTTTGCAAAAATAGGGCTTGTTACCTTTACATTAATTATTACTGGTTGCGGTGGAGGGGGTGGTTCTTCACCGGCACCTTATGTGCCTCCAGCTGGGGGCTCTGGTTCTGATTCTGATTGGGTTGCGGGGCAGTATGATGACTGGCGAGAAACCAGCATGCGCAATATCTGTGAGAGTCCTCGAACGACTGGTGGTTACAGTGATACCCAGGGAACCGTCACTGATGAAAATAATTGGCTCCGTTCTTACAGCAATGATACTTATCTGTGGTACTCCGAACTACCTGACATAGATCCCAGTACTATCAGTTCTACTGAAGTCTACTTTGATCGTATGAAGACCGATGGTCTATCACCAACGGGCAATGCAAAAGACCAATTCCATTACAGTCAAAATACTGAAGAATATAACCAATACTACTCGGGTGTATCTGCCGGTTATGGGGTGAGATTCTTTATTATAGAAAGCAGTCGACCGCGAAAAATTATTGTTGGCTACAATGAGCCAAATGGCCCAGCGGCGAATAACAGCCTTTCAAGAGGGGCAGAGATTATTTCTGTCGACGGCGAAGCTATTATTGATAGCAATGATGTTGATACGCTTAATGCGGCGCTCTTTCCGGAGACAGTCGGTGAGGCCCATACTTTTGTGGTGAGAGATTTAAACGCCACCGAAGATCGCTCTTTCACAATGACCAGTGCTCAGACAACCACAGTGCCAGTGAAAAATACGGCTACTTTTGATGTTGCTGGAACAAAAGTGGGCTACTTAACGTTCAATTCGCATATTAAACCAGCTGAAACTCAGTTGATTGAAGCAATCAGCCAACTCCAAGCTAATAATATTCAAGAACTTGTACTAGATATGCGTTACAACGGCGGCGGCTATCTTACTATTGCAGCTGAGCTGGGTTACATGGTGGCAGGCAGTGTTTCTGAGGGGGAGGTGTTTGATGCACTCACCTTTAATGACAAATATACGGTAAGAGATCCAATTAATAATAACATCCTTGAGCCGTCACGTTTTTCATCCTCAGCCGCGGGATTTGATGCGCCGACCAACCCTACCCCAGCTGGAACTACTCTGCCAGGTCTAGGTCTAGCTCGGGTCTTTATTCTCGCCAGTGGTGGCACCGCGTCTGCCAGTGAAGCACTGATTAATGGTTTGCGTGGTGTTGACGTAGAGGTCATCCTTATCGGTGAAGCCACACGCGGTAAACCCTATGGCTGGTATGCGCTTGATAATTGTGGCATTACCTACAGTACTATTCAGTTTAAAGGGTCTAATGCTAAAGGGTTTGGTGACTACAGTGATGGCTTTATACCAGTAGTTAGCGCTGATCTTTCTGGTGCCGAGATAACTGGCTGTCAAGTCGCGGATGACCTCTCTCATGCTCTAGGTGATGCTAACGAAGCGCGCTTAGCTGCGGCACTTGGGTATATAGAAACAGGTAGTTGCCCCACTGATACGGCATCGGCTTGGAACGCAAAATCGGGTAACGCTAAGCCACACCCGTTGTCAGCAGTGACAGGCCGTTTGATTCAACCAGAGTTAGGCACAGTAGTTAGGTAAT
>CAJWFB010000119.1 GCA_913031645.1 uncultured Cellvibrionales bacterium
ACCGTCTGATCACAAATATAGTACGGCAAGTACTGACCAACAAACATATAGTCTGAGTAGCCAATATTTTGATCTGCTGTTCTCTCAGTGTACGCACCTGTGTAGACAACGTCCAAACCAGCAATACGACCAGTTAGCGTCCAGCTTGTGTTATCAAACTCGTCCGTCAGTGAATCATCGTTGTAGCTTTGAATTTCAAGGTCACCCAAATTAGGATCAGAGAAGAAAACACCATCTGCATCCAACTCTTGAGTCGTGTGAGCTAACAATAAATCCCAGTCATCTGAAAGGTTAACCAGCGCACTTAATCGAGCACCAGTGTATTGGCTACTGTTGAAATCTTCTTCCACCAAATCGGTGTTATCAGCTGCGATAAAAGTAACGCCTGGCATATCAACATACCCGTCGCCATCAGCATCGCCAGCTGGGTCATAGTGGGTGTTCCCCGGCCCTGCTTGGAACCCAGTACGGTTTGCACTAACAGCAACTCCATTACTACGCATAAACCCTTCAACGCGGAATCGAGCACTTTCTTGAACTGTTCGAGTGCCATGGACATTATCAATATAACCGCCCTTATCATCGCTATAAACAACGCCACGAATGGTAATGTTATCGCTGATCGGTAAATTGTACATTGCCTCAAAGTTGTTGTTGGTACCACCTTCATTCATCGTGGAGAATCCAACTTTAACCTTACCGTAAGCTTCAGAGGGGTCTGGCTTATTGGTAATTAAACGTACTGTACCTGCCTGTGAACTCGCACCAAAAAGTGTACCCTGAGGGCCCGCTAGAACCTCTACGCGATTCAAATCCGCTGCATACACATCAAGGTTACGACCTGGCTGCGCCAAGGGTTGCTCGTCGAGGTAAAATGCAACGTTCGGAGCAAGACCTGCAACACCAGCAATTGAAATCGCAGGTGTGGTCGATGCGACGCCTCGGATGTAGATAGTGTTTTGGCCAGGGCCACTTCCGCCAGCTGAAACGCCAGGCAGTTGGATAAGATAGTCTTCAAAATTGGAAATGCCCATCTGGTCTAATTTTTCTGAAGTAATTGCAGAAACTGCAACTGGAATATCCTGAGCACTTGCGGACGTCTTGGTTGCTGTAACAATAACTTCTTCAATTCCAGCAGCAGCAACTAGACTTGAGCCTGTTGCCGCAATACCTGCAGCAATAACTGTAGCCACTGCGCGGTTTACTTTTGTCTTATGAAACATATGTTTCTCCCCGGTAAATAATAAAAAACACCCAATGAGATTCCGAAATTCGAATCCCCAGTAAACTAAGTCTAACATTAAAATAGCTTTGTTTTCAGCTAATGCCCCCAGATCGTCCCCCACAAGAGCTCCTCAAACAAATTAATAAAGTAAATATATTGATTAGTTTTATTAATTAATATAAGGAAAAATAAGGTCTGCCCCTACATGTACTGACCTACAGCCTTTATATTTAATTGATTTATGAATAAGCAAAGTGCAAATTATCTCTAAGCCTATAACCAGAAATTTTAGAAAAAATCCTGCTGGGGGTTTAAGTAGCGTCAACTAACTCAATTTTTACTGACGTTATCACGATAGTCTTACTTTTATACAAATTACCTAATGCCTGCTTATATTTTTTCTTAGACACTTTAAATGTGCTGTATATTTCTTGCGGGTCACTTTTGTCGGTCAACGAGGAAGACCCACCTTGCTGTATTAAATACCGAACGATCTGCTGAGAGAGATCATGATCTCCTTGCAGAGTGGCTTGTGAGATTAGTAGGTCAACCTTTCCATCTGGGCGAACCGATTTAACGAACCCTGGCAACCGTTCACCAATTTTAAGTGGTCGATATGCATCAACTCGGAAAAGCAGTCCTAAGTACTTATTGTCGATCACCGCTTTGTAACCTAACTCAGTTCGGCCAGCAATCTGTAAGCTCACACTTTGCTGAGGCTTTAACCACACAGGGTACTCATCTAAATGGTGACTCAACTTAGTTGACGCGGCAATGCGGTCCGATTGCTCATCGTGATAAACATGAACAACATAGGAATAACCCACTTCCATCGGCTTCTGTTGCTCGTTATACGGAACTAATAAGTCTTTGGGCAATCCCCAATCCATAAACGCGCCGGCATGGTTAATATCGACAACGGTCAGCATCTCACACTGTCCAACCTCAACCTTGGGCACTTCACTGGTGGCAATGAGTAAATCATCGGAGTCAAAATATAAAAAGACGCTCAACCAGTCTCCTATTTCACAGCCTTCGGGCACGTAGCGCTTTGGCAGTAAAATAGTATCCAAGTTATCGCCATTGAGATAGACACCAAAATCTACCTGCTTAACGACTTGAAGTTGATTAAATGTGCCGACTGTGACCATAGGAATAAACCAAATAAAGAAAAAGGTAGTGTTAAAGAACGCGAGTGTACAGGACTTCTAGAGGTTCACTTGTATAAAGGTAACGCACAACACCGATAATTCGATTATGATTACTTCGCCAAAGGTGGCATTCGATTTATACAGCTACCCTAACAAGAGAGTTTTCGATGAGTACCGTCTTTTCCAAAACGTTTAAAAATGCCTGGGTATTAAGCTTAAGTAATGCGGTGGCCGGGTCAACGTTGCCACTAATGCATTTAGCCGGTACTTTAGCCGGTAGCCACTTGGCTCCCTCCCCTGACTGGTCTACCGCACCCATTGCACTGATGATTTTGGGGACAGCCTGCAGTGTGATTCCGGTGAGTCGCACTATGCAGCACTTTGGAAGAAAGATAGGTATTTATCTGTTTTTAGCGGTTGGCATTATGGTCTGCATCCTTGCTATGACCGCATTAAATATTGGCAGTTTTACGTTATTCTGCATTGCGTCTTTCATCCTTGGCGCTTTCAACGCAACGCTTCTTCAAAGTAGATTTGCCGCGATGGAATCTGTCGGTATTTCAGATAGAGCAACCGCCGCATCAATGTTCATGGGCAGTGGAATCATTGCGGCCTTTTTAGGCCCCGAAATCGCACTCATTGGGAAAGAACTTTTTAATACTGCCTATCAGGGCTCATTCCTAATGGCCGCACTCTGCATTGTAATCTCTGCAGTCATGTTAACTTTTTATAAACCAGAATCAATACTAGCAGCGCCAACGGTAAAACCAAAAATAGTCGCCAAGCAACTCTTCCTTAATCCAACCTTTTGCCTCGCACTAGCCAGTGGCGCTATCGCCTACATTGTCATGTCTTTTATCATGACGGGAACACCGCTTAGCATGCATGAAGTCCATAGTCACTCACTGGTCGATACAAAATGGGTCATTCAAAGCCATATCGCAGCGATGTTCTTACCCTCGTT
>CAJWFB010000120.1 GCA_913031645.1 uncultured Cellvibrionales bacterium
GCTAGATGCACAGCGCCTGGCACATGGCGCTGCTGATAAAGAGCTGGATGACTGAGATCAACAATAACCAAATTATCCATATTGAGCATAGCATCAAGATCTTCTGGCTCTACCAGATGGGTTGTTAGCTCACTCATTGTGAATCCTTAAGATTTTTTTTTGACGCATATTCATAGCGCTGGAATGGCGATCCCATTATCTATCCGATTCTTGGGATAACAGTATTTGTCGGTAATTATGCAGTCTTGTCGAGAGAACTTTCTTATCCGCTACTGCCGCTAATAGGCTACAACCAAGATCTTTGTTGTGGCTGCAGTCTCGAAACTTGCAATGGCCAAGATAGGGTCGAAAATCGATAAATCCATTAATGACTTGCTCTTGAGTAAGATGGGTCAGAGCAAACTCGCGTATGCCTGGAGAGTCAATCAACACACCGCCACCAGATAGATGAAATAGCCTTGATACGGTCGTGGTATGTGTCCCTTTCTCTTTTCCGATAGAGAGTTCACCCACTGACATATTTGCTTCTGGCTGCAGATGATTAATCAAAGATGATTTACCAACCCCTGATTGGCCGACAAATATAGCGGTTTGCCCGGTGAAATAATCCTGTAGTTCAGCGATACCTTCGCCTGTGGTGGCCGATACTTGGAGAACGTCATAACCGATAAACTGATAATCATTGATAAGTTTATTGATTTCAGGAAACGCATTATTTTTCAGCATATCGACCTTATTTAAAACTAGCACAGGTTTGATATTTTGAGCTTCTGCGGCGACTAAATAACGATCCAAAAGATTGCTAAATGCGTCGGGCTTGGCAGAAAACACGATAGCGATTAAATCAACATTTGCCACCACGGGGCGCAATTTTCCGTAAATATCAGGGCGTAATAATTCTGACCGTCTAGGTTGGCGAGCTACGACTACACCATGGGGCTCTGCAAAGCGCCAAATTACCTGATCCCCAGTGACCAGGCTGTCAAGGTTGGCACGCATGTGACAACGCACGATACGCCCTTTGAGATCAGTTTCGGCGTCCTCGATATCAACTTGAGCCCCAAAGTTGGTCACCACTGTGCCAAGTATTTCAGGCCCCAGTATTGACAGATTAGCTAGGTCATCCTCACTCACAGCATTCCTGGCAATCGCGCGTTCGCGGCGTTGCTCTTGGATCGATTGAATACGCCCTTTTTGGCGTTCACTCAGTCGACGCTTACTCATAGGTAGATAATTTAGGGCTCATTGCAGTTAAAATCCGTTCTTGCTCAAGACCATTTCTGGCGTTATAAGCGCTAAGGATATAGCATTACTGCTCTGAGTAACATTAAGCTTAATATTCACTTGCGATAAAGCGTAAATAGGACCCATTAATGACCATAACCAATCCGCTTAATCTTATCTGGATCGATCTGGAAATGACCGGGCTAAATCCTCTCACCGAACGAATTATAGAAATCGCCACAGTCGTCACAGACTCAGATTTAAAAGTATTGGCAGAGGGCCCCTCACTTGTTATTAAGCAGCCGGATAGTCTCCTTGCAGGAATGGATGAGTGGAATACCCGCCAACATGGTGGCTCCGGGCTGACTGATCGGGTGCGTAATAGCCAAATTAGTGAGGCTGAAGCAATGCACCGGACCGTTGAGTTTTTGGAGCATTGGGTTCCCAGTGGTGCGTCACCGATGTGTGGGAATTCTATTGGCCAAGACCGACGGTTTTTAGTCCGCTATATGCCTGATTTAGACACTTTCTTTCATTACCGTAATCTTGATGTCAGCACATTAAAAGAATTGGTGCGGCGCTGGCGTCCGGACTTAGAAGAAGGGTTTAGTAAAAAAGGAAGTCACTTGGCAATGGACGATATCCATGATTCTATTGCAGAACTGGCCTATTACCGAAAATTTTTCATTCAGAACTAAGTTTTTGCCGCTGCTGCTCTATCGCCCATTGCACATGTTCTCTGACAAGAGCTGATGGATGATTAGACTTGGCTTCGAGCTCATTAAGAATATCCTGCGAGCCGCTTGCATTACCCAGACCAACCGCGAGGTTGCGCAACCAGCGTTCATGGCCAATGCGGCGTATCGGAGAGCCCTCCGTCTTATCCAGAAACTCATCTGGCTCCCAGTTAAATAGTGTCACTAGTGAAGGGTCGTCAAGGTTGTGTCGAGGCTTAAAGTCATCCTCTTGGCTGGCCGAGGCAAAGCGATTCCAAGGACATCTTATTTGGCAGTCATCACAGCCAAAAACTCTATTGCCCATAAGTGGGCGGAGTTCTTCGGGAATGGCCTCCTTACTCTCTATGGTTAGATAGGATATACAGCGACGTGCATCAAGTACGTAGGGCTCAGGAAATGCATCAGTTGGACACACCGTCAAGCAAGCGCGACATTTACCGCATTTGTTTTCCTGTTTTTGGGCATCAACAGGTAGTTTTAATGAGGTGTAAATTTCCCCAAGAAAAAACCATGATCCTACTGACTCATTGAGTAGCAGGGTATGTTTACCAATCCATCCGAGTCCAGCTTGTTCGGCAATTGGTTTTTCCATGACGGGTGCACTGTCTACAAAGGGTCTTTGGATCAAATTCAGTTCCGGGATCTCCGCCTCAATTTTTTTAATCAGCGCAGCCAACCGTTTACGTATAACTTTGTGGTAGTCGCGGCCCAGTGCATAGCGCGAAATATAGGCTTTATTATCATCTTTTAGCACTGCAATCATCTTTGTATCAGTAAGATAGTCCATGCGAACCGATATTACCCTGACTGTATGGTCTACTAATTTATTAACCACATATCGTTTGTCGCCATGTTCATTCATCCAATTCATAGAGCCCTGAAAGCCTTTTGCTAACCATTCATGCAGGTGATCAGAGGCCTCCGTCAGGTCGGGTTCGACGATAGAGACCTGCTGAAAACCAAAAGAAGTGCCCCAAGATTTGATCTTATGGGCTAAATTCTCCAATTTCTGAGCTTCTACTTCAATTTGAGGCATGGTTTCATAGCTTTTCTGGCTTATAATCTTTCTAATTTTACTGGGATATCTCTTTAATGTCGCACTATCTTATTCAACAAGCCTTATTTGATGCCAAAACTGTCAGTGAACTTGATCGGTTGGCTGGTGAAAAAGGGAATATTAGCCCCTTTGAACTAATGCGCAGAGCTGGAGACGGCGTTTTTGCAGAATTATTAGACAACTTTGGCACTCCTGACTGTATTCATGTCTTTTGTGGTGCGGGAAATAACGGAGGTGATGGATACATTATTGCCTCTTTAGCTGCG
>CAJWFB010000121.1 GCA_913031645.1 uncultured Cellvibrionales bacterium
TTGAAAAGGTTACATTAAGACCTGAGATGCATAAAAATTCTATTCGTCATTTATCGGTAAACCAGATGGGTGACGTAGCCTTTGGGGTTCAAGTTCAAAGTGATGATACTATTTCTTCACTTGTGGGCCTCCATTCGAGAGGTCAAGAAATTAATCTTTTCGAAGCACCGAGTAATGAAATCCGTAAACTGAAGGGTTATGTCGGCAGCATAACATTTTCAAAAAATGGTAAATCAATTGCCGCAACTTCGCCACGTGGCGGTGTCATTTATATCTATAATACATTTAATAAGAAATTAATACACGCAGTGGATATCCCCGACGTATGTGGCGTGGTTGCTAACGACTCTGGCTATTTTATTACTGCTGGAACTGGTAGATTAGTTAATTTAGCTAACAGTGGTACAAAAATGGAAGCACTTTCAATGCTACGATGGGATAACCATCTAATTTCAGTTAGAGGTATTACCGAAGCCTGATTTTTTAATTTACCTTTTCTAAATTACAATCGACATCGTGCTGAATGTAAATATTCATCTTTTGGTGGAGCGAAAGGTGCGCTACCCGGCAACAGGATCGCTGTAGTAACATTTTTGACCGTGTACCAGGTCCTGCCGCATCCGCATGATCTGGTAAGTCCGCATAGCTAACATGCGCGCAAACCGCGGTGCGGGACGTCTCTCCGCCCCATGGCTTATGGATCACACTCCTAGATCAGCGAGGTTCCTGATAGCGCTGAGCACATAAAGTTAAGCGACCCTGGCAATCTAATGCCTGTTCTTATTAGTTTGATAGTACCAGTAATTTTATAAAAAATTTACTATTTACCCCATGGGCAGAGTAATTCGACATGTTGGCGGCCAAGTTTATTCAATTTTTCTATGTTATTTGTATAAATATTCTCAGGGCTCACAAAGTCTGCGAGGGCTTTAGTCATTTGAGATTGACGCAGAAGGTGTATGATTGGATAGGGTGCGCGATTAGTAAAGTGGCTAAGATCATCAATAGCAGCACCCTCAAATTGATATCGGGGATGAAATGATGCTAACTGAACATGCTCTGTCAGTTCTGCCTGCTCCAATAGCTGCTGAAACCAATCGAGTAAGTCGAGGTAATCATCGAAAACTTCCAGACCTTGAGGAAACATGAGTAGGCTAGTGGCAATATCATTTTCGTCAGCCCCAAGCAGGCGTTGTAACTCATTAACATAGAACTGCTTTAATTGTGCATCTGTGGTGGCATCACAAATGGCATAATACACTTGGTTTTGAGCTATGACGCTATGGGAAAACGGGCATAGATTTAGCCCTACTACCATTTGCTCAAGCCATCGACGGGTATTTTCAACTATGTCTTGGTGTGCCATCGGTAGTGTCTTGGGGCCAAACTTATTGATACGATAGATCCCTTCTTATTTGCATAATTCACGAGCCTAATGTGCCCATATCTCTAGTACATTCGCAAAAGTAATATCCATGGAATCGGAGCGGCTACAGGCTTCCGAATACCATACTATGTCTGCCTCAGTATAAAGATGGTTATACTGGACTGTAAACTCAGGGTGATCAAACTGCGTATGATCGTCCAAGAGTTCAGAGTTCCAACGGTTAACCTTTGGTAGCTCGTCTGCCATAGGGAGTTTAATTGTTATTGTTATTTCACATAGGCTAACCCCGCCGTATTCACCCATCTCATTGAATAACAATGTTTAATACGCCGAATACTATCGTTGTGTTTCTGTCTAGATGAAAGCACCTGCGATCAGACCTACCTAGTACCCAAAATAATATGAGTGTTGAGCCTAAGTGAGCTCCGTGGTCTTTAATTACCCCTTTGAGAGTTAGTGCATGAATTCCAAATCGGCGAATGGATTAAAATATATTAGTAGCTGCACGAAATATAGATAAATGCCGCCGGGCAATGTCAGTGTCAGACGGGCTGTAGCCGCCTCCTATGACGGTTGCGATTGGGATATTAAAATTCTTAAAATGCTCCAAGACAATACAATCGCGTTTGAAGATACCCTCTAGCGTCAAATCTAAATTCCCCAATTGATCACCCAAGAACACATCAACGCCCGCATCGTATAAGACGAGCTGGGGTGTGAAGTCTCTGGAGATATCACCGAGGGTCCGGTGCAGCTGATCCAGATATGCATTATCTTCCAAGTGGCAATCAAGCGGTACGTCATGAGTGCCTTGACGCTTTTGAAATGGAAAGTTTTTCTCGCAGTGCAACGAACAGGTATAGATACCACGCTTGCCATGGCATATGTCGATCGTCCCATCGCCTTGGTGTACGTCCAGGTCTAAGATTAGAACAGTCTCAACTAGGTCGTGTTCAATTAAATTTAGAGCAGTAAATGCTAAATCATTGAACACACAAAACCCTGATCCATGAGAATAATGTGCGTGATGTGTGCCGCCAGCTGCATGGCATGCAACGCCTTTTTCTAAAGCCTTCAGAGCCGTGGTATAGGTTCCGCTCAAGGCAAGAAAGCTGCGTTTAATCAATTGAGTATTCATAGGTAAATTGATTTGTCGAACTTCTTCTCGCAATAGCGCCCCTGTTGCCACTCGCTGCACATATTCATTTGCGTGTGCGCGTCTAATATCTTCATAACGCACGGGAGAGGAGTGTATGAAGTCTAACTTCTTAGAGAAGTCACTGCGTTGAAGATGACGCACTAGCTCAGAGAATTTTGTCCCATTAAAACGATGTGTTGGCGGCACGCAAATATCGTAAGCATCGTTATAAACTACTGGAATGTGAGACACGATCTGGCCTTAAATGAGCTTGTTGGGAGTACGGTGATAGTTTGCCACATTAATTTTCCTAGTGCAGCCTTTTTGCATTGGCAAGGGAGCCAATACAAGGTCAGATCGACAGCCTTTCAGCGATTGAAAAATCAAGTTATGCTCGTAAATCCTAGAAAGCCGGTGGCTGATACTTCAGCCTGCGAATGGAATCGCGCACTCCGCCAGTGAGCCAGGCACAGGCGTCATCTGACTGGAGGTGCTTTTTTAGAAGCGTTCGAGATGCTCAAGCCGAAGGGGG
>CAJWFB010000122.1 GCA_913031645.1 uncultured Cellvibrionales bacterium
TTTTTATACAGCCTTTACGAAAAATTTCTGCGCCGCCAATTGGCTAGCTCCAAAGCACCAAAGCATGTCGGCCTTATTGTCGATGGTAACCGTCGGTTTGCGTTAGCGGCCGGGCTAGCAACCCGCAAGGCAGGCCATATGGCAGGCTCAGACAAGCTAGAAGATTTCCTGAAGTGGTGCTTGGAACTCGACATTGAAATAGTCACCCTGTACGGGTTCTCCACTGAAAACTTCAAACGAAGTAATGAAGAAGTGGAAGAATTAATGAGTATTATTCTGAATAAGTTCAGAACACTGCAAACCGACCCTTTGATTGAAAGCGAAAATGTCAAAATCAAAGTGATTGGCAGACGTGATGGTTTCTCAAAAGAAATGCAGGAGGAAATTATCAAAGTAGAGGGTATGACTGAGGCTCATGATAGTTTTCAACTGAATGTTGCCATCGGCTATGGCGGCCGCGCCGAGATCGTTGACGCGGTTAAGAAGATTGGTGAGCAGATTAAAGCGGGCGAGATAGACTTAGATTCGATTGACGAAGATATGCTGTCTAATCATCTCTACACAGAAGGCATGCCCGATCCAGATCTTATCATCCGCACATCTGGTGAAGAGCGCCTGTCTGGCTTTTTACTCTGGCAAAGCGCCTACTCGGAACTTTATTTCACCCAGGTTTTTTGGCCCGCCTTTCGAAAAATCGATTTTTGGCGTGCAATTCGCGTCTGGCAACAACGCAATAGACGTTTTGGCAAATAAATTGTCTACCGCCTAACGATTGATTATTGATTGCCATAGCCATAGAAGTCAGCAATAGCTAATCCAGCTGCCACACTGGTAAAGGGATCATGCTCAACAACCTTACCTGCAAACTGATTATCAAGAATGTCCTTAACCGCTGGAATTAATGACGAGCCACCAGTGCGAAGTACTAAATCTATATCATCTGAACAGAGGTTTGCTTTATTCAAAATAAGCGTTATCGCTTGTTCTAGCTCGAACAATAAATCAGAAATCATCAGTTCAAACTCCCAGCGCTCAAACTCTACCTCGATATCCAACTCAGGAATATCTAAAACGGCTGATTGTTTAACCGAGAGTTCCGCTTTAAACGTCTTGATGGCTTCAAACACCTGATAGCTGTAATTTTGTTTGATAAGATCATAGAGCCGCCTAAATTTTTGCGCCGCCAGGTCAGTTTCTGCCATTCGTTGCATCACTGGAGTGGTGTATTTATTCTGATTGAGCATGTAACTGATCGGCCAATTAATCAATAGGTCCTCAAAATCGCCAAAAGGAAACAGCGTATCAACGGGTACTCCATCCGTTACTCTCCTCCAGCGCTCTCCCTTACCCAACAAAGGAAACACGAGTTGCCTAAAAATCGTTTGGTCAATCCGATCACCGCCCAGAGCGATACCGTGTGTCGCCTCAACCGTGAAGTTAACATTGTCACGCCGCAGAATACTGAAATCCAACGTACCACCCCCAAAATCAACGGTAAGAACACGCTGATCACTGCTACCAGGATTGTTGTGTAAATAGCTAATGGCTGCCGCGGTTGGCTCAGGACAAAAATTTTGCTGATTGATGCCTGCGTATCCATAGGACTCGCTGAGACGCTTCATAGCAACACTATTGCGCATTTCTTCTCGGCCTTCAAAGTTCACAGGATGACCGATGCATGCATGGTCAGCGCGTTCATCAGGCCATTTACACAAACTGGATTGCAGTGCTTTTTGAACACCAACTAAAATTGGGGTAACCAGTGCAACTAATCGAAAGGGCCGATTAAAAATCAGTGTGCGGTCACTGGTAGCATTACCCAGTAATCGTTTGGTGCCTCTAAATAAACGCCCGGGTAGGCCAGCATCATTAATAGCTTGCCCGTAAACCTTGTTTGTGTCTCCCTCACTAGCCGGCCCATCATTGCCGCCTGCGCTGGTCCTTTCTTCACCTAACAGTTCGGCACTTAACTCAACTGTTCTACCTCGATTACCGGTGATGTAGTCATCAATAGCCTGTTGACCAATCTTGGTGACAAGGTCTTTATTCAGATAATTCGCCGACGGCATAATAGGGCTATCACGCCCTAACTCGACTAACACCACGTCTTTGCCGTCATAAATCGCAGCAGCACTATTGCTGGTACCGAAGTCGATACCAATACCAATACCAATA